>NZ_DBEZHV010000006.1:0-261004 GCF_048189965.1 Olsenella phocaeensis | reverse complement strand
AAAATTAGTTTTGCCAAATCATAAAATAGCAGTTAAATATAGGTAATATTCAAAGCAAGAAATAATGGTGCTACCGCTTAGGGATCCAAAGGGACCGTTCCCGCGAAAGTCACGATTGTGGGTGAGACGCATAAATTGATTGGATATAGTCTGTCTTGGCGTTATTCTGATCTCGCCGGGATGCCTCCCGTGCGAGAGGACTATCGGTCTAGTGCCAGACACTGTTCTGGCACAGAAAGAGTAGGAGGAACCATGGCTAACGGGCTTTATGTCCACAGCGAGATTGGCCCCCTGAAGAAGGTCCTGCTTCACCGTCCTGGCGAGGAGCTTCTCAACCTTCCCCCCGACGAGCTGGGTCGTCTGCTCTTCGATGACGTGCCCTTCCTCGAGGTGGCCCAGCAGGAGCACGACCGCTTCGCCGAGATTTTGCGCGAGCAGGGCGCCGAGGTCCTGTACCTCGAGAAGCTGGTCGCCGAGGCCCTGGACGCCGCCGGCTCCCGCGAGGAGTTCACCGAGCAGTGGCTCGACGAGTCCGGTCTGCGCGGCACCCACACCCGCGCCACCGTCAAGGAGTTCATGGACTCCATCACCGACACCCAGGCCTTCGTCGAGAAGTGCATCGCGGGCATCCGCAAGAACGAGCTCGAGCTTCCCACCAAGTCGAGCAACCTCCTTGCCGACCTCGTGGGCTATGACCAGGACAGCGAGTCCGACCTCCTGATCGACCCCATGCCCAACACCTACTTCACCCGCGACCCCTTCGCGATCGTGGGCAAGGGCGTCAACCTGAACCACATGTTCTCGGTGACCCGCAACCGCGAGACCCTCTTCGGCAAGTACATCTTCCGCGACCATCCCGACTACAACGACGCGCCCCTGTGGTACCGCCGCGACTCCGCCTACCACACCGAGGGTGGCGACGTCCTCAACATCAACGCCCACACCCTGGCCATCGGCATCTCGCAGCGCACCCAGGCAGCCGCCATCGACGCGCTCGCCCAGCACATGTTCTGGGAGAAGGGCGACGAGTGCGAGATCGACACGATCTATGCCTTCAACATCCCCGTGTCCCGTGCCTTCATGCACCTCGACACCGTCTTCACGCAGATCGACGTCGACAAGTTCACCATCCACCCGGGCATCATGGGCACCCTGCAGGTCTTCAAGCTCACCAAGGGCGCCTCTGAGGGCGAGGTCAAGATCGAGGAGATGAACGACACCCTCGAGCACGTCCTGGCCAAGGCCATGGGCCTCGATGCCGTCAAGCTCATCAAGTGCGGTGGTGGCGACCCCGTCGCGGCGGCCCGCGAGCAGTGGAACGACGGCTCCAACACCCTTGCCGTCGCACCTGGCAAGATCTGCGTCTACCAGCGCAACACCGTCACCAACGACGTGCTCTACAAGGAGGGCCTCGACCTCCTCGTGGTTCCCTCGGCCGAGCTCTCCCGCGGCCGCGGCGGCCCCCGCTGCATGAGCATGCCCTTCGCCCGCGAGGACATCTAGCCTCCTAGGCAATCCCCCGAATCCGGAGATGACCCCGTCGTCTCCGGATTCGGGCTGTACATCGGTTCGTCACCCCGGTTTTTAGGTGCCGGCGACATGAGGCCGCCGGCAGACAGAAAGGACAACGCATGGGCGTCAACCTCCGCGGCCGCAGCTTCCTCAAGCTCCTCGACTACTCCTCCGACGAGATTCGCTACCTCCTCAAGCTCTCCGCCAACTTCAAGGACATGAAGCGCGCCGGCGTGCCCCATCGCTACCTCGAGGGCAAGAACATCGTCCTCCTCTTCCAGAAGACCTCCACGCGCACCCGCTGCGCCTTCGAGGTCGGCGCCTCCGACCTCGGCATGGGCGTGACCTACCTCGACCCCAACTCATCGCAGATGGGCCACAAGGAGTCCACCGAGGACACCGCCCGCGTCCTCGGCCGCATGTTCGACGGCATCGAGTACCGCGGCTTCAGCCAGGCCCAGGTCGAGGAGATCGCCGAGAAGAGCGGCGTGCCCGTGTGGAACGGCCTCACCGACGACTTCCACCCCACGCAGATGCTCGCTGACATCCTCACCGCCCAGGAGGAGTTCGGCCAGGACCTCCGCGGCCGCAAGCTGACCTTCTTCGGCGACTGCCGCAACAACGTCGCCAACTCCCTCATGGTCGTCTGCGCGAAGCTCGGCATCAACTTCTGCGCCTGCGGACCCAAGGAGCGCATGCCGGAGGACGAGCTCGTCGCCACCTGCCGCGAGATCGCCGCGCAGAACCACTGCGAGGTCGTCCTCACCGAGGATCCCCACGAGGGCGCCAAGGACTGCGACGTGCTCTACACCGACATCTGGGTGTCGATGGGCGAGTCCTACGACCTCTTCGGCGAGCGCATCAAGCTCCTCTCGCCCTATCGCGTGACCAAGGAGCTCATGGCCGAGGCCAAGCCCACCGCCATCTTCGAGCACTGCCTGCCCTCCTTCCACGACACCAACACCACCCACGGCAAGGAGGTCGCCGAGGAGTTTGGCATCACCGAGATGGAGGTCACCGACGAGGTCTTCGAGGGGCCGCGGTCCCGCGTCTTCGACGAGGCCGAGAACCGCATGCACACCATCAAGGCGGTCATGTACGCCACCCTCTGCTAGACGGCTCCGCCCCGACCTCCCCGCCATTTGGCGGGGAGGTTTTTTCTGGTGGGGGAGAAGGTCCCCTCCCTTACTTTTTTGCAGTCGTCCTATCAGTTTTTCTTTGCGATGCGACGTTTAGATTCACGAATATATGCAGTTTGTTGATTGTGGAGCATATGTGGATACAGAAGCGTCGCTTGTCTTTCACTTTTGGTCAGAGCAAGATCCTTACCCCATCCAAACTGCGACTTTGTTGCCCTAAGTCCAGTAGTCCATGAGCTTGAAAGGGTGTGAAATCTGGCAAAGGGTTCTTGTTAAAGATGACTGGCAGCGTCATACCATTCGGGGACTATTGAATAACGCTCACCCTTTGCCGATTTGCCCCCGCATTCAAGATTTGTACAATCTTAGGAGAACTTGCGGGATTTCTGTTCAGTTTTGGTTTCGCAAGGTTTTCTGTTCCATACGACAGGCGTCTTGGACGCCGAAAGGAGTTGCGGTCATGTCAGATTCGACAGCGCAGCCTAAGAAGAAGAGGGAGATGCTCTCGTCCTTCTCCATCATCTTCATCCTCCTGGCGGTCGTGGCCGTCATCACGGTCATCCTCTCCGGGTCGACCGACGCCGTGACCGGCGCCACCCTGGCGGACTTCGTCATGGCTCCCGTCAAGGGCTTCGGCGATGCCATTGACGTCTGCCTCTTCGTCATCGTCCTGGGCGGCTTCCTCGGCATCGTAAACAAGACCGAGGCCCTCACCACCGGCATCAACGCGCTGGTGCGCAAGATGAACGGCAACGAGCTCAAGCTCATCCCCATCCTGATGCTGCTCTTCGCCGTCCTGGGCTCCACCTACGGCTTCTGCGAGGAGACCGTCGGCTTCTACGCCCTGCTCTCCGCGACCATGATGGCCGCCGGCTATGACTCCCTGACGGGTGCCATGATGATCCTGCTCGGCGCCGGCGTCGGCTGCCTCGGCTCGACCGTCAACCCCTTCGCCACCGGCATCGCCTCCTCCGCGCTGGTCGACATGGGCATCGCCGTCGACCAGGCCGTGGTCATCGGCCTTGGCCTCGTCCTCATGCTCGTCACCTGGGCCATCGCCGTCTTCTTCGTCCTGCAGTACGCCAAGTCCGTCAAGGCCGATCCCTCCCGCACCCTCATGAGCTCCTCCGAGCTCGCCTCCGCCGAGGAGTCCTATGGCACGGGCGAGGGCGAGGCCGTCAAGGCCGAGCTCACCGGCAAGCAGAAGGGCGTCCTGGTCTTCTTCGCCGCCGCGTTCCTCGTGATGATCATCGGCTTCGTGCCCTGGGAGGACCTCGGCGTCGACGCCTTCGTGGCCGGCTCTGCCTCTCACGACGAGACCACCGAGGTCACCGCCGCCGACATCGTCGAGCAGTACAGCAGCGACAAGCTCGGTGACCTGACGCTCAGCCCCGAGTCCGTCACCGGCGAGCTCAGCTCCTCCGTCACCGACAACGCCGGTTGGTCCGCCTTCCTGACCGGCACTCCGCTCGGCCAGTGGTACTTCGCCGAGTCCACCACCTGGTTCCTGCTCCTCGCCATCATCATCGGCATCGTGGGCGGCCTCTCCGAGCACGAGATCGTCAACGAGTTCATGGCCGGCGCCGGCGACATGATGTCCGTCGTCCTGATCATCGCTGTCTCCCGTGGCGTCTCCGTCCTCATGAGCTCCACCGGTCTCTCGGACTACTTCCTGAACGCCGCCGCCGAGGGCCTCTCCGGAACCTCCGGAATCGTCTTCACCATCGGCTCCTACCTGCTCTACTTCGTCCTGTCCTTCCTCATCCCCTCGACCTCCGGCATGGCGACCGTCTCCATGCCCATCATGGGGCCCCTGGCCGTCAAGCTCGGCTTCAACCCCGCGGTCATGATCATGATCTTCTCCGCCGCCTCCGGCGCGGTGAACCTGATCACCCCGACCAACGGCGCGATCATGGGTGGCCTGGCCCTCTCGCGCATCGAGTACGGCACCTGGGTCAAGTTCGCGATCAAGGTCGTCGCGACCATCGCCGTGGCCTCCATGGTCATCCTCGCCATCGCGATGCTGGCCATCCCCGCGGCCGCGTAGGTCAGACCCACATCGTGCTTCGGCTGGGAGGGCGTCCTTCGGGGCGCCCTCCCTCTTCTTGTGCGCGGGCCTCCCAGAGGCCTAAGATGCAAGAGGGGAAGCCCCGTCCTCGTGGGCGGAGGCAGGGAGGAGCTGGCATGACTGGCGAGGAGCTCTACAGGGTGGCCCTTGACAGCGCGCTCGAGCTGCCTGGGAGCGTGGCGGGCTGCTTCTCTGACGGATGGGAGGACGTGCGCGTCTGCGGCAAGTGGTTCGCCCTCCTGACCGACCACGGCGGACAGCTCGTGAACCTCAAGGCTGAGCCGGACGACGTGCTCGAGCTCACGCATGCCTACCCCTCGATCACGCCCGGCTACCACATGAACAAGAGGCACTGGGTGAGCCTGCGCGCGGGGGACGACTTGGGCGACGCGCTGGTGGGGAGGCTGGTCACGGAGTCCTACCTCCTCGTGGTGTCGAAGCTTCCCCGGAGGCTGCGCCCCGTCGACCCCGCTTCGTTTCCGCGCGGGTGACCCGGGGACTCGGGCATCTAAGCACAAGCAAGCAGACCGAACGAGAGGGGACACGACATGGACAAGGAACTCTTCGACTACACGGCCCAGAAGGTGGACGAGCTGCTCGCCGCCTCGTCGAGCTCCGAGGGCACGATCAAGGCCGCACGGGCCTGGAAGGACGCCGTTGCGGGCGGACTCGACGACGTCGCGCTCGAGGCGCAGACCAAGCAGCTTCTCGACGCGCTGGACGAGCACCACACCACGATAGACGAGGTCATCTCGTTTGCCGAGGGCCCCGCGCGCGAGCTCCTCGGCGAGGAGGCGGCCTCCCAGCTCCTCGTCCACCAGCAGGAGCGCAAGGCCGAGGGCGCCCACTACTGCGACTGCGCTGCCTGCACGGCCGCCCAGGAGCTCCTGGCGCGCCACGGCCGCCCCGTCCTGTAGGCCGCCTGTTGCCCATGGCCTGACGCCCAGGCAACTGGACGACACGAGGGGTATCTCGCTCGAGCGTGCTGGGGCGGGGTACCCCTCGGCTTCTATGGCCCTTGCCGCCCTACGTGAGGCTAGGCGGGCCGAAGCTGCACCTCGGCCCCCAAGGGCTTGAGGTGGCCCCTCCGCACGAAGTAGCGGCCGTCCTCGAAGAAGACGGTGCGCCTCGCGCCTCTGCGCCCCAGCACGAGCTCCCAAGCCCGGAAGGGGCGCACCCCCGGTCGTGGCGCGGGCGAGACCTCCCTCGTGGAAGTCACCTGCAGGCTGCAGGCGTGGGGTTGGTAGGGCCAGTGGAGGGCCGTGAACTCCTGGTTCCCGTTGGTGTCCACGAAGAACGAGACCGCCACGTAGGCGCGGTCCTCCTCGTGGGGTGGCGTCACGTACACGGCTCCTGTGCCCCTCTCCACAGATACGAACATCTGTACTGCAACTGACCCTTAGGCTAGCAGCGGGGTGGGACGGGAACACCTGCACGTCGCGGGTGGGGGAGTCGCACAGAAAAAAGTCCCGCCCCGCGCCGATGTCCGAGGACTGGTGCGGGGCGGGAGGGTTGCCGGCGCGTGGGGATGCGAGGTCCTAATAGACCATGCCCATGGCCTCGCGCACCTCGTCGAGGGTCTGGTCGGCGATGGCATTGGCGCGGGCGTTGCCGTCGCGCAGCACGTCCCTCACGTAGTCCAGGTCCTGCTCGAAGGCGTGCCTTCGCTCGCGGATGGGGGCGAAGTAGTCGTTGACGGCCTGGGTCACGTACTTCTTGAGCTGGCCGGAGCCGCCCATGCCAATCTCGTCGGCTATCTCCTTGGGGTCGCGGCCCGTGCAGATGCCCGCGGTGGTGAGCAGCGCCGCCACGCCGGGGCGCGCCTCGGGGTCGAAGGTGATGTTGCGCTCCGAGTCGGTCTTGGACTTCTTGATGAGCCGCGCGGTCTCGTCCGCGCTCATGCTGAGCGAGATCGCGTTGCCATAGCTCTTGCTCATCTTGCGACCATCCAGGCCCGGGAGCAGGGGGGTGGAGGTGAGGAGTCCCGCCACGCTGGGGAACACCTTGCCATAGCGCTCGTTGAAGCGGCGGGCGATCTTGTTGGTGACCTCGATGTGGGGGAGCTGGTCGCGGCCCACAGGGACGACGTTGCCCTTGCAGAAGAGGATGTCGCAGGCCTGGTGCACGGGGTAGGTGAGGAGGAGCCCGGTGAGCGCGTGGCCCGAGGCCTCCTGCTCGGCCTTGACGGTGGGGTTGCGCTCCATCTCGGCCTCGGTCACCAGCGAGAGGAAGGGCAGCATGAGCTGGTTGGCGGCGGGGACGGCGGAGTGCGCGAAGATCATGGTCCTCTGGGGGTCGATACCGCAGGCCAGGTAGTCCATGACCATGTTGAAGACGTTGTCCTGGATGTGCTCCGTGCTGTCGCGGTCGGTGATCACCTGGTAGTCGGCGATGATGATGTTGGTGCGCACGCCCATGTCCTGCAGGCGCACGCGCTCGCGGATGGTGCCGAAGTAGTGGCCCAGGTGGAGCCTGCCGGTGGGCCGGTCGCCCGTGAGCATGTTGTAGCTCTGGGGGTGGACCTCGAGGTCCTCCTGTATCTGGTCGCTGCGCCTGAGCGCGGCCTCATAGCTTCCCTCGTTGGGCATGGGTGCTCCCTCGCGTCGTGTCTGCAAACTCCCCTATGGTACGGCAAGGCCCCAGGCCAGCGCCAGCGGGACGCGAGGGCGGCCGTCGCGTCCCGACCTGCTGCCGACGTGCGGCGGCTAGCGCATGGGCGGGCTCTCCCTGAGGACGGCGCGCGCCTCGGGCCATCCGGGGCACCAGCGGTCCATGAGGGCGTAGAAGCGCGTGACGTGGCTGGGCTCGAGGAGGTGGCAGAGCTCGTGGGCCACGACGGCGTCCAGGCAGGCGAGGGGTCGCAGCGCGAGCTCGGTGTTGAGGGTGATGGCGGCGGTGCGGACGTTGCAGGAGCCCCAGCGGCTGCTCATCCAGCGCACGCGGAGCAGGCTGCAGCGGACGCCCATCTCCTCCTGACGTCGCTCCAGGAGGGGAAGGGCCGCCTTTACGAGCTCGTCCTTGAGCCAGGGAAGGAGGAGCTGGCGCAGCTCCTCGCCGGCGGGCCGCCAATCGGCGAGGCCAGGCTTGCCCAGGCCGTCCGGCCGAGGCGCGTGCGGACGGACGACGAGCTCGCCCGCGACCCTCTCGACCTGGGTGTGCCGTCCGGCCGCCGGCTCCACCCTGAGGGAGACCCGCTCGCCCAGGAGGTCGAGCGCGCCGCCGTCTTGCCAGTGCTCCCGCTCGGCCCTGTCCCTGAGTCCGTTGCGCTCCAGACAACCGTCCACCCAGGCCCGATGGGCACGGACAAAGCGGGCGAGCTCGTCCGCCGGCACCCGCGACGGGGCGCTCAGGCGCACGCTGCCGTCGGGCCTCACCCTGAGGTTGACGCGACGCACGTCTCCCCGGACGAGCTCGACCTCCAGCCCGTCCACCTCGAGCGTTCTGCTGGTGGACACATGCCCCCTTCGGTTTCCATGGCGCTTCGCATGCGCATCAGGCTGCGCGATGTGCCAATATTGTAGTGTTGGCAGGCGAGAGGGGAGCACCATGGCGAGCAGTTACGGCGAGGATGCCAGCAAGAGCGCTCTGAGGGAGGGCTACCTGGCGATTCGTGACCGGATTGCGCCAAGCCATCGCGAGCGCCTGGACGCTGAGATACGAGCCCACCTCCTGGCCCTTCCCACCTATGCCGAGGCGCAGCTCCTGCTCTCGTACGTTCCCTTCAGGGACGAGATAGACACCCGCCCGATCATGGAGCGCGCCTGGGCGGACGGGAAGCGCGTCGCCCTGCCGCGATGCGTGCCCGGGTCGGTGTCGCTCCAGTTCTTCGAGGTGACGAGCCTCGACGGGCTTCGCCCCGGAGCGCGCGGCGCCCTCGAGCCGCCGGCGGAGGGGGAGCCCCTCACGACCCGGCAGATGCTGGGCTCCGTCTGCCTCGTTCCCGGTCTCGTGTTCGACGCGGACGGATACCGGATCGGCTACGGCGCGGGCTACTACGACAACTTCCTCGCCGTGTACCCGGGCACGAAGGTGGGGCTCGCCCACAGCATGCAGGTGAGCGGGAACCCCCTTCCCGCAGACGAGCACGACATAGCCGTCGACGTGCTGGTGAGCGACGGCGCGGTCTGGAGCTGCCGTCGCTGGTAGGGAGGGCGCGGGAGACGCGAGCCGGGCGCGACCGAGAGGGGCGCGCCCCTTGGCCAGACCTCCTTGCCCCGGCCGTCCCGCGGCTAGCCGCGGGTGATGCCCAGGTGGTCGGCAAGGATGCGGATGGCCTCGCGATATCCCCCTATCCCCATGCCCGAGACCGTCTCGATGCAGGCGGCGCGCACGTAGGAGCGCTGGCGGAAGTCCTCGCGCTCCTCGAGTCTCGAGATGTGGACCTCGACCGCGGGGATGCCGACCGCCTTGAGCGCGTCGAGCAGGGCGATCGAGGTGTGGGTGTAGGCCGCTGGGTTGATGACGATGCCGTCCGCGCTCCCGTAGGCGTCCTGGATGGCGTCGACGAGGTCGCCCTCGTGGTTTGACTGGTAGCAGTCGCAGTGGGCGAACCCCTCCTCGCGAGCCGCGTCCGCGCAGAGCTCGAGGAGGGCGGCGAAGTCCTCCCGGCCATAGATGCCCGGTTCCCTGATGCCCAGCATGTTGATGTTGGGCCCGTTGATGACCAGGAGGTGGGGGCCGTCCTCGTCCTCGTAGCCGTCGAAGTCATCCGCCTGGGTCGCGTCGTCCATGCCGCTCAGGAGCGCCTCGATCTCATCGGCGCCCTCGGCCTGGTGGCTGTGGAAGGCCGGGTCGCTGAAGCTGGGGCGGGAGTGACGCTCGCCGACGGCAGCCTCGACCTGACGGGGGACGGGGTCCGCCGCGGGCGTGGCCACGTCGGGGTGGGAGGAGCGCCTACTGGGGGTGAAGCTCACCTGCAGGGGGCTCCCGCCATGGCTGAGGTCCGCGAAGGGGGTCTCGTAGCTCGCGGGCAGCCCGGTGAGCTCCGCGAAGGACTCGAAGACCTGGCCCACCGAGTTGGGCCCGAAGACCACCTCGATGCCGTCGCTGCCGCGTCCCACGATGCCTAGGACGCCCTCGACCTTGCAGAGCGCGTTCTTGTCGACGAGGGACGGGTCCCTCACGACGAGGCGCAGGCGCGTCATGCACAGCGTGTTTGCCGTCACGTTGGGGGTGCCCCCCACGAGGTCGAGGACCTCAGACGCCGTCTCCCTGCTGGTCATGCGCGAACCTCCCTGATCCTTCGTCCGATGGCGGCAGGGCGCTCGCCGTCGGACGGTGCGACATACAGACTTTAGCCCACAAGGGAAGGGCGCCGTGGCACCTTGCGCGCGAGCGGGGCTAGGGGGCGGTGGGCGGAAGCAGCCCCAGCAGGCGGGCGACGAGGCGCGCGTCCCCCGCCGCGCTGCCAGTGCAGCGGATGGAGAGGTCCGCCCACTGGCGGTAGAGGGGGTCGCGCTCCCGGGCGAGCGCCTCGACCCCCCGCGCGCCCGAGAGGGGACGGCCCGCGCTCGAGAGCTGGTCGAGGGGGCGCTCCAGCAGCACGATGCTCGCGTTCTGGTGCAGGAGCCCGTAGTTTTGCTCCCTCGTGACGATGCCGCCCCCGCAGGCGATGACCAGGCCGGAGCGCCTTCCATAGCTGCGCGCGACCTTGGTCTCCTCCTCCCGGAACGCCTCCTCGCCCCTGAGCGAGATGAGCTCCGCGGCGGACATGCCCAGCTCGATCCTGAGGGCGTCGTCCAGGTCGACGAAGGGCCGTTCGAGGAGGCGCGCGAGCGCCCGGCCGGCCGTGGTCTTCCCCGCGCCCGGCATGCCGATGAGGCAGACGTTGGCGCTCGCGCGCATGACCTCGCCCTCCACGGCGCGTGCGAGCCCCTCGTCGATCGGCCTTCCCTGGAAGAGCTCGGAGGAACGCAGCGCCTGGCCCACGAGCATGGGGAGCCCGGTGGCACAGGGCAGCCCCAGGCGCTCGGCGGCAAGGCAGATGCCCGTCCTGAGGGGGTTGTAGACGACGTCGAGCACGCCCCTGAGTCCCGGCATCCGCCCGAGCTCCCCCCCGTTCAGCGGGCTTGCGGGGCAGTCGGGATACATTCCGACGGGCGTGGCGTTCACCACGAGCGCGGCGTCTGGGTGCCTCCCGGCGAGACCGTCGTAGCGCTCCTCTCCCGTGCGCGAGACGACCACCGCCTTGGCGCCGGCGTCGGCGAGGGCGGCCTGCACGGCCTGGCTCGCACCCCCGGACCCGAGCACCAGCGCCTCGCGGCCGCCGATGATCCCCTCGGGCTCGCCTCCCAGCCGCTCCAGGCAGAAGCGTCGGAGCATCCAGGCGAAGCCGGCGAGGTCGGTGTTGTGGGCGAGGATGCGCCCGCCCCTCCTCACGAGGGTGTTTGCCACGCCCAGACGCCGCGCCTCGGGCGTGGCTTCGTCGGCGAGCTCGAAGGCCCGTCTCTTGTAGGGGATGGTCACGTTGAGGCCCTGCCAGCCACCGAGGAGGAGGAAGTCGTCGAGCTCCTCGGGCTCCCGCTCGAAGAGCTCGTAGGAGGGGAGCCCCAGCGCCGCGTGGATTGTGGGCGACCAGCTGTGGCCGAGCCTCCTACCCAGGAGGCCGAAGCGACCGCCCGACCCGGCCGCCACCTACACCACCTCCGAGTAGCTTCCCAGGTAGCGGACCTCGTCGCAGACGTCGCCCAGGGTCAGGAGGAGCCGGCGGAGCTCGGGCTCCCCGACGGGGCACTCGACGTCGAAGTAGAACATGAACTCGAAGTCGCGGTCGGGGATGGGCCGGCTCTCGAGCTTGAGGATGTTGATGTCAAGCGCATGGAGCTTCGAGAGCACGCGGTAGAGGGAGCCGGGCTCGTGGCTCACGACCAGCATGAGGGAGCTGCGGTCCGCGCCGGGGTAGATGCGCAGGTCCCTCGTGATGCAGGCGAAGCGCGTGTAGTTGTTGTCACGGTCCTGGACGCTGCGAGCGAGCGTGTCGAGCCCATACAGCTCGGCGCAGGAGCGCGAGGCGAGGGCGGCCACGTCGTCGCGCTCCGACTCGGCGACCATCCTCGAGGCGATGGCCGTGTTCTCCACCACGTGGGTGCGGACCCCATGGAGGGACGAGAGGAAGCCCTCGCACTGGCTGAGCGCCTGCTCGTGGCTGTAGACGTCAGAGATCGACTCGAGTCCGCAGCCCGGCTTGGCGAGTAGGTTGTGGTCGATCTTGAGCCGGCAGCTCCGCACCACCTTGAAGTCATGGCGCATCATGAGGTCGTAGACCTGGTTGACCGAGCCGGCGGTGCTGTTCTCGACGGGGAGCACGCCGAACTCGCAGTAGCCCTCCTCCACGGCGCGGAAGACCGCGTCGAAGCTGTCGAAGAAGCTGATGTCGGCGTGCTTGAAGAGGCGGTCGCAGGCCATCTGGGAGAAGGCTCCCTCGACGCCCTGGCAGGCGACGTAGGCGTCCTGGGGGAAGTAGCCCGGGCCGTCCTTGAGCGCGGCGTCGACGCGGCCCAGGATGGGGCCGGTGTCGTAGTTGCGCTCCCCCTGCCGCATGCGCGACGCCTCCATGAGGAGCTGCATGAGCACCTCGGCGTATGACTTCAGCTCGGGTGGCACCTCGGCCGCGGCGGAGGCGACCACCCTGCGCTCGCGCGAGCGGTCGAGGATGGGAAGGCCCCTCTCCCTCTTGTAGGCGGCCACGCCCTCGGCGCAGTCCATGCGCTCTTGGAAGAGCGCGAGCATCTGGTGGTCTATGGCGTCGATGCGCTCGCGCAGGCGGGCGAGGTCCTCCATGGTCTAGTCCCTTCCCTCGCCAAGCGAGAACTGCGCGCCCTCGGGGGGGAAGGCGAGCCATGAGTCGAGCAGCGCCAAGGCGCAGACGGCCTCGGCGACGGGCACCGCGCGCGGGGCGATGCACGGGTCGTGGCGTCCCCTCACGCCGAGGCGCGCGGGCTCGCCCGAGACGAGGTCGACGGAGTCCTGGGGGCGGCCGATGCTCGAGGTGGGCTTGACGGCGAGGCGGAAGAGCACGGCCGCCCCGGTGGAGAGGCCCCCGAGCGCCCCACCGGCGTTGTTGGTGGAGGGAACGGGCCGTCCCCCCTCGAGGTGATACGGGTCGTTGTCCTCGCTCCCGCGCAGGCGGGCGGCGCCGAAGCCCCGGCCGAACTCTATGCCCTTGACGGCGGGGATGCCGAAGGCCGCGCGCGCGATGGAGTTCTCGAGCCCGTC
This sequence comes from Olsenella phocaeensis, assembly GCF_048189965.1. Taxonomy (NCBI): domain Bacteria; kingdom Bacillati; phylum Actinomycetota; class Coriobacteriia; order Coriobacteriales; family Atopobiaceae; genus Olsenella; species Olsenella phocaeensis. The sequence goes on along the minus strand of NZ_DBEZHV010000006.1, from coordinate 248,071 downwards.
GAACATGGGTGAGCCCATCCCTGCGGGGAGCCCCGTGGCCACGCACTCCACCACGCCTCCCACGGAGTCGAGGCCGCGCCGCGCCGCATCGATGGCGGCGAGCATGGCCCCCTCGGCCGAGTCATCTATCACGGGCAGCCCGCGCCTGCCCTCGAGGCGGTCCATCTGCCGCTGCAGCCTCGCGCGGGCGTCGGGGGAGTTGTCGAGCGCCTCGAAGGGCTCGTCCCTGACGCCCGCGACCTCGGCAAGGTGGGCGCGTACGCGCACCCCGCGCGTGGCGAGGGCCTGCAGGGCGATGCCGCCCGCGGCGCAGAGGGGGGCCGTGAGGCGTCCGGAGAAGTGGCCGCCTCCCGGGACGTCCTGGTTGCCGTGCCACTTTAGCTGGGCCGGCAGGTCGGCATGCCCCGGACGGGGGACGCGGCGCAGCTCGTCGTAGTCCCCCGAGCGCGTGTTGGTGTTCTCTATGACGAGGGCGAGGGGCGCCCCGCAGGTCGCGCCGTCGGCGTTGAGGCCGGACACGATGCGGGGGAGGTCGGCCTCCTTGCGCGGCGTCGCCCAGGGCCCCTGGCCAGGCGCGCGGCGGGCCATGAGGCGGCCCAGTGCGTCCATGTCGACCAAGAGCCCCGAGGGGAGCCCCTCGACCACGCAGCCGATGGCCTCGGAATGCGACTGGCCGAAGACGCTCACCCTGAGCGCGCTGCCAAAGCTCGAAGGCATTCCTCAGCCCTCCCTCTTCTCCGCGACGCCGCCCAGGGCGGCGAAGTCCTCCCAGAAGCCCGGGTACGACTTTGACACGCACTCCGCCCCGCGGATGGTGGTGGGCCCCTCCGCGGCGCTCGCGGCGACGGCGGCCATCATGGCGATGCGGTGGTCGTTGTGGCTCTCCACGACCCCGCCGCGCAGGGCGGGGGCTCCCTCGACGACCAGGTCGTCACCCTCCGTCCGAACCCGCGCGCCCATCGACCGGAGCGCGTCACCCACGCTCTCCAGGCGGTCGGACTCCTTGAGCCTGAGCCTGCCCGCGCCCGCGAAGCGCGTCTCTCCCGTCGCGTAGGCCGCGACGGCGGCGAGCGGCGGGACGAGGTCGGGTATGTCCGCCACGCCGACCGTCCTGCCCAGGAGAGCGTCGTGGCTGCAGCAGGCCTCGGAGCCCGCGCGGCGGATCCTCGCCCCCATGGCCGCCAGCGCCGCGAGCACCGCGCGGTCGCCCTGGCAGCTTCCCAGGTTGAGGCCCCTCACGCAGGTGCCGCCCCCAAGCGCCCCGGCGGCGAGCCAGAAGGCGGCGTTGGACCAGTCGCCCTCGACCGCGAGCGTCCCGGGGGAGCGCAGGCGCGAGCCGGCGGGGACGCGGAGGCTCGTGAGCGCATGCCCCCCCTCCTCGACGCGCTGCGAGAGCACGCGCACGCCGAAGGCGGAGAGGGCCTGGATGGTCATGTCCACGTAGGACCTGGACTCGAAGGGGTCCTCCACCAGCACGCAGACGCCCTCGTCGAGGAGGGGGGCCGCCATGAGGAGCCCGCTCACGTACTGGGACGAGACGTCGCCCGGGAGCCTGAACTCTCCGCCCGCCAGGCCGCCGCTCACGAGCGCGGGGAGGCGCCCCCCTCCCTCGAGCCGGGCACCGTGGGCCACCAGTTGCTCCCAGAGGGGGGAGAGAGGCCTCTCGGCCAGCCGTCCTGCCCCCACCATCCGGTAGCTGCCGCCCAGGGCGCAGGCCACGGGCAGGAGGAAGCGCAGGGTCGAGCCCGACTCGCCGCAGTCGAGGGTGGTGGGGGAGCCCGTCCCTGCGGCGGCCCGCACGGCGTCCCTCGCCAGGGGGGAGACGCGAAACCCCAATCGGGTGCGGGCGACTTTCGCCCCAAGCGCCCTCGCGCAGGTCACGGTGGCGTCGATGTCGCGCGAGCTCGTGGCGCAGTCTATATCGCTTCGACCCTCGGCGAGCGAGGCGAGGACGAGCATCCGATGCGCCACGGACTTCGACGCCACGGCGTCGACGCGCCCCTCGAGGGGACGTGGGTTTATGGTGACGTCCAAGCTCTTCTCACCTAGTCCCTTCCGCAGCCGAGCTCGATGAGCTCGCGCAGCCCGTCGAGGCCCACGGCCCTGACCTCGACCTTGCCTGGGGCGAGGGGGACGACTACGTTCACGGAGTCGGCGTGCCTCTTCTTGTCGTGCGCCGCGAAGCGCATGAGGTCGTCCGTCGGCACGTCGGTGCCCGTGGGCAGCCCGTGCGCCCGCACCGCCCCCTCGACGAGCGCGGCAAGCCCCTGCTCGCTCCAGCCCTTGCGCTCGCAGGCGCGGGCCATGCAGCAGAGGCCTGCGGCGACGGAGCTGCCATGTCCCAGGGCGAAGCCGCTCGCCGCCTCGATGGCGTGCCCGATGGTGTGTCCCAGGTTGAGCGTCTGCCTGAGGCCGCGCTCGCGCTCGTCGTCGGCGACCACGTCGCGCTTGATCCTCACGTTGCGTGCCACCAGGGCCGTCATCCTCCCGGGCTCCAGCGACTCGTTGGCGGGGTGCTCGGTCAGGTCCCGGAGCATCTGGGGGCCGTCCAGGACGGCATGCTTCACGACCTCCCCACAGGAGTCGCGCAGCAGCCCGGCGGAGAGGCTCTTGAGGCAGTCCACGTCGGCGAGGACCAGCGAGGGCTGGAGGAAGGCGCCGGCGAGGTTCTTGCCCGCCTCGAGGTCGATGGCGGTCTTGCCGCCCACGGAGGAGTCGACCATGGCGAGGAGCGAGGTGGGCACCTGCACGACCTGGCAGCCGCGCAGGTAGAGGGCGGCTGCGAGTCCCGCCATGTCGCCCGTGACGCCGCCTCCCAGCGCCACTACCACGTCGTCGCGGGTGAGCCCCAGCCCGGCGATGCCCTCGAGGAGCGCCGAGAGAGTGCGGACGTTCTTCGACGCCTCGCCTGCGGGGAAGGTGAGGAGGCCGGCCTCGTAGCCAGCAGCGCGCAGGCTCCCGAGCGCCGCCTCGGCATAGAGGGGGGCGACGTTCGAGTCCGAGACGACGCAGGCTCTTTGGCCGCCGCAGGCGGCGCGGGCGAGCCGTCCGAGCCGTCCGAGCACCCCGCTCCCCACGGTGACCTGGTAGGAGCGGGAGGGCGTGTCCACCGCTATGGAGACGGCGTCGCTCATCGCCTCTCAGCCTCCCTCTTGAGCCGGTCGCCCTCGGCGAGGAGGGCCTCGAGCCGCTCGCCGTCCCTGGCGTCCAGGGCGTCCTTGTACTGCTGCAGGCTCTGGACGATGCGGCCTATCTCCTCCGAGAGGTGGTCGGCGTCGTCGAGGAAGAGCTCCCGCCACATGGGGGCGTTGAGGCGGGCCACGCGCGTCAGGTCCTTGTAGGACCCGGCCGAGAAGCCCCTGTGGTCCTGTGCCGTGGGGCTCTTCACGTAGGCGTTGGACACCACGTGCGCCAGCTGGGAGGTGAAGGCGATCACCTCGTCGTGGTGGTCGGCCGTCGAGAGCGTGTAGGAGCCGAAGCCGCAGGGCTCGAGGAGGTCCTGGAGGCGCTCGAGCACGTCGAGGCGGGCGAAGTCGTCCATCGGCGGCGGCACCACGACCATGGGGGCGCCGCGGAACATGTTGGCCCTGCTGTGGGCGAAGCCCGAGTGCTGGGTGCCTGCCATGGGGTGGCAGCCCACGAAGGTGAAGGGGCGGCCTTCTGCGATGGCGAAGCAGCGCTCGCAGATGACGCGCTTGACGCCCACCGTGTCTATGACGATGGCCCCGGGCGAGACGAGCGCGGCCTTCTCCTGCAGCCAGTCGATGGCGGCCTGGGGGTAGCCGGCGAGCACGATGAGCTCGCAGCTTCCGATGGAGTCGTCGTCCAGGACGGCGTCGATGGTCTCGATGAGGGCGAGCTCGGTGGTGGAGCTCGTCCGGTTCCAGCCGAGCACCTCGCGCCCCGCGGCGTGCATGGCCTTGGCGAAGGAGCCGCCCATGAGGCCGAGCCCCACGACCCCCACGCGCCCGGGGACGAAGCGCGCCCCGCCCGCGCCCGTCACTCGTCCCCCTCGCCGAGGTCGGCGCAGACTGCATCGCGGATGAGGGCGATCCTCCTCATGGCGTCGCGGAACTGCGTGGGCGTGAGCGCCTGGGCCCCGTCCGACCAGGCCTTCGAGGGCTGGTCATGGACCTCTATCTCGAGGCCGTCGGCCCCTGCCGCGCAGGCGGCGTAGGCGATGGGCCTCACGTAGCGAGTGTGGCCCGTGGCGTGGCTGGGGTCTCCCACCACCGGGAGGTGCGAGAGCCGGTGCAGCACGGGGATGGCGTTCACGTCGAAGGTGTTGCGGGTCCGGGTCTCGAAGCTGCGGATGCCGCGCTCGCAGAGGATCACGTTGGGGTTGCCCTCGCTCATGACGTACTCCGCGGCCATGAGGAGCTCGTCGATGGTGCCGGAGATGCCGCGCTTGAGGAGGATGGGCACCTGGGTCTTGCCCACCTCGCGCAGGAGGGGGAAGTTCTGGGAGTTGCGGGCGCCGATCTGCATGACGTCGATGCCCTTGTCCAGGAAGAGCTGGACGTCGCGGGGGTCCATCACCTCGGTCACGACGGGGAGGTCGAGCTCGCCTCCTGCCTCCATGAGGAGGTTGAGGCCCCTCTCGCCCATGCCCTGGTACGAGTAGGGGCTGGTGCGGGGCTTGTAGGCGCCGCCGCGCAGGAGCCCCGCGCCGGCCGACTTGACGGCGCGGGCGATGTCCATGAGGTTCGCGCCCTCGACTGAGCAGGGGCCGGCGATGACCTGGAAGTTGCCCCCGCCCAGGAGCACCCCGTGGCCGCAGTCGACGACCGTGTCGGCGGGGTGGAACTTGCGGTTCGCCTTCTTGAAGGGCTCGGACACGCGCCTGACCTGATCGATGATGTCCATCGACTCGAGGAGGAAGGGGTCGATCCGCGTCGTGTCGCCGATGATCCCCACGATCGTCTCGTTCTCTCCGTGCGAGACGTTGGTCCTGAAGCCGCGGTCCTCTATCCAGCTCACGAAGTGGTCGAGCTGCTCGGGGGTGGCGCTTTCCTTGACGATTACAATCATGTGCGGGCCTTTCCGGGCCAGGGCCCAGCGAGTTTTTCATCGATGCTACTACAGCGGGCCGATGGCTCCGGCGCCTTATCCAAAGCGTTACACCGGCGGGGGAGGCGGGCCTGTGGAGCTTTTGGTCTTGCGCGCGCATCCGCCTGCTTGGTCTATACTTCCGTGCCATGGCCCCGTAGCTCAGTGGATCAGAGCGTTCGCCTCCGGAGCGAAAGGCCGTGGGTTCGAGCCCCACCGGGGTCACCAAGCAAGCTCGAAGGGCCGATGGCGCAAGCCGGCGGCCTTTTTCATGCCCAGAGCCTTGGGACAAGCCGTCCGGGAGGTCGAGTGACGACGAACCAGAGCAACGGGGCGCCCCGCGCGGGCGCCGGTGCGGAGCGGGGGCTGAGCTGGGAGGAGGCCCGTCGGCTCGAGGCGCAAGGCAAGTCCAACGCCGGCACCACCGTCCGCACGAGGTCCGTGCGGCAGATCGTGACGGAGCACCTCCTCACCACCTTCAACTGCATCAACCTAATCATGGCCCTGCTCGTCGCCGTCACGGGTGAATGGCGCAACCTGCTCTTCATGGGCGTCGTGCTGTCCAACCTCGCCATCGGCATCCTGCAGGAGCTCAGGGCGAAGCGCATGGTCGACCGCCTCTCGATCCTCACCGACCAGCCCGCAAGGATCCTGCGTGACGGCGAGGAGGCCAGGGTTCCCAGGGAGGGAATCGTGCTCGGCGACGTCATCCTCGTCTCGCACGGGGACCAGGTCCCCGCGGACTCGACCGTGCTCTGGGGCGCGGCGAGCGTCGACGAGTCGCTGCTCACGGGCGAGAGCCGCCTCGTTCCCAAGGCGGCGGGCGACGAGCTCGTCGGCGGCAGCTTCGTCGTCTCGGGCTCCCTCGGGGCGCGCGTGCGCGTCGTGGGGGCGGAGGGCTTCGCCGCGCGGCTCGCCCGCGAGGCATGCCACGCGGGCCCCGCCCGCTCCGAGATAGTAGACTCGATCGACCTCATCGTGCGCTGCGCGACGACCGTGCTCGTGCCCATGGGAATCCTGCTCTTCGCGCGGATGTACCTCCTCGGCGAATCGAGCCTCGACGAGGCCATCCTCTCCACCATCGCGGCGGTCAACGGCATGATCCCCCAAGGGCTCGTCCTGCTCGTCTCGAGCGTCATGGCCATCGCGGCGACGCGGCTCGCCCGGCGCGAGGTGCTCGTCCAGCGCTCCCGCTGCGTTGAGACCCTCGCGCGCGTGGACACCCTCTGCCTCGACAAGACGGGGACGCTCACCACCGGCTCGATGGAGCTGGCGCGCGTCGCCGGCGCGCCAGGCGTCCCGGAGGGGCTCGCAAGGCGCGCCGCCGCTGCGGTCGCCCGCTCGAACTCTGGCGACCAGAACGCGACCAGCGCTGCCGTCTGCGCCTGGGCGGACGCCGAGAGGGTCGCGGAGGAGCAAGTCGCGCGCTCGGTCCCCTTCGACTCGTCCCGCAAGCTCTCGGGCTGCGTCCTCGAGGGCGGCGAGGCCTTCGTGTTGGGCGCGGCCCCCTTCGTGCTCGGCCGGGAGCGCGCTGCCGCGCTCGATGACGTGCGGGCCGACCCCATGGAGCGCGTGCTCGTCGTGTGCTCTTGCGACGGCTTCGACGTGCGGGGGCTTCCCGTCGGCGAGCCGCGCCTCCTGGGTCAGGTCGTCCTGCGCGACGAGCTCAGGCCCTCCGCGGCCGACACCATGTCCTACTTCGCCGCGCAGGGGGTCGAGCTGATCGTCATCTCGGGAGACGATGCGGCGACCGCCTCCGCCATCGCTGCGAGGGCGGGGGTGCCCCGGGCGGGGGCCGCCGTGGACGCCTCTGGCCTTGATGACGAGGCGCTCGCGCGCAGCGTGCGGTCGGGGCGGGTCTTCGGCCGCGTCACGCCGGAGCAGAAGCGCACGCTGGTGCGCGCCCTCCAGGCGGAGGGCGGGACCGTCGCGATGACGGGCGACGGCGTCAACGACATCCTCGCCCTGCGCGCGGCGGACTGCTCCGTTTCCTTCGCCTGCGCCTCCGACGCCGCCCGAAACGTCTCTGACCTCGTCCTCGCGGATGACGACTTCTCTCACATGCCCGAGGTGGTGGCCGAGGGCAGGCGCTCCATCAACAACCTCCAGCGCTCCGCGTCGCTCTTCCTCGTGAAGACGGTCTTCTCCACCGTCGTGGCGGCGCTCTGCGTGGTGCTCCCGCCGTACCCCTTCATACCCGTGCAGATGTCGCTCGTCTCCACGGCGGTCATCGGCATCCCCTCCTTCGTGCTCGCCCTCGAGTCCAACCACGACCGCGTCTCGGGCCGCTTCCTCGACAACGTGCTCAGGAGGTCGCTGCCCGCCGCGGCGGTCATCTCGCTGGGCCTCCTCGTCGCGCTCCTCTCGCGCGGCATAGACCAGATGAGCTTCTCCGAGTCCTCGGCCATGTGCATGGCCATCGTCAGCGTGGTGGGCTTCGCGCTGGTCTGGCGCATCTGCCATCCGCTCAACGGGCTGAGGGTCGCGCTCCTCGCGTTGGTCGTCGTCGTGGTCGCGGGCGGAAGCCTCGCGTTTCCGGACTTTTACAGGCTTTCTCCGCCAAGTCCTGCCATGCTTATAGTGTTGGGCGCGATTTCGCTGGCGTCATGGAGGCTCTTCGGCCGGCTCTTCGAGCGCTCGTGCTCGGACGGCCGCGTGGCGGGGGCGGTCGTGCGCCTGATGGACAGGATGACTGGAGGCAGCTCTCATGGGTTTGCAGAAGATTGACGCAGCCGCGTTCGAGGCGGCGGTGGCGGAGGCTCGCGTGCCGAAGGCGCTGGCGGCTGGTGGCGTGGAGCGCAGCTACATCGACGTCTCGGGGATCCCCGGCGCGCGCCAGATTCCCCGCGCCCTGGTCGTCCTCCTCGAGAACTGCGTGAGGAGGGCCGCGAGCGACGAGGACGCCGTGAGGCTCGCGCGTCGCGTGGTCGAGGCGGGCCTTGCCGGCACCCAGGGCGAGGAGATCGACTTCATGCCCTCCCGCGTGCTCTTCCAGGACTTCACCGGCGTGCCGGTCTTCGTCGACTTCGCCGCCATGCGCGACGCCATGGCCGAGCGCGGGGGAGACCCCGCCGCCGTGAGCCCGCAGATTCCCTGCACCCTGGTCGTGGACCACTCCGTCATCGCCGACCACACGGGTGCGGAGGGGTGCGTCGCCCAGAACCAGGAGCTCGAGGCACGGCGCAACTACGAGCGCTTCTCCTTCCTCAAGTGGGCCGCCGGCTCCTTCGACAACGTCCGCATCGTCCCGCCCGGACGCGGCATCTGCCACCAGCTCAACATCGAACGCTTCTGCGAGGTCGTCTCGCGCGACGCCCAGGCGCCGGCGGGGTCGCAGATGGCCTGCTTCGACACGCTCGTCGGCACGGACTCGCACACCACGACCGCGAACGGGCTCGGCGTCCTCGGTTGGGGGGTGGGTGGCATCGAGGCGGAGGCCGCCGCGCTCGGCCAGCCCATCTCGATGCTGGTCCCTCCCGTGGTCGAGCTCAGGCTGCGGGGCCACCTCCCGGACGGGGTGAGCGGCATGGACCTCGCCCTCACCGTGGCGCAGCGCCTGCGCGCCGAGGGCGTCGTGGGCTGCCTCGTGGAGGTGACGGGGGAGGGCGCGGCGACCCTCAGCGCCACGCAGCGTGCCTGCGTGGCCAACATGACCCCCGAGTACGGCGCCACGACGACCCTCTTCCCCGTGGACGAGGCGGCCATGGACTACCTCGTCCTCACCGGCCGCGACGAGGGCGAGCTCGCCTTCGCACGGGCCTTCCTGGAGCGGGAGGGCGTCTTCGGCGGCTCCGAGGGCAGGCGCTACTCCCGCAGCGTCGAGCTCGACCTGACTGAGGTCGAGCTGAGCCTTGCCGGTCCCTCCCGCCCGCACGACCGTCTGGTGCCCTCCGAGCTGCGCACGCGCTTCCGTGCCTCGCTGGCGGAGCACGGCCGCGAACCGGGCCTGGCCAGGAAGGTGACCGTGGGCGACCGCGAGTTCGAGCTCGGGCACGGGACCATGGCGATCGCCGCCATCACCAGCTGCACCACCGCGACCGACCCGGCGATGATGGTCGCCGCGGGCATACTTGCGCGCAAGGCGAGGGGGAGGGGGCTCTCCGCCAAGCCCTGGGTCAAGCGGATCCTGGCGCCGGGCAGCCACGCCACGACGCTTTTGCTCGAGCGCGCGCAGCTCCTCGCCCCTCTTGCCGAGCTCGGCTTCGCCACCTGCGGGTACGGCTGCATGAGCTGCATCGGCAACTCGGGCGACATCCTGCCCGGGCTGCATGCCGTCGCGGACGAGCTGGAGCTCGCGAGCGTGCTCTCGGGCAACCGTAACTTCGAGGGGCGCATCTCTCCCGACGTCGCCCAGAACTACCTCTGCCAGCCCGCCCTCGTCGTCGCCTACGCGCTCGTGGGCAGCGTGGACGTCGACCTCTCGCGCGAGCCCGTGGCCGTCGGCCCCGACGGGCCGGTCATGCTCTCCGAGCTCCTTCCCACCCAGGCCGAGATAGACAACGCCCTGGCCTCCGCCCTCGACGGGAGCCTCTTCGCGGAGGGGGGCCGCCGCCTCTTCGAGGGCGACGCCTCCTGGGCGCGCATCGACTCCGGCTCGTCCGACACCTTCCCCTGGGACCCGGACTCCACCTACGTCCGGAGGGCCCCCTACTTCGACGCGGACCAGCGCGGCGGCACGCCCGCCATCAGGGGCGCGCGCTGCCTCGCCCTGCTCGGCGACTTCGTGACCACCGACCACATCTCTCCCGCCGGCTCCATCGCGCCGGATTCTCCCGCCGCCCGCTATCTGGGCGAGAGGGGCGTGGCCCCCGAGGACTTCAACAGCTACGGGAGCCGTCGGGGCAACCATGAGGTCATGATGCGCGGGACCTTCGCCAACGTCAGGCTGAGGAACGCCCTCGCGGGCGGGAGGAGCGGAGGCTGGACTCGCGACCTGCTCGACGGCGAGGTCAAGAGCATATACGACGCCTCCTGCCACTACAGGGCCCAGGGCGTGCCCCTGGTCGTCCTCGCAGGCAAGCTCTATGGCTCCGGCTCCAGCCGCGACTGGGCGGGCAAGGGTCCGGCCCTCCTGGGCGTGCGTGCGGTGCTGGCGCAGAGCTTCGAGCGCATCCACCGCTCCAACCTGGTGCAGATGGGCGTGCTGCCCCTCCAGTTCCATGAGGGGGAGGGCGTCGCGGAGCTCGGCCTGGACGGCAGCGAGTCGTTCGACGTCGAGGCGATCGACTTCTCCCGGGGGCTCCCCAACGAGCGCGACTGCGAGGTGGTGGCGCGTCGGGCGGACGGCAGCGAGCTGCGCTTCTCCTGCGTCGCGAGGGTCGACACCCCGCTCGAGGCGCGCTTCATGACTGCCGGTGGCATACTGCCCTACGTCCTCGACAGCCTCTCGTAGGCCGCCTCGCCCGGAAGAGCCAAGGAGTTCCGCCATGATCTGTCCCAACTGCGGGTCCAACGTGCCTGACGGCTCGGCGGTCTGTCCCGCCTGCAGGGCCGACCTCGGCATGACGGTCTCGATGCCGCGCCAGGAGGGCCGCTGGTGTCCCAACTGCGGGGCGCTCGTGGGCGAGGGGGACGAGGTCTGCCCCTCCTGCGGGATGCCGCAGGAGCCGGCGTGTGGCGACGGCGCGAGGGCGGTGGACGGGCTCGCCCCCCGTGAGGCCCGCGGCGAGGAGTCCCCTCTGGGCGAGACCCACTCCATACCCCGCATAGAGAGCGCCATCCCCTCGGAGGAGGAGCTCGCCCTGCCCTCCGCCCAGATGGACCGACTCCCCAGGCTGCGCGTGCTCGTGCTCGCCGTGGCATGCGCCCTAGTCGTGGTGGGCGGGGGAGTGGTGCTGATAACGCATCCCTGGGACCCCGCTGCCAACGACATCCGCGCCAAGGAGGACGCAGACACCTCCATGGCCGGCTTCCCCGGCCTGGTCAGGCAGCTCCAGGGGCAGGACGCGGGGAGTGGCTCGGCTAGCGGCTCCATAGAGAGCGGGGACGAGCGCACCCTGAGGCTGCTTGGTGACGCCTGGGGGCAGCTCGGGGAGCTCTCGGAGAGGCTCGACCAGAGCCAGGACGAGCTCGTCTCGGGCTACGCGAGCTCGTCATCGGACGAGCTCCTGGCCGGAAAGGCCCGCGCCGACCAGCTCTCCATCGACATCAGCAACCTCATATCGTCCCTGTCCGAGATAGACGTGACCTCGGGGACCTACGCCGAGGACAAGCAGAACCTCACCACCTTGGGCAACTGGCTTCGCAACCGCATGGACGCAGTGTCGTCCGGCTGGGCGAAGGCCGTCTCGTTCCAGGACCCCTCCCAGCACGCGGACGAGATCCTCTCGACCGTGAGCGCCGACGGGGGCTCGCCGGCCGAGTCCTTCAAGGCACTCTTCGACCAGGGCTATGCCCAGTGGGAGCCCAAGGAACGCCCGTCGCGCCCCTGACCGCGCTTCTCTGCCGAATGTGTGAAAGGGACCCCCTGCTGGTAGAATCAGCAGATGGTCCGCACGCTCCGTCGAGCCCGACCAAAGCCCGAATCATCTGCGTCCCAGGAGGTTGAAGCCATGGGATTCTTCTCTGACCCGCTCTATACGCCCAGCTACGAGCTCGAGGGGGGCGAGGTCGCCGTCCTCACCACCAGCAAGGGCACGATTCGCGTCGCCCTCGACGGCGAGGGGGCGCCCGTCCACGTCGCCAACTTCTGCGAGCTCGCCAGCTCGGGCTTCTACGATGGCCTCAAGTTCCATCGCTACGTGCCGGGCTTCGTGATTCAGGGCGGCTGCCCCAACACCCGCGACATGACCCCCGAGCAGGTCGCCTCGGGCATGCCCGGCCCCTCCGGCATGCCCGGGACCGGCGGACCCGGCTACCGCATCCGCCAGGAGTACAGCACCAACCCCCGCAACAGCCACGTCGACGGCGCCCTCGCCATGGCGCGTTCCCAGGACCCCGACTCCGCAGGCTCGCAGTTCTACTTCTGCCTGGGCGCGCAGCACATGCTCGACTCGGGATACACTGTGTTCGGCACGACTCTGGAGGGCATGGACGTCATCTCGGCCCTCCGAGCGGGTGACGTGATCGAGTCGGTGCGCATCGAGGTCGAGGACAACTAGGCGCCTTGCGCGCGGCGATAAGGAGCGAAACGTGAACCAGCAGGCTTTCGAGGCAGGGAAGAGCGCCTACAAGCAGGGCAACCTCGTGGAGGCCCTCGCCCAACTCTCTTCGGCCAAGGGACCAGGCGAGGTCTCCGGGACCATCGACCACCTCAGGGGCAACTGCCTCATGCGCCTCGGGCGCTATGCGGAGGCGGCCCAGGCCTACGCGGACGCCCTGGGCGACGCCTCGTACGGCCATGCCGGCGCACTCGCCTGCAACAGGGGCCGCGCCCTCCTCGCCGCGAACCGCCCCCAGGAGGCCGTGGCCTCCCTCACCCTGGCAACCCAGGACGAGCAGTACTCGACCCCCTACAAGGCCTACGTGGCCCTGGGCAACGCCTACAAGCGCCTGGGCAACGTCCGCGAGGCCGGCGTCGCGTACCGCAGCGCCGCCATTGACGAGGCCAACCCCGACCCCTCCTCGAGCCTGCGCGAGCTGGGCGGCTGCTTCATGCAGATGGGCCGTGCGGTCGACGCGGTCGAGGCCTATCGCACCGCGCTTGACTTCTCGACCCCGCTCGCGAGCCAGAGCGCCATCTACGGCGACCTGGGTCTTGCCTACGTGGCGGCCAACCGCATGGCGGAGGCGGTCGACGCCTTCGGGCATGCCACGGCAGACGGCTCCCACACCCTGAGCCCCGAGGCCAACGCCGCCTTCGAGGCCGCGAAGCGCGCCGTCGCGGCCATCGCCGGCAGCGGCCCCTCCGAGACGGACGCCTTCCTCGCGGCCGCGGGCTATGGCAGCGCCGGCTACGACCCCCTCGACCCGACGGGCTCCAGCGGCGAGTTCATGCCCTCGCCCGAGGACACCGGCTTCTTCTCGGTCAGCGAAGAGGACCTGGTGCAGCAGGAGCGCAAGGTGCGCCGCAAGCGCAGGCACCCCTTCCTCCGCTTCCTGCTCGCCCTCCTCGTCGTCGCCCTCATCCTCTGCGCCGGCGGTGGCTACGCGTACTGGCGCGGCTACGGCTGGCCCACCCAGGAGTCCGTGGTGAAGGAGCTCTTCTCCACGGGCGTGACGGGCGGCGACGTGGCGTCGTACCTCTCCGGCTCGGTCTCGGACGAGGCACGTGCCCAGATCAAGGCCGTGCTGCCGGGTTCCGTGAGCTCGCTCAGCATAGACGGGGTGGACCAGTCCATGGCCGCCTCCAAGGTCCTCGCCACCGCCACGCTCCCCGCGGGCGGCCAGCAGAGCTACACCGTCGAGCTCGTGCGCGACGGCATCGGCTGGAAGGTGAGCGGCGTGAGCGCGTCCTACGCCTCCCAGCGGGGGACGGCTGCCACCACCAGCGCCTCGAGCGACGCCGCGGCCACGGCTGCAGGTTCTGCGGGCGAGCCCGCGACGAGCGGTGACGCTGCGGGGACCTCCACCGGCAGCATCGCGACCGACTAGCGTCACCTTGGGACCGTCACGGTAACCATTCGATAGGAACAGGAAGACAATGCCGATTCTCGACTCACTCTTCGGCGAATATGACGGCGACCTCGCCATCGACCTCGGCACGGCCAACACCCTGGTGGCGGCACGCGGGCAGGGCATCGTCCTGAACGAGCCCTCCGTCGTCGCCATCGACCAGAGCGCCGACCGCGTCCTGGCCGTGGGCGCCGACGCGAAGCGCATGATCGGCCGCACCCCCGGCTCCATCATCGCCGAGCGCCCCCTCAAGGACGGCGTCATCGCCGACTTCGACGTCACCGAGGTCATGCTGCGCTACTTCATCGAGAAGGCGCGCGGCACGCGTCGCTATCCCTGGTCGCCCAGGCCCCGCGTGGTCGTCTGCGTCCCCTCCGGCGTCACGTCCGTGGAGAAGCGCGCCGTCTTCGAGGCCACGATCTCTGCCGGCGCGCGCCAGGCCTACCTCATCGAGGAGCCCATGGCTGCCGCGATCGGCGCGGACCTCCCCATCGAGGACCCGACGGGCTCCATGGTCGTGGACATCGGCGGCGGCACCACGGAGGTCGCCGTGATCGCCATGGGCGGCATCGTCGTCTCGCAGTCCATCCGCACCGCCGGTGACGAGTTCGACCAGACGATCCTCGAGCACGTCCGCGACGCCTACAACCTCTCGATCGGCGAGCGCACTGCGGAGGACATCAAGATCAAGGTCGGCTCCGCCGCGCCCCTGGCGGAGGAGCTTGACGTCGAGGTCAACGGACGGGACGTCATGAGCGGCCTGCCCAAGACCGTGCGCATCGAGTCCGAGGAGATCCGCCGCGCCCTGGACAAGCCCCTCGACGAGGTGACCAAGGCCGTCAAGGACGCCCTCGACGTCACCCCGCCCGACCTCGCCAGCGACCTCATGTACTACGGCGTCCTCCTCACGGGCGGCGGCGGCCTGCTGCGCGGCCTCGACCAGCGCCTGCGCGACGAGACGGGCGTGCCCGTCAACGTGAGCCCGACTGCGCTCGAGAACGTCGTCAACGGTTGCGCGAAGGTCCTCGAGGCCAATGCGCTCTCGGGCGGCTTCGTCCAGAGCGCGGGGCTGTAGGCGACCATGCAGCTCAAGGGGGGCGGCCTGAAGGGCGCGCCCGGCATACGGCGAAACGAGCCCGAGTCCGGCATGCGTCTCATGGTGGCGCTCGTCGCCCTCTCGCTGGTCATGTTCACGGTGAGCGCGCGCGAGTCGGGCGGCGGCTTCTTCACCACCCTGCGCGGCGGCTTCTCGACCATCGCCATGCCCATCCGCTACCTCGGCTCCGCCGTCACCGTGCCCTTCCAGGGCCTGGGCAACGTGTTCGCCAACCTCACGGCCGACCAGGCGACCCTCCAGGAGCTGCGCGAGCAGAACGAGCAGCTCACCACCCGCAACGCCCAGCTCGAGGAGGCGGAGAAGACCGCGACGCGCCTCCAGGACCTTCTCGCCCTCAAGAGCAGCTACAAGCTCCAGTCCACGGCGGCCCGCATCATCTCGGGCTCCACGGACTCCTGGAGCCGCACGGTCACCATCGACAAGGGCAGCGCCTCCGGGCTCGCCGTGGGCATGCCCGTGACCAACTCCGCGGGGGCGATCGGGCAGATCGTCGAATGCGGCGCGACCTCCTCCACGGTCCGCCTCGTGAGCGACGAGAACTCCTCCGTCTCCGCCATGGTGCAGTCGAGCAGGGCGCAGGGCATCCTCACGGGGTCCCCGGACGGGTCCCTCCGCCTCACCCTCATCGCGACCGACCAGTCCGTCGTCGTCGGGGACACGGTGGTCACGAGCGGCCTTGGCGGGGTGTTTCCCAAGGGGCTCCCCCTGGGCAAGGTCATCAGCGTCAACAAGACCGAGGGGGCCCTCTACTACGAGATAGCGGTGGAGGGGACGGGGTCTGCGGAGGGCTTCGAGGAGGTGCTCGTCGTCACCTCGCTCACCGAGGACCAGGAGGCGACGGCGGAGGACATCAAGGCCGCGGACGAGCAGGACAGCTCGGCCACGGCTGTGGCGGCCGAGAAGGCCGGCTCGGCCAAGGACGGTGACGCCGGCACCTCGGCCGATGGCTCGGACGCGGCGTCGAGCGACGGGGAGTGAGGGGGCGAGCATGCAGGTAAACGACAGCAACAGGAACCGCAGGAGCATCGCCCTGCTCGCGCTGGGGTGCCTCGTCCTCCAGCTCGCGCTGGCACCCAACTTCGCCCTCGGCAACGGGCGCATCAACTTCGCCCTCGTGTTCGCGGCCTACATGGCACTGACGATCGGGGGGCGCACCGGCGTCGCCTGCGGCTTCCTCGCGGGCCTCGCCTTCGATCTCTGCACCACCGGACCCGTGGGGCTCATGTCCCTCCTGCTCACCGTGGCCTCCTTCGCTATGGGCATGGAGGAGCGGAACCGCCTCGCGGAGGACCCCTCGGGTTCGGTCGTCCTCTTCCTGCTCGCCGCCGCGGCCACCACCCTCGCCTACCACCTGGCCATGTTCCTCGTCGGGCAGGCGAGCTCGCTCTTCGACGTGCTGTTCCTGAGGACCCTTCCCACGCTCCTCCTGAGCGCCGTCGCCTTCCTGCCCTTCGCCTACGTGGGCTCGCGCTCCAGCGGCTCGCCCCTCTCGCTCGGTGGCGGCTCGCGCGGCCTCCACGGCCGCAAGGGCAAGGGCGGCGGCCGCTTCGACCTCGGAAGCCTGTAGGCGCCACCTTGAGTCCCATCCTCGTCGTCATAGTCATCCTGTCTCTGGTCCTGGTGGCCCTCCTCGTCAGCTTCTTCCTCGTGGGTAGGGGAGAGGCGCGCTTCACCTTCGACATCGGCGGAGCCTCGCCCAAGGCCTCGGGCGGCTCGGACACCTCCTCCGAGACGGGCTTCAAGACCCGCTTCTTCGGGCTCGGCGTCTTCTCGGGGTCCATCATCGCGGTCCTCCTCGCCCGGCTCTGGTCGATGCAGCTCATATCGAGCGACGACTACGCCTCCCAGGCGGAGTCGAACCGCACGCGCACCATCTCGGTCGCCGCCCCGCGCGGGCGCATCCTCGACCGCAACGGCGAGGAGCTCGTCACCAACCGGGCGAGCCTCACCGTGGTCGCGAAGGGCGACGTGGCGGACGACGACGTCGAGGTCCGCCTGCTCGCCAACCTCATCGGCATGCCCGCCATGGCGGTGAGGCGCAAGATCCAGAACAGCTCCGCCGGCGCCCAGAACCTCAGGACGGTCGCGGTGGACGTCTCGCGCCGCGTGGTCGCCTACATCGACGAGCATCCCTACCTCTTCGAGGGCGTGAGCGTCGAGCAGCGCACCCAGCGCCTCTATCCCAAGGGGAGCCTCGCCGCCCACGTCCTGGGCTACACGGGCTCCATCACCGCCGAGCAGGCGGAGCAGCTCGACTCCAACGCCACCGAGGGCTCGATAGACTACGAGCTTGGCGACACGGTGGGGCAGGCGGGCGTGGAGTACCAGTACGAGTCGGTGCTCCAGGGCGTCAAGGGCGAGCAGAAGGTCTACGTCGACGCGGACGGCAAAGTCCTCTCGTACTCGAGCGCCGTCGAGGCGCGGAGTGGCTCGGACGTCATCCTCACCCTGGACGCGGGCGTCCAGCAGGTCGCCGAGGAGTCCCTCGCGCGCAACATCAAGGCGCGGCGTGACGCGGGGTGCTCCGAGTGCTACGGCGGCTGCGCCATCGCCATGGACGTCACCAACGGAGAGATCATCGCCCTGGCCAGCGAGCCGACCTTCTCGCCCAACGTCTTCGTGGGCGGCATCTCGACCGACGACTGGGACAAGCTCTCGTCCGAGACCTCCTACAACCCGCTCGTCAACCGCGCCATCGCGGGGCAGTACCCCTCCGCCTCGACCATCAAGCCCCTCTCGACCTTCGCCGCGCTCGACTACGGCATCGCCACCATGGGCTCGCACTTCAACTGCGAGGGCTACTGGACGGGGTTCGGCAAAGACTACGGCCAGTACTGCTGGAACCACGACGGCCACGGCGACATGACGCTCCAGACGGGCATCACCTATTCCTGTGACGTCGTGTTCTACGAGATCGGCAAGGGCTTCTTCTACTCCAACGACAAGAACGGGCTCCAAGACACGTTCAGGAAGTGGGGCCTGGGCTCGAACGAGGGCATAGACCTGCCCGGCGAGACGGCGGGGCGCGTTCCCGACGCCGACTGGAAGTGGGAGTACTATAGCTACGCCGACGACGATGCGCGCTCCTGGCAGGGCGGAGACAACACCAACCTCGTCATCGGCCAGGGCGACCTCCTGGTGACCCCGCTGCAGATGCTCTGCGCCTATGCCGGCGTTTCCACGCGCGGCAAGGTCTGGCAGCCGCACGTTCTCAAGGCGGTCAAGTCCTCGGTGGGCACCGGCTCGGTGGTCGACTACAAGCCCAGCGTGCTGCGCGAGGTGCAGGAGGACCCCTCCTACATGGACCTCGTGCATGCCGGCCTCGTGGGGGTCATCTACGAGGAGTCCGAGGCCCAGGCCTCGCACTTCACCAACCTCTCGCACAAGGTGGCCGGCAAGACGGGGACGGCCGAGACCTCGCGCTCCAACCCCACCGGCTGGTTCGTCGCCTACGCGCCGGCCGACGACCCCAAGTACGTCGTCGCCTCGCTCATCGAGTACGGAGGCTACGGCTCGGAGGGCGCCATGTACGTGGTCCGCGACATCCTGGGCCAGATCTACGGGGAGCCCGACTCCTCGACCGCCGTCGACTCGTCCGGCGTGCGCTAGGGAGGAGGAAGGATGCCCCAGCCGCTTTCCGCACAGCAGCCCCAAGGCCTCTTGGCCCAGCTCCAGGCCCTCATACCCCGTGGCATGCGCCAGCCGGTGAGGGGAGGTCGGTTCTACCTGCCGCAGCTCCTCTCGGCCCTCGCCCTGGTGGCCTTTGGTGCGGTGGTGATCTGGTCGGCGTCCCTCACCATCGCCAACGCGTCGTTCGCGCGGCACCTCGTCGGCATCGCCATCGGCCTCTTGGGGGCCTACGGCATGTACCGCTATGACTACCGCGCCCTCGCAAACATGTCGAAGGCCCTGCTCGTCGCCGACGTCATCCTCATGCTCATGCCCAGCGTCCCCGGCCTCGGCGTGTCCGCCCTGGGCATGACGGGATGGGTCAAGGTCCCCCTCATCCCCCTGCGCTTTCAGCCCTCCGAACCGGCGAAGCTGGTCACCATCTTCCTCATGGCCTCCCTCGGCGCGGAGTACAACGGCAAGATCGAGTCCCTGCGAGACTACCTCAAGCTCTGCGGGATACTGACCATCCCCTTCGTGCTCATCCTCACCCAGCCCGACCTCGGGACGGGCCTCATCATCCTGGTCACGGGCGCGTCGGTGATCATCTGCTCCGGTGCCCGCCGCACTTGGGTCATCGCCACCATCGCGGGCATCGTGGCCATGGCGTCGCTCGTGGTCGCCACCTCGATGACGCCAGGACTCCCGCACGTCCTGAAGGACTACCAGCTCAACAGACTCATAGTGTTCGTGGACTCGTCGGTCGACCCCTCCGGCAACGGCTACAACCTCCAACAGGCGAAGATCGCCGTCGGGTCGGGGGGCCTCCTGGGCAAGGGCGTCGGCAACGCCAGCCAGGCCGCCGGGGGCTTCCTCCCCGAGGCCCACACGGACTTCGTCTTCGCCCTCCTCGCCGAGGAGTTCGGCTTCGTGGGGTCGGTCGCCCTCCTGGCCCTCTTCGGCGTCACGATCCTCTCCACCATCCTCCTCGCCCAGAAGGTCGAGAACCCCTTCGGCAAGCTCATCCTGGCGGGCGTGGCCACCATGTGGTCGTTCCAGCTGCTGCAGAACGTGGGCATGTGCATCGGCATCATGCCCATCACGGGCATCCCCCTGCCCTTCATCAGCTTTGGCTCGTCCTCCATGGTCTCCCAGCTCGTCTCGGTGGGCATGGTGCAGTCCGTGTGGCACCATCGGACCAAGGTGAGCTAGCCTTCCGGAGGGGTCGACTCGTCGGGGCACTTGGCAGTACGTCAAATTCCGAGCACGGGAGCGTGGGCATGGCGGGCAAGAAGCGGGTCAGCGTCGGCGACGTCGCCGACATCCTGGGGGCGGGCAGGCAGAGCGAGCGCAAGCGCTCGGAGGGCGTGCGCGTCGGCGTCGTGGTCGCCCGCGACGCCCCGCCGTCCGTGGTCTCCTGCGTGCGCAGCCGCTTCGTCCCGGAGCTTCCCGGCGGCCACGTGGAGGTCCTTCCCCTGGGGGAGGAGCCTGCCCCCGGGACCGACTGCGCCCTCGTGCTCGCCGGCGCGGACGCCCCTGCGGCGCTCGCCGCCGCCAGGCGCATCGCGGGGCGCGGCGTGCCCGTCGCGATCGCCGTGGAGTCGGTGCTCGACCGGGCCGAGGGGGCCATGGAGCCGACGGACCTCGTGAGCTACGTAGCGGGCGCCAACGACGACGCCCTGGGCGACGCCATCGCCGCGTGGGCCGTCGGGGCCTGCGGGGAGAAGGGCATCGCCCTCGCCGCCAACTTCCCCTTCTGTCGCGCCGCCAAGGTGAGGGAGCTCGTGCGCGCCTGCGCCCTGGGCAACGCCGCCGTCGGGGCGGTGGGGATCCTCCCCGGCGCCGACCTCCCGGTGATGACGGCGAGCCAGGCCAAGCTCGCCCTGGACATCGCCGCCGCCTGCGGCCGTCCCCTGCGCCTCGAGCGTGTGGCCGACCTCGCGGGCGTCCTGGGGGCGGGCTTCCTCTACCGCGCCATCGCGCGAGCCCTCGTGGGGCTCGTCCCCGGCATGGGCTGGGCCCTCAAGGCCGGCGTGGGGTACGCGGGCACCGTCGCCACGGCACGGGCGATGGAGCTTCGCCTGGGCGCCCGGGAGCTCCCTCCCTCCTCCGCCCGCGCTCGCGTCGGCCAGGCGTTGGAGGGGCTCCGCGACATCGCGCGCGAGCGCCTCTCACGTCCCGCGCGGGCCGGCGTCGTCGACGGCGATGCCGAAGACCGTTACCTGACCCTCCGACAGGGGCGCGCATGAGACTTCCCAGACAGGACCTCTACCACCGCATCGAGCCCCTGCTCGCACGCG
This sequence comes from Olsenella phocaeensis, assembly GCF_048189965.1. Taxonomy (NCBI): domain Bacteria; kingdom Bacillati; phylum Actinomycetota; class Coriobacteriia; order Coriobacteriales; family Atopobiaceae; genus Olsenella; species Olsenella phocaeensis. Next base: position 227,443 of record NZ_DBEZHV010000006.1, on the reverse strand, counting down.
TGGAGAAGCCGACCCGCTACCTCGATCACGAGTGGGGCCCTGCGAGGACCAGGAGGGCCCCTTCCACGCCTGTCTGATCTATCCGGACGTGTACGAGGTGGGGCAGCCCAACCTGGGGCTCGCGATCCTCTATCGTCGCCTCAACGCCCAGGAGGGCATGTCGTGCGAGAGGTCCTACCTCCCCTGGGTCGACATGTCCGCCCTCATGCGCGAGTCGGGAGTTCCCCTGCTCTCCCTGGAGTCCTCCGCGCCCGTCGCCTCCTTCGACGTGGTGGGCTTCACGCTCGCCCACGAGATGGCCTGCACCAACATCGTCGAGGCGCTCGACCTCGCGGGCGTGGCGGTCAGGGCAGCGGAGCGGGACGAGGACGACCCCGTCGTCATCGCCGGCGGGCCCTCGGTCTGGAACTGCGAGCCCGTCTCGCCCATGTTCGACGCGATCATCCTGGGCGACGGCGAGGACGCCATCGTCGAGGTCTGCGCCTGCGTGCGAGACTGCCGGGCGCGAGGCCTCGCCAGGAGGGAACTGCTGCTCGAGCTCTCCCGCATCCCCGGCGTGTACGTGCCGTCGCTCTATGACGTCGTCGTGGACGAGCGCTCGACGCGCTGGGGCTACGCCGTCCCCAAGCCCGGGAGCGGTGCGCCCCAGGTGGTCACCAAGCGCTGCGTCGCCGACTTCGCGGCGACCGACCCCCTTCCGCAGACCATCGTCCCCTACATGGGCATCGTCCAGGACCGCCTCGCCGTCGAGGTGCTCAGGGGCTGCGCACGGGGCTGCCGCTTCTGCCAGGCGGGCATGACCTACCGCCCCGTGCGCGAGCGGCCCCGGGCGCAGGTCGTCGAGGCCGCCGAGAGGGGGCTTGCGATCACGGGCTATGACGAGGTCTCCCTGACCTCCCTCTCCACCACCGACCACTCCGGTTGCGCGGCGATCCTTCACCAGCTGAACGCAGACCTCGCCGGCAGCGGCGTGCACGTCTCGATTCCCTCGCAGCGACTCGACTCCTTCGGCGTCGAGATGGCGGCGGAGGTGGGTGGCGCCCGGAGGGGAGGGCTCACCTTCGCCCCCGAGGCAGGCAGCCAGCGCCTGCGCGACGTCATCAACAAGAACGTGAGCGAGGAGGACATCGAGCTCGCCGCCCGCAACGCCTTCGAGGTCGGCTGGAGGCGGGTGAAGCTCTACTTCATGATGGGGCTTCCCACCGAGACCGACGAGGACGTCGTGGGCATAGCCTCCGTCGCCCAACGCGTCCTCGACATCGGTCGCGAGGTGGTGGGCAGGGGCTACAAGAGCGGGGTCTCGGTCTCCATCTCGGTCGCGGTATTCGTCCCCAAGGCGCACACGCCTTTCCAATGGTCCGCGCAGCTCGGCCGTGACGAGGTGATCCGCCGCCAGCGGCTCCTCCTCGCCTTCACGCACGACAGGGACATCAAGGTCTCGTACCACGACGCCGACGTCTCCCTTGTGGAGGCGGTTCTCTCGAAGATGGGACGCGCCGGCTTCGATCTGGTCATGGCCGCCTGGAGGCATGGCTGCCGCTTCGACGCGTGGACCGACCAGTTCGACTTCCAGCGCTGGCTCGACGCGGGTCGGGAGGTCGGCGTCTCGCTCGAGGGCGTCACCTCGGCCCCGATGTCGCTCGACCAGCGCCTGCCATGGGACCACACCTCTCCTGCCGTCTCGAAGGGCTTCCTCAAGAGGGAGTGGAGGCGCGCCGCCGCGGGCGTCACCACGGCCGACTGCACCATGGAGAGCTGCACGGGTTGCGGGGTCTGTCCCACGTTGGCGGTCTCGAACCGCATCGAGGGGGTCCGCGATGGCAAGTAGGGCAGAGCAGCACAGGCTGCGCGTCCGCTACGGCAAGGACGGCCGCCTCGCCTACCTGGGCCACCTGGAGGTCCTGGCGACGATCAACCGCTCCGTCAGGCGCTCCGGCCTGCCCTTTGCCGTGGGCAACGGCTTCGCGCGTCGCATCCGGCTGCAGTTCTCGCAGGCGCTGCCGGTGGGGGCGTCGTCAAGGGGCGAGTACTTCGACCTCTTGCTCACGGATCGCGTGGGGGAGGGGGAGGCGCTCACGGCGCTGCGTGCCGCGACCCCCGCCGGCCTCGCCCCGCAGGCGCTCTGCTACGTGCCGCACCGGCTTCCCGCGCTCGAGGCATGGCTGTCCGACTCGCTCTGGAGGGTGGAGCTCCTGGGGGAGGCGGTGCCGGCTCAGCTCGGCGACGCGATTGGCGAGCTGCGGTCCAGGGGGAGCCTCGAGTACCTCAGGGGGGAGAGGCGCAAGGTCGTCGACCTTGGCAGCGCCCTCAGGGACTGGGATGTCGACGCGGGCGGCCGCGAGCTCGCCATCGTCACGCATGCGACCAACGAGGCGTCGCTCAGGCCTGCCGTCCTGCTCGACGCCGCCTTCCGCCTCATGGGGCTCCGCCCTCCCTCGCTCAGGGTCTCCCGGGAGGCCCAGTGGCACGTGGGCGACGACGGCTCGAAGCTGGACGCGCTGGGCCCCTGGGAGTAGGCATTGCAGGCGTGGCCCTCTCGCCCCGCTCCGCCATCCACGCGCCAACGCGTTCTCTGCATGTTGCCCACGCGCCAACGCACGCGCCGCGAGTCCCGTACGCTCTTGCGCACAGGCGGGCCGCTGCCCAACTGGGCAAACGCAAGCACGACCGTGCGTTGGAGCGTGCCTGCCGGAGAAGGCGTGCGAAACGGCGTGCGCGATGGGGTGGCGGCGCCTCGGGGCTGGACGCGCCGGGTCCCGGGGAGTAAGCTTCGCGCAGGCGGGGTCCGCTGTCGTGGTCGGCGTGTGAACCCATACTTTCTGTTGACCGAGCAGGTATTCGCTAGTAAGATGTACGACTGTTGCACTAGGACCAGTATGAAGGGCTAACACATGTACGCAATCGTTACCACTGGTGGCAAGCAGTATAAGGTTGCCAAGGGCGACATCATCGATGTCGAGAAGCTTGACGCGCAGCCTGGCGACAAGGTCGAGCTGGATGTCCTCATGATCAATGACGGCACCAAGACCATCGTTGACGCTGTCACCCTCGAGGGCCAGAAGGTCACCGCCGAGGTCGTCGACCAGTTCAAGGACAAGAAGGTCATCGTCTTCAAGCTCCACAAGCGCAAGCGCTACCACCGCACCAAGGGTCACCGCCAGAACCTCACCAAGCTCCAGGTCGTCGCCATCCCCGGCGAGGCCGGCGAGGCTGCCAAGTCGGCCTCCACTGAGGAGTAGCCACCCCGGCACACAGTTTCTCTCCCTTGACTAGATAGGCAGGTATCACAATGGCTCACAAGAAGGGTCTGGGCTCTTCCAGGAACGGTCGCGACTCCCACGCGCAGCGACTCGGCACCAAGATCTATGGCGGCCAGGCCATCAAGACTGGCCAGATCATCGTCCGCCAGCGCGGCACCCACATCACCCCCGGCGAGAACGTCGGTCGCGGCAAGGACGACACCCTGTTCGCGCTCGCCGACGGCACCGTCGAGTTCACCAAGGGCGCGAAGCACTACGTGCACGTCCGCACCGCCTAGCACCGCATCCCTCGGGACCCTTCGGGGTCCCTTCTTTGTTTCGGCATTGAAACGGCATCGCAGCCGTGTGTCCCCGCGCGCAAGGGCTGCGATAGGGTTGCATCCAGCAGTCCAGACCAAGCGATGGGAGGAAGCCATGTCCAGCAGCAAGCAGAGCGTCGTTCGCAGGAACTGGTGGTGGCAGGCCCTCGTCTCGTCCGGTCGACTCTGAGTCGCGTCACTGCCGCATAGCAACCGAGCAGGGACCCCCGGGTTGACCGGGGGTCCCTTTTTCCGTTCCAGCAAAGAAGCAAAGTCAGAAGGAGAGAACACCATGTCCACTCAGAACCCCGAGGTCAGGACCGTACGCCCCATCCCCAGTGGGGCTGGTCTCGACATCTCCTCCCTCATGCTTCTCGCCACGCTCCTCGCCGCCGCGTTCATCCTCAACATGACCCTGGGCAACGCCCTTGCAATCGTCGGCATCAAGCCCCAGTTCATCATCGCCGCCTACTGCCTCGCCATCGTCGCTACCAGGCCCAGCCATCCCCAGGCGGTCGTGCTCGGGCTGCTCTCGGCCGTCGTGTGCCAGGTCACGACCTCCATCCCCGGCCTCAACTTCGTGACGGAGTCGATGGGCGCGCTCGCCATGTCCTTGCTCGCGGGCAGCGCGCTTTCCAAGGGCAGGGAGATGCCCCTCATCGCAGCCTTCGTCGCCACGCTCGTCTCGGGACTGCTGTTTGCTACGCTGGGCAACGTGGTCATGGGGGCGAGCATGGCGACCACCCTCGTCAAGCTCCCCATCGTCGTGGGCACCGCCGCCTTCAACGCCGTCGTCGTCCAGCTCCTCGCTCCCGTCGTCACGCGCGCGTCGCACCGCCGGTAGCCGCGCGGAACCAGGCCATCCCAACAAGAGAAAGACTCACGAGACCATGGCAGAGAACAACAACGCACCCCGCACCTTCGTCAGCAGCGCGCAGGACAAGGCCGGCAAGCTCGACGTGGCCTCCCTCGTCCTCCTCGCCATCCTCATGGCGGCGGGCTTCGTGCTCAACATCACCGTGGGCAAGGCGCTCGCGATCACGGGCATCCAGCCGGAGTTCGTCATCTCCGCCTACTGCCTCGCCATCCTCATCCTGAGGCCCAGCCTTCCCCAGTCGGTGCTCATCGGCGTCCTGGCGGCCACCGTCATCCAGCTCACGACGTCCGTCCCCGGCCTCGAGTACCTCTGCGACATCCCTGGCGGTGTCATCATGTTCCTGTTCGCGCAGGCCGTGGCGCGACGTGGGTCCGCGGGCGTCCTTCCCCTCGTGGGTGCCTTCGTGACCACCACGGTCTCCGGCCTCATCTTCGCCACGGTCGCAACCGTCGTCGTGCTGGGTGCGGCGCCCTCGTCCGTCGTCGCCATGCTTCCCGTCGTGTTCGGCACCGCGCTTGCGAACTGCGTCATCGTGCAGGTACTGTATCTCCCGCTCAAGAAGGCGGCCAAGCGCTAGTCGCCCGACCGTCACCATCGCCCGAGCGCCCGCCAGCGCCCGGGCGCAGTCATGCAGGCGAAGCCGGCTCTGGAGGTAGCGTGTCTCAGCAAGGTCCCACAAATCCCCTCGTCAGCCTGGACAGGGTCTCGTTCACCTACGAGGGGGGAGGCTCCCCGGCGGTGGACGACCTCTGCCTGGACATCGTCCCGGGCGACTTCCTGGGCGTCATCGGGCCCTCCGGCGCGGGCAAGACCACCCTCTGCTCGGTCCTCTCCGGTGCCGTTCCGCATCACTTCGCCGGCGAGTTCAGGGGGGTGGCGACGGTCTGCGGGATGGACAGCTGCGAAGTGGGGCTCACCGACGTCTCGCGCAAGGTGGGCTCCGTCCTGCAGGACATCGACGCCCAGATGGTCGCCTCGAGCGTCGAGGACGAGATGCTCTATGGCCTCGAGAACTTCGGCGTGCCCCACGATCAGATTCCCGGCCGCATAGGCGAAGCGCTCGCCACCTGCGGCATCTCCGGGCTCCTCCACCGAGAGGTCGCCACGCTCTCGGGCGGCCAGAAGCAGAAGCTCGCCATCGCAGCCATCCTGGCCATACGTCCCTCGGTGATGGTGCTCGACGAGCCCACCGCGGCCCTTGACCCCGCCTCCTCCCTCATGGTGTTCCAGACCCTGCGCGAGCTCAACCGGCGCGAGGGCATCACCGTCGTGGTCGTCGAGCAGAAGGTGGCCCTGCTCTGCGAGTTCTGTCGTCACGTCGCCGTCCTCAGGGAGGGGAGGCTCGCCCTCCTCGGCTCGCCGCGCGAGGTCTTCTCCCACTCCGAGGAGCTCAGGAGCATGGGGGTCGACAGCCCGCGCGTCACGCGCGTGTCCAACCTCCTGAGGAGCCGCGGACTCGCTCGCGAGGGGGACGTGAGCCTCACGGTGGGCGAGGCGGCGGCGCTCGTCTCGCGCGTGGTGGGGGAGAGGGGCTCCCTGGCGCGGGCGGCCACTCGGCCTCCCCTGCGCCTTGAGGGGGGTCGCAGGCACGGCGAGCCCACGGCCCTCGAGCTCGCGAGCGACCCCATGCTCACGTTCGACCACGTCGGCTTCAGCTACCCGGGTGGGACGGCGTCCGTCGAGGACGTCTCGCTCGAGCTGCGCCCGGGGGAGCTCGTGGCCGTGGTGGGGCAGAACGGCGCCGGCAAGACGACCGTGACCAAGCTCATGAACGGCCTCCTCAAGCCCTCCTCCGGACGCGTCACCATCGCCGGGCTCGACACCTCCCGTGCCCGCACCAGCCAGATCGCGCAGCACGTCTCGACCCTCTTCCAGGACCCCGACCGCCAGATCTGCAAGGAGACGGTGGTCGAGGAGGTCGCCTTCAGCCTCCAGCTCCTCGGGACGTCCGACGCCGAGGCGCTCTCCCGCGCGCGCGACTGCGTCGAGCACTTCGGGCTTCCCGCCGAGGCCGCCCCGTTCTCGCTGGGACGTGGGCAGAGGCAGATCGTCGCCCTGGCCTCCGTCGTGGTCACCAACCCCGAGGTGCTCATCCTGGACGAACCCACGAGCGGGCTCGACTACCGCGAGTGCATGACCGTCATGGAGGCGGTCGAGGTGGCCCGCTCGAGGGGCTGCGCGGTGGCCATGGTCTGCCATGACATGGAGGTCGTCTCCGACTTCGCGACCCGGGTCGTGGTCATGGCGGACGGGCGGGTGCTCGCCGACGGCCTCCCGGGTGAGGTCTTCGCCGACGAGAGCCTGCTCGCGCGCGCGTGCGTCGCGGCCCCGCAGGTGACCCAGCTCGCCCGCAGGCTCTCGGCCGACGTCTCTCGCGGGTACGAGGGCGTCACCGAGGTCCATGACATCGTCGCCGTGACGGAAGGGCTGGTGGGCTAGATGTCGTCCGTGCTGGACTACTCCGAGGGCACGACCCTGCTGCATCGCGCGAACCCCGTGACCAAGGTTGTCCTCGCCGTCTGCGTCTGCGTGGCGACCTTCCTGGCGCAAGGCTACGGCATGCTCCTCGGGGTGCTGCTCTTCCTGGTCGCCCTGGGGGCCTACGCGGGCATCCTGAGGCGCACCCTCGCGCTCCTCGCCGGCTTCCTCTCGCTCGGCGCGCTCATGCTCCTCGTGCAGACCGTGGTGGTGCGCTCCGGCACCCCGCTCTTCCTCTGGGTCACCGACCAGGGCCTCGACCGCGGTGCGCACGTGGCCCTGCGCCTGGTCGCCTTCGCCCTCCCGCTGGTCATGATGCTCTCGCTCACGAGGCTCACCGACCTCGCCAATGCCACCGTCGAGGTTCTGCACGTGCCCTACCGCTATGCCTTCACCATCACCACGGCCCTGCGCTTCGTGCCGATCTTCTCCCAGCAGATGGCCAAGATCGTGGAGGCCCAGACCGCGCGCGGCGTGGACTTCGACACGCCCAACCCCCTCCGCAGGCTCCGCCTCATGCTCCCGCTCGCGGCCCCCCTGCTCATCTCCTCGGTCGCCCGCGCGGACGACACGGCGCTCGCCGCGGAGGAGAGGGGCTTCTACCTCAGGGGCAGGGAGTCCTCCTACAAGCGCTATCCCTTCTCGGCCGTGGACCTCGCCTGCCTGCTTCCCGGCGTGGCGCTCGTGGCGTTGGGTGCGCTCTTCTAGTGTCCCCACGTCCCGATGCTCTACCATGGCATGACCTTACGAAAGAGAGAACCATGCCCACCAACACCTTCACGGACCTCTGCCGCATCAACGTCAAGGGCGGCGACGGCGGTGCCGGCTGCATGTCGTTCCGCCGCGAGGCCTTCGTCCCCAAGGGAGGGCCCGACGGCGGCGACGGCGGCGACGGCGGGAGCGTCGTCCTCGTCACCGACCCGCAGCTCTCCTCGCTCATCGACTATCGCTACAAGCACCACTTCAAGGCCGAGAGGGGCACGCACGGCCAGGGCGCCCGCCGCCACGGCCGCGCGGGCGAGGACCTCGTCCTGCGCGTCCCCCTGGGCACCGTCGTGCGCGAGCTCGACCCCCAGACCATGGAGCCCGCCTACGAGATCGCCGACCTCACCCAGCCCAGCCAGCGCGTGGTCGTCGCTCCCGGCGGCGCGGGCGGCAGGGGCAACATACACTTCGTGACCTCGGTGCGCAGGGCGCCCGCCTTCGCCGAGAAGGGCGAGCCCGCGCTCGACCACTGGATCGAGCTCGAGATGAAGCTCATGGCGGACGCCGCCCTCGTGGGCATGCCGTCGGTGGGCAAGAGCTCCCTCATAGCCCGCCTCTCCGCCGCCCGCCCCAAGATCGCCGACTACCCCTTCACCACGCTGGTTCCCAACCTGGGGGTCGTGAGGGCGAAGACCGGTGCCTCCTTCGTCGTCGCCGACGTGCCGGGGCTCATCGAGGGGGCCTCCGAGGGCCGTGGCCTCGGCCACGAGTTCCTGCGCCACATCGAGCGCACGGCGCTCATCCTGCACGTCGTGGACCTCACGGGCGGCTACGAGGGACGCGACCCCCTCGAGGACTACCGCACCATCAACTCCGAGCTCGCCGCCTATGCGCAGGAGCTCGCGTCCCGGTCGCAGATCGTCCTCGCCAACAAGTGCGACATGCCGGGGACGGAGGACGCCCTCGGGCGCCTGAGGGAGGCGGCGGAGGCCGACGGCCACGCGTTCTTCGCCGTGTCGGCCGTGACGGGCGAGGGACTCGAGGACTTCACCACCGCGTGCGCGGCGGAGGTGGCCGAGCTCAGGAGCAGGATCGAGCCCACGGCCATCCTCCCCGACTTCAACGAGGCCGTGGAACGCGAGCGCCAGCGCCGCGACCGGGCGGTCCAGATTCGCATGGAGTCCCGCGGCATCTGGCGCGTCTCGGGCGGGCTGGTCGAGCGCATGGTGGTCCAAACCGACTGGGACAACGACGAGGCCATCGCATACCTCCAGCACCGCTTCGACCGCATGGGCCTCGACGCCAAGCTCGCGGCGGCGGGCTGCCAGGCCGGGGACGAGGTGCGCATACTGGGCTTCGCCTTCGACTACGAGGGAGAGGGCGCGCAGGACGCGTACGACGAGCTCGAAGAGGAGCTCGCGGCCTCGGACGAGGAGGGCGAGTAGGGGTGGCGGACCTTCCCACGCGCGTCGTCTTCAAGCTGGGCTCGTCTACCCTGGTCGCCGGTGACGGCAGCCCCGACCTGGGGCTCATCGCCTCCGTCTGCGACCAGGTGGCCGAACTCGTCGCGCGCGGCGTAGGGGTGGTCATCGTGTCATCCGGTGCCGTCGCCGCGGGCATGGGGCGACTCGCCGTCAAGGAGCGGCCCCGTGACATCCCCGGGCTCCAGGCCTGCGCCTCGGCCGGCCAGGCGGCACTCACGGAGGCCTACGCCGTCGAGCTCGCGCGCCATGGGGTCGCCTGTGGCCAGGTCCTCCTGACCCGCCGCGACGTGACCGACCGCGACGGCTACCTCAACGCGCGCAACACCCTCCAGCGCCTGCTCGAGCTGGGGGCGGTGCCCGTGGTGAACGAGAACGACACAGTGTCCGTGGCCGAGTTCGCCTTCGGGGACAACGACACCCTTGGCGCCATCGTGGCCACGCTCGTCTCGGCGGACCTCTACGTGATCCTCTCTGACGTGGACGGGCTCTACACCGCGAATCCCCAGGAGGACCCCGACGCGCGGCTGGTCCCCCTGGTGCGCGAGCTCACGCCGGAGATAGCCGCCATGGCGGGCGGCTCCACGAGCTCCGTGGGCACGGGCGGGATGGCCGCCAAGCTCCGGGCCGCCCGGGCCTCCATGGCGGCGGGAATCCCCCTCGTGATCTGCCGCGGACGCGAGGGCGGCGTGCTTCTGCGCGCGGCCTGCGAGGACGGCGTGGGGACGCGCTTCGAACCCGTGGAGGGCAGCCACGAGGGCGCTCGCAAGCTCTGGATCGGGCTTGCCGAGGTCGTGCGCGGGACCCTGGTCCTCGACGACGGCGCACGCAGGGCGGTCGTCGAGTCGGGGGCGTCCGTGCTCCCGGTCGGCGTGCTGAGGGCCGAGGGCGAGTTCGAGGCGGGTGACGTGGTCAACGTCGTCGGCGCGGACGGGGCGCTCGTCGGAAGGGGAGTGACCCGCTACTCGTCGGACGAGATGGCACGCGTGCACGGGCTCCGGCTCGACGTGATAGCCCGCTTCATGCCCGAGAAGGACGGCCAGCCCGCCATCCACCGCGACGAACTCCTCGTGCTCTAGGAGGGAAGCATGACGAAGCCACCCGTTCCCCGCAGCTCCGAGCCCCTCTCCTTCGACTACCTGCAGCCTGGGGAGGTGGAGCACATCGCCGAGGACGTCATCCGCAAGGGGGACCTGCCCATCCTGGGGCAGGACCCGGCGCGGACCTACCGCATCGGCATCATGGGAGGCACCTTCGACCCCATCCACAACGGCCACCTCGTGGCAGCCGAGCAGGCCTTCGACGACCTGGGTCTGGACGTGGTCGTCTTCATGCCCGCCGGTCGCCCCGCCTTCAAGCAGGACCGGTCGGTCACCTCGGGGGAGGACCGATACGCCATGACCCTGCTCGCCACCTCCGACAACCCCCACTTCGTGGCCAGCCGCTTCGAGGTCGACCGCGAAGGGATCACCTACACGGCAGACACCCTCGAGCGCATGCGCGCCATCTACCCGGACAACGTGGAGCTCCACTTCATCACCGGCGCCGACGCCATCGCAGAGATCGTCACCTGGCGTGACGCGGGGAGGATAGCCCACCTCGCCAAGCTCGTGGGCGCCACCCGTCCCGGCTACGACCTGAGCCGCGCCCAGAGCGCGATCGCCGAGTCGGGATTCGACTTCGACGTGACCTACCTCGAGGTCCCCGCGCTCGCCATATCGTCCAGCTACCTGCGCGAACGTGTGCGCGGCGGGCAGAGCCTGCGCTACCTCACCCCCGACCCCGTGACGGGTTACATCCACAAGCACAAGCTCTATGGGGTCAGGCCCACGCGCTACGGCTCCGTGGCGGGAGGCGACGACCTTGGGTACTGAGCCGCTCGGCACCTGCGCGGACTACGACGAGGGACAGGCGTCCTGCCTCGAGCGCCTCGAGGGCGACCTCCGCGCCCGCATGGCCGTGGCAAGGCCCCGCCGCCTGGAGCACTCGCTCTCGGTGGCTCGCTGCGCCGAGTCGCTGGCGCTCTCCTACGGGGTGGACCCCTTCCTGGCGCGCGCCGCGGGGACCCTGCACGACTGGGACAAGGTCCTCACCGACGAGGAGCTCCTCTCCGCGGCGAGGGACCTGGGCATCGACCTTGGGGTCGACCTGCACCTCGTCCTCCCGCTCCTGCACGGGCTCACGGCGGCCCGCGAGCTGCCCGGGCTCTATCCCGAGCTCCCCCCGGAGGTGTTCCGTGCCATAGGGCTCCACACCCTGGGCTCCGCGGAGATGAGCCCGCTCGACATGGTCATCTTCGTCGCGGACGGCATCGAGCCGCTCCGTCCCGCAAGTCCCGGCATACAGGCCACGCGAGACCTGGTCTCGTCTCGCGCCCCGCTTGGGGAGGTCTACTGGAGCGCGTTCGCCGGCGGGGTGGAATACGTCATCAAGACGCGCAGGTACCTGTATCCGGGTACCATCGAGGTATACAACGCACTGGCACTGGCGCACGAGCGCCGGGGCCGATGACCCAGAAGGGAAGGCAACGAATGCCCGCAACCCCGCTCGAGCTCGCCCGCATCGCCGCCACCGCCGCAGACGAGAGGAAGGCCAGCGACATCGTCCTCCTGGACCTCTCGTCCGTGTCCGACGTCTGCGACTACTTCCTCGTGTGCAGCGCGTCAAGCAAGCCCCAGGTCGACGCCGTGGTCGACCACATCGAGGAAAAGCTCCAGGTGAACTGTCACGCCAAGCCCCTCTCGGTCGAGGGAAAGGCCTCCGGCAGCTGGGTGCTCCTCGACTTCGGCTCCCTCGTGGTCCACGTGTTCAGGCCCGAGACCCGCGACTTCTATCGCCTCGAGCGCCTGTGGGGTGACGCGCCCCGCGTCACGCTGGGCCTCGAGGGCGAGGCCGCGACGGAGGGGACGTCCGAGGCGGCCGACGCGGTCGCGCCGTCGGGCGAGTAGGGGAGGGGTCGGCCCCGCTACGCCCCTCCGCCGTTCATAGGCAGCGTGTCCGAATCCCTGCCCTCGAGCCTGAGATCCCTGCCATAGGCGATGGCTGACTTGCCGAAGCGCCTCCTGACCTCGTCCGTGGCAAGCGAAAGGGCCCTCAGGTCGCGCTCGTCGCCCTTCTCGTCCGTGAAGAGCGAGAGCTGCTCCGCGGCCCCCTCGCCGAAGTCGCTCGCGCCGACGCCGACGAGCCTTATCCCGAGTCCCGGGGACCAGAGCCCGGAGAGGAGCCCGCGCGCGCAGGCGGCAAGCCTCCTCTCGTCGTCCGTGGGCCTTGGCAGCGCCCTCTGCGCCGTTCGTGCGTGGAGGTAGTCGAACTTCAGCTTGAGGGTGACCGTCGAGGCGCGGAGCCCCCGCTTGCGCAGCCGCTCTCCCACGAGGGCAGAGACCTGGCCTATGGCGGCATCCACCTCCTCCCTCGTGAGAAGGTCGTGCGAGAAGGTCCGCTCGTTCGAGACGGACTTGGCCTCCTCGGGCCGCGCCGTCTCTCTGACGGGGCTTCCCTCCATCCCCCTCGCCCTTCTCACGAGCTGGGGGCCCACGCTTCCCAGGGCGCGCCGCATCTCTGCCTCGTCGCGCAGGGCGAGGTCGCCGAGCGTCCTCACGTCGAGCTCCTGGAGCCTGCGCTCGGTCGCGGGGCCTATCCCGCTCATGGCCCTCACGGGAAGCGGTGCGAGGAAGGCGGCCTCCGCGCCGGGCGGCACGACGGTGAGCCCGCGCGGCTTCTGGCGCTCGGAGGCGATCTTCGCCACGGTCTTGCTCGTTCCCAGGCCGATCGAACAGGTGATGCCCAGCTTTCGCACGCGCAGCTGGATGCGGCGGCAGATGTCGAGGGGGCTCTCGCGCGACCATCGCCCTGGGGTCACGTCGAAGAACGCCTCGTCGATCGACACCTGCTCCACGAGGGGGGTCTCGTCCTGGACGATTCCCATGACCGCCCGCGAGAGCTCGCGATAGCGGTCGAAGCGGCCCGGGGTCCAGATCGCGCCGGGGCAGAGCCGGCGCGCCTGCCAGGACGGCATGGCCGAGTGGACGCCGAAGCGACGGGCCTCGTAGGATGCCGTCGAGACGACGCCCCTGCGCTCGGGGGAGCCCCCGACGATGACGGGGAGCCCCCTCCAGTCGGGATGGTCGAGCTGCTCCACGGAGGCGAAGAACGCGTCGAGGTCCAGCAGCCCCACGGCAGGCCCCTGCCAGGGGAGGCCCAAGGATCGGTCCTGCTCCCTCCCGCTTCCCTCCGCCATGCGCCGGCCTCCCCTAGAAGGTGACCGTGAAGGTGGTTCCGGACGCCTCGTCGCTCTCGGCGGCTATGCCGCCGCCGCATGCCTCGGCGACCCCCTTCGCGATGGCGAGGCCCAGCCCGAAGCCGCCCTCGTCCCCGTTGGTCCTGCTCCGCGCCCGCTCGCTGCGGTAGAAGCGGTCGAAGATGTGGGGGAGGTCCTCCCTGGCTATGGGGGCTCCCTGGTTGTTCACGCTGAGCTGCACATGCCTTGAGCTGCGTCGCAGTCGCACGCGCACGACGCTCTGGGTACGGGCGTACTTGCAGGCGTTGTCTATCAGGATCTTGGCCAGGCGCTCGAGCCACTCGGGGTCGCCCTTGACCTTGAGGCCCGGCTCTATCGAGGTCTCGATGGAGCAGCCGCGCTCGAAGGCGACGGGGTCGAACTCGAGCGCCGCGGACTCCACGAGGTTCGAGAAGTCCACCTCCTCCGAGGAGAGCGCCGAGCCCAGCCCGTCCGTGCCCTCCTCCGCCTTGGCGAGCTCGAGCAGGTCGTTCACGAGGTTCTTCATGTGCTGCGCCTCGTCGACGGTGCTCTCGACCCACCGCGCGTCGTCCTCGGGGATGCGGTCGTCCCGGGCAAGGATCTGCGAGTTGGCCAGAATGACGGAGAGCGGCGTCTTGAGCTCGTGCGACGCGTCGGCCACGAAGCGCCTCTGTTGCTCCCATGCCCTCGCTATGGGCGAAATGGCCCAGTTCGAGAGGAAGGACGCCACGGCGAAGAGGATAGAGAGGCTTGCCGCCATGACCACGATGGCGTTGAGCAGGAGGCTCGTGAGGGCGCGGTCGGCGATGGTGGTGTCCACGATGGCGATGCGGATGTTCCCCTGGTCGGTGACGGCGCTCTTCCACACGACGTGGAGGTCCCCGATGCGCTCGCTCGTCACACCCTGGGTCAGGGCGTCGTCGATGACGCGGGCGAGGACGGGGCCGCTGATGTATGCCGGCGACTCGCTCGTCTGGAGGATGACGCCCTTCTCGGACACCTCGACCACGACCGTGAGCATGCCGCCCACGCGCGCACCCTCCGAGCCTATGACGGGCAGGGGGCTGAGGCTCCCCTCGAGCCCACGGTTGAGGGACTCCTTCACGAGGTTGGCCTGGGTCGTGAAGGAGGAGTAGTACATGAGACCAAGGACGCTCGCGAGGACGGTCCCCACGAGCGTCATCACGATCACCATGAACTTGCGCTTGAGCCTCTCGAGCACGGCTCCCACCTACTCCCTGGGCAGGTCAAACTCCTCGAGTCGATATCCCAGCATGCGCAGGGTGGTGATTTGGACCTTCGAGTGGATGTGGCCCAGCTTCTTGCGCAGGAACGAGATGTAGGCCTCGACGGAGTTCTCCGACGCCTCGCCGTCGGTGCCCCAGACGCGCACCAGCAGGTCCTGCTTCGAGACGACGCGGGCGGTGGAGCCCATCAGCATCTTCAGGACCTCGAACTCCTTGCCCGAGAGGTGGACGGAGTTGTCGTTACAGCTGAGGTCATGGGTCGCGAGGTCCAGCGTGAGGTCCGCGAAGCTGACCTCGTCGATTACGACGTCGCCCTGGCGACGGGTGAGCGCGCGCAGGCGGGCGAGGAGCTCGGCGTCCTCGAAGGGCTTGGTCATGTAGTCGTCCGCGCCGGCGTCCAGGGCCTCGACCTTGTCGGAGGTCGAGGTGCGGGCGGTGAGCATGAGGACGGGCACGGAGTTCCCCTCGTGGCGCAGCTCGTGGACGATCTGGACCCCGTCCTTGCCAGGGAGCATGACGTCCATGACGACCGCGTCGTACATGCCGCTGAGCGCGGACGAGAGGCCGGCGTTCCCGTCGTACGCGGCCTCGGCGTTGAAGCCGCCGCCCTTCAGGATCTGGACGATGGCGTCGGCTAGGTTGCGCTCGTCTTCCACAACCAGAATGTTCATGGGATTCTCCATCTTTCGGGCACAGAGGCTATTGTTCGTTTTGGGGGACAAATACCATCCGATGGTACGTTAAGGACCTTAAGGGCCACTTAACGCAGGCCCAGAACGAAACACAATCGCCTGGGAGCGGGGTGCAGTTCACAAAAACTGCACCTTGCGCCCCTTGGGCGCTGTCGTATCATATTGCCTGCTTTTGTGTGGCTATGCGGTGCATTCATTCAACTACCACGGCGCCGCTCGTCTGAAGGAGTTCTACTTTGGCAGTCAAGATTCGTCTCACTCGTCACGGTGCCAAGAAGCACCCGTTCTATCGCGTCGTCGTCGCCGACGGCCGCATGCCCCGCGACGGCCGTTACATCGAGCTCGTTGGTCGCTACAACCCTCTGACCTCCCCCAAGACCATCGACCTCGACCTCGAGAAGATCGACGAGTGGGTTGCCAAGGGTGCCCAGCCCACCAACGCCGTCTCCCACCTCATCGACGTCGCCCGCTCCGGCGAGCCTGCGCCCGAGAAGAAGCAGAAGCTCTCCAAGAAGGCCGCCGCCAAGGCTGCCGCCGCAGCCACCGAGGCCGAGTAGGCATCGTGTCCGAGGAAGTCAGCGAAGTCGTCGAGTCCGAGGACGTCCCGGGGCAGGTCGCTTCCGACAGGGTCGCCGACCTCGTCGAGTACATCGTCTGCGGGCTCGTGACCAACGAGGACGCGGTGTCCCTCGACGTGACCGACAGCGAGGGCTCGGCCCTCATCGAGGTCAGCTGCGCCGAGGAGGACGCAGGCCGCATCATCGGCAGGAGGGGACGCACCATCAAGGCCATCCGCACGCTCGCCCGCGCGCTCGGCTCCAGGGTGGGCACCTCCGTCGAGGTCGAGGTTCTGGGATAGGCCTTGCACCCGCGCTACAGGGCCATAGCCCGTGTGGAGAAGACGCACGGCAAGAGGGGGGAGGTCGTGACGGTTTCCGTTCACGGCCTTCCTCCTCTGCTGCGCGAGGGGCTCGAGACCTTCGTCGTGCCTCCGGCGCTCAAGGGCCCGCGCGAGGTCCGCGTGCTCTCCGCCGACGAGGGTCGCCGCGGCCAGCTCGTCTCCCTCGAGGGGGTGGGCGACATCGACTCCGCCTCCAGGCTCGTGGGCAAGCTCCTCCTCGCCCGTGTGGGGGACCTCCCCGAGGGCTATGCCCTCCACGACGCGGACGCGCTCGTCGGGCGGCCCGTCCGCGACGTCAGATGGGGTCGCCTGGGCTCCGTCGTCGAGCTCATGAGGGGGCCGGCCAACGACGTGTGGGTCATCGACGGCGGGCCGCATGGGGAGGTCCTGCTCCCGGTGGTGGATTCCGTCGTCAGCGAGCTCCCGCCCGAGGGGGAGATATTGGTCGACGCGCCCGAAGGCCTGCTGGGGGAGGTGGGGAATTGAGGTTCGAGACGCTCTCGGTCTTCCCGGACCTGTTCGCCCCCTACCTCGAGACCTCCATCATGGGGCGCGCCCAGGCGAGGGGCATCTTCGAGTTCGAGTCGTATGACCTGCGCGATTGGACGCACGACCGCCATCGCACGGTAGACGACGCGCCGTTCGGTGGCGGCCAGGGCATGCTCATGAAGCCTGCCCCGATCTTCGAGGCGGTCCGCGACATCAGCAAGAGGCACCCGGCCCGCCCTCACGTGGTCTTCTTCACCCCCTGCGGCAGGCGCTACGACGAGTCGGTCGCCGAGCGCCTCTCGCACGAGGAGAGGGTGCTTCTGGTCTGCGGGCGCTACGAGGGGATGGACGAGCGGGCCTACGAGCTCGCGGACGAGCGCATCTCTCTGGGCGACTACGTCCTCACCGGCGGCGAGCTCGCGGCGCTCGTCGTGATCGACTCGGTCGTGAGGCTCCTTCCCGGTGCGCTGGGCGACGAGATGAGCGCCCGGGACGAGTCCTTCTCTGACGGACTGCTCGAGTACGCCCAGTACACCCGCCCGTCGGAGTATGAGGGCAGGGGGGTGCCCGAGGTCCTCCTCTCGGGAGACCACGCTGCCGTCGCCGCCTGGAGGCGCAGGAACGCGGTCGAGCGCACGGCCCTCTGGAGGCCCGACCTGCTTGACGGGGCCGAGCTCACCGAAGAGGAGCGCGCCCTCGCCCGCGCCGTCATCGAGTCCTCTGGGGAAGGAGGAGCCAAATGAGCGACGACACGCCGCATCGCATGCCCTTCGCCCTCGAGCTAGTGCTCTGCGTCGTCGTGGGCCTGGGCATCGCGTTCCTCGTCCGCAGCTACGTGGCGGAGTACTACCTGGTGCCCTCGGGCTCCATGCTCGAGACCATCCACGAGGGGGACTGCCTCCTGGGAGAGAAGCTGAGCCTGCGCGCGAGCGCGCCCAAGGCGGGCGACGTCGTCACCTTCGACGACCCCGACGATGCGGGCACGACCCTCATCAAGCGCGTGGTTGCCGTGGGAGGGCAGACGGTCGAGCTTCGCGACGGGGTCGTCTACGTGGACGGCCGCGCCCTCGACGAACCCTACGTGATGGGCAAGCCGAGCTACCCCCTCCAGCAGCACTCGCGGCTGCTGGACGCGGACATCAGCTACCCCTACGTCGTCCCCGAGGGCAGCATATGGGTCATGGGGGACAACCGCACCAATTCGCTCGACTCGCGCTACTTCGGCGCGGTGAGCGTGGAAAGCGTCACCTCGAGGGGCCTCTTCATCTACTGGCCCCTCACGGACGCGCGCTGGCTCTAGGGTCGGCAGCGCACGACATCGATGGGAGAGGCAAAAGGCATGAGCGAGAAGGCGTTGACCTTCCAGGACATGATCCTGGCTCTTGAGCACTACTGGGCGGAGAAGGGCTGCACGGTCATGCAGCCGTACGACAGCGAGGTTGGCGCGGGCACCTTCCACACCGCGACCGCGCTGCGCTCGCTGGGCCCCGGCTCCTGGAGGACCTGCTATCCCCAGCCCTGCCGCCGTCCCGCCGACGGGCGCTACGGCGAGAACCCCAACCGCATGCAGCACTACTACCAGTTCCAGGTGCTCATGAAGCCCTCTCCCGCAGATTCCCAGGAGCTCTACCTGGGGTCGCTGAGCGCGATCGGCCTCGACCCCAGCAGGCATGACGTCCGCTTCGTCGAGGACGACTGGGAGAGCCCGACCCTGGGTGCCTGGGGCCTGGGATGGGAGGTCTGGCTCAATGGCATGGAGGTGACCCAGTTCACCTACTTCCAGCAGGTTGGAGGCATCGAGGTTGATCCCGTCCCGGTCGAGATAACCTATGGCCTCGAGCGCATCGCCATGTACGCCCAGGGCGTCAACTCGGTGTACGACCTGGTGTGGAGCTACCTCCCCGACGGCACCCCCATGACCTACGGCGACGTCTTCCTCGAGAATGAGCGCGAGTTCAGCGCGTACAACTTCGAGGTCGCCAACGTCGAGATGATGCGCCAGAAGTTCGATGACTACGAGGCCGAGTGCCACTCCTGCCTCGAGGCGAGGCTCCCGCTTCCCGCATACGACTGCGTGATGAAGTGCAGCCATGCCTTCAACCTCCTCGACAGCCGTGGCGCGCTCTCGGCCGTCGAGCGCGCAAACTACATCCTGCGCGTCCGCACCGTCGCCAAGGCCTGCTGCGAGGCCTACCTCGAAGAGGTCGCCGGAAAGGACGCAAATGCACAGAAGGGGGAGGTGGCCTAGATGGCACAGACGCGTGACTTCCTGCTCGAGATCGGCTGCGAGGAGATGCCCTCCGCGCCCCTCATCAACGCGACCCGCCAGCTCGGGGTGCTCGTGAGCAAGGGGCTCGACGAGGCGGGGCTCGCCCATGGCGAGGTCCGTCCCTGCTCCACCCCGCGCAGGCTCAGCGTGATCGTCCGCGACGTCGCCGCCCAGACCGAGGAGGTCCACGAGGTCAAGCGCGGTCCGGCGGCCAACATCGCCTTCGACTCCGACGGCGCTCCCACGAAGGCGGCGCAGGGCTTCGCGCGCAAGCTGGGGCTTGCCGCCGAGCAGCTCGCGCGGCGCGTGGACGCGGACGGCCGCGAGTACGTCTTTGCCGAGAAGAGCATCCCCTCCCGCCCCGCGTCGCCCATCCTCTCGGAGCTCTCCGAGCGCGTCATCGGCTCCCTCGAGTGGCCCAACTACCGTAGCCAGCGCTGGGGCAGCGAGCACGCGAGCTTCGTGAGGCCCATCCGTTGGATCTGCTGCCTCTTTGGAGAGGACGTCGTCCCCGTGAGCTACGCCGACGTGACGAGCTCGAACACCACGCGCGGGCACAGGGTCCTGGGTCCCGGCGAGCACGTCGTGCCAAACCCCGCCCAGTACGAGTCCGTCCTCGAGTCTGCCGGCGTCCTCCTCGAGGAGCGCAGGCGCGCGGTCATCATGGAGGGCGTGCGCCGGGTCGAGGAGGAGCGCGGCGGGGCCCACGTCGACACGCCCAGGAAGGTCCTCGACGAGGTCGTCAACCTCTGCGAGTGGCCCACCGTGCTCGTGGGCACCTTCGACGAGGAGTTCCTCCGCGTCCCCCACGAGATCATCTGCGAGTCCATGCTCACGAACCAGCGCTACTTCCCGATCTACGACGTCGCGGGCGAGCTCACCCGCGAGTTCGTCGTCGTCTCCAACACGGCGCCCGAGAACTCCGGGCGCGTCGTGGACGGCAACGAGCGCGTGGTCCGCGCCAGGCTGGACGACGCGAAGTTCTTCTACGAGGAGGACCTGAAGCGCCCGCTCGAGGACTACGTGGAGCGACTCTCCAGCGTCGTCTTCCAGGAGAGGCTGGGAACCGTGCTCCAGAAGGTCGGCCGCATGGAGGCGCTGGCCCCCGAGGTCGCCCGCGAGGCCGGTCTGGACGACAGGCGCGCCGCGCTCGCCGGGCGCGCCGCGCGCCTGGCCAAAGCCGACCTCGTCACGCAGGCCGTGGTCGAGTTCACGAGCCAGCAGGGTGTCATGGGCGGCTACTACGCCCAGGCGGCGGGGGAGGACGCTGAGGTGGCGGACGCCGTCCGCGAGCACTACCGTCCACGCTTCGCCGGGGACGAGCTCCCCTCGGGCGAGGTCGGCAAGGCCGTCGCCGTGGCGGACAAGCTCGACACCATCTGTGGCATCTTCGCCATAGACGAGCCACCCACCGGCTCCTCCGACCCCTTCGCGGTGCGGCGCGCCGCCATCGGCGTCATCGCGCTCCTCCGCACGCTCCCCGAGGTGTCGCTGCGCCGCCTCATCGGTCTCTCCCTTGACGCATACCTGGCGCAGGGGCTCGACTTCGACGCCTCGTCGGTCGCCGGCAAGGTGGCGGACTTCTTCGCAGGTCGCCTTGCCACCATCGCCCGCGACGACGGCGTCTCGGTCGACGTCATCGAGGCCATCTCGTCCGTGGGCGTCATCGACCCCGCCGAGTTCCTCGCCCGTGCGCATGCCCTCGAGGACGCCCGCGCCAA
The DNA here is from genome assembly GCF_048189965.1 of Olsenella phocaeensis. Classification (NCBI taxonomy): domain Bacteria; kingdom Bacillati; phylum Actinomycetota; class Coriobacteriia; order Coriobacteriales; family Atopobiaceae; genus Olsenella; species Olsenella phocaeensis. The sequence goes on along the minus strand of NZ_DBEZHV010000006.1, from coordinate 206,766 downwards.
GCAGCCCGAGCTCTTCGACGACCTCGCCACCGCCTACGCCCGCGCCGCCCACCTCGGCGACGCCAGCCTCGGGAGCGAGGTGGACCGCTCCCTCCTCGGGGAGGCGGAGCTGCGCCTCCTCTCTGCCTGCGAGGATGGTGGGCGAAATGTGGAGGAGTGCCTCTCGCGGAAGGACTTCGAGGGCGCCTGCAAGGCTCTCGCCGAGCTAAGGGAGCCAATCGACCGATTCTTTGATGACGTCCTCGTCATGGACGAGGACACTCTGGTAAGAGAGAATAGGCTGCGCCTTCTCAACCGCTTCGCCGGCGTCTTCTCCGACGTGGCCAACGTCGGCGCACTCTCTCGCAGGAAGTAGGCAAGGCCCCGCCCCGGCGGAGGTCGAGGCGGGGTGCTAGAGGGCCCCATAGACAGGGAGGCAGGCCCATGGCCGAAGACAGATTCGACGACCCGCTGGTGTTCGAGGACGTCACGCCCATCGTGTTCGTCATATCGGACGCGCGTGGCAAGACCGCCGCGGGCGTGGTCGAGGCGGCGGCAGACCAGTTTGGTGACGACGCCGTCATCATCAAGACGCTCGGCAACGTGAACTCCGCAGAGATGGTGAGCGACTACCTCAACAGGAACCTCGACGAGGACGTGCCCATCGCGGTGTTCCACACGATCGTGGACCGCAACCTCCGCCGCGACATCCGTCGCGAGCTCGACAAGAGGGGTATCCCCTCCATCGACCTCCTGGGTCCCGCGATCACCGTCATCTCCACCCTGACGGGGGAGGAGCCGCACTATCAGGCGGGCCGTCGTTCCAGGACCGAGGTTCACGAGGCGTAGCAAAAACTGGTCCCTAGTATAGGGCAAAGCATGCTCGTCTAATTGTCCAATCTACGGAAGGCTGATTTGCCCCGATGATTGGACGAGGTGTACCTTGCATGTTTTGGTCGATAAAATAAGTCAGAGTTAGTGAGGGCACCTGCCGTTTGCACGCGCAGGTGTTCTTTTGGAAGGGGCCGGGACCTCTCGCGCCCAAGGAAGACCTTGAAGGAGTGCTATGGCTGAGAAGCATGTGTATCGCTTCGGCACGGACGAGAACGGCAACAACGTCACCGAAGTCGCCGGCAACACCGTCGAAGAGGCGAAGTGGATCACGGGCGGCAAGGGCGCCAACCTCGCCGAGATGGCCAACATCGGCCTGCCCGTCCCTCCGGGATTCTCGATCACCTGCCAGACCTGCGTCGCCTACTCTGAGAACAACGTCTGGCCCGAGGGCGTCCTGGACGAGATTGACGAGTATCGTCGCGACCTCGAGAAGCGCATGGGCAAGAAGCTGGGCGACAAGGAGGACCCGCTGCTGGTCTCCGTCCGCTCCGGCGCGCCCTTCTCCATGCCCGGCATGATGGACACCGTCCTGAACCTGGGCCTCAACGACGACTCCGTCGAGGGCCTCATCAAGCAGACCCAGAACGAGCGCTTCGCGTGGGATTCCTACCGCCGCTTCGTGCAGATGTTCTCCAACGTCGTCATGGGCGTCGACGGCCAGCTCTTCGAGGACGCCATCAGCGCCAAGAAGGCCGAGAAGGGCGTCAAGCTCGACACCGACCTCGACGCGGCCGACCTCAAGGACCTCACCGAGACCTTCAAGGCGATCTTCGCCAAGAACGTAGACTCGCAGGCCCACCCCGAGGTCGCCCCTGACGGCGTCGCCTCCTTCCCCCAGGACCCCTATCTGCAGCTGCGCCTTGCGGAACAGGCCGTCTTCGGCTCCTGGAACACCGAGCGCGCCATCCTCTACCGCAAGCAGAACAAGATCGACGACAGCCTGGGCACCGCGGTCAACGTCCAGGTCATGGTCTTCGGCAACAAGGGCGAGACCTCTGCCACCGGCGTGGCCTTCACCCGCAACCCCGCCGACGGCACCAACGAGCGCTACGGCGACTTCCTGGTCAACGCCCAGGGCGAGGACGTCGTGGCGGGCATCCGCAACACCGAGCCCATCGCCGACCTGGTCAAGATTCCCGCGCTCAAGGAGGCCGGCGAGCAGCTCTTCCACGTGTTCGAGATCCTCGAGGACCACTACGCGGACATGATGGACATCGAGTTCACCATCGAGCAGGGCAAGCTCTGGATGCTCCAGACCCGCGTCGGCAAGCGCACCGCGCTCTCTGCCCTCAAGGTCGCCATGCAGATGGTCGACGAGGGCCGCATCACCAAGGAGCAGGCGCTCCTGCGCGTCGCGCCCGACCAGCTCGACCAGCTCCTGCACCCCCAGTTCGACCCCAAGGCGAAGGTCGACGTCGTCGCCAAGGGCATGAACGCCAGCCCCGGTGCTGCCGTGGGTGCAGTCGTCTTCTCCTCTGACGCCGCCGTCCACTATGCCAACATTGAGAAGCCCTGCATCCTGGTGCGCTGGGAGACCACTCCCGACGACCTCAAGGGCATGGTCGCCGCCGAGGGCATCCTCACCTCGCATGGCGGAAAGACCTCCCACGCGGCCGTCATCGCCCGTGGCATGGGCGCTCCCTGCGTCTGCGGCGCTGAGGCGCTGAAGATCGACGCCAAGGCCAAGGAGGTCGCGATCTCCGGCACCGACATCGTGCTGCACGAGGGCGACATCATCTCCATCAACGGCACCACGGGCGACATCATCGTCGGCGCCGTGCCCCTGACCCGTCCCGAGCTCACTGGCGACCTCGAGACCATCCTCGAGTGGGCCGACGAGGTCCGTCGCGACGCGTCTCGCGGCCGCATCTTCGGCGTGCGCACCAACGCCGACAACCCCGAGGACGCCCAGCTCTCCGTCGACTTCGGCGCCGAGGGCATCGGCCTCGACCGCACCGAGCACATGTTCCTGGGCGATCGCAAGCAGATCATCCAGTCCTTCATCCTCGCTGACACGGACGGCCAGAAGCAGCAGGCCCTCGGCCAGCTCCTCAAGGTCCAGACCGGCGACTTCGAGGGCATGTTCAAGGCCATGGACGGCAAGGCCGTCATCGTCCGTCTGCTCGACCCGCCCCTGCACGAGTTCCTCGACGACCCCCGCGAGCTCGCCGTCGAGATTGCGCACGCCGAGGGCCGCGGCGAGAACGAGGTCCAGCTCAAGGCCATGCGCGCCCGCCTCTCCCGCCTGGACTCCTTCCAGGAGGCCAACCCCATGCTCGGCCTGCGCGGCTGCCGCCTCGGCATCGTGTACCCCGAGCTCAACGACATGCAGGTCCGTGCCATCGCCGGCGCCGCCGCCAAGCTCAAGAAGCAGGGCCTGAACCCCAAGCCCGAGATCATGGTTCCCCTGATCTCCAGCGTCGAGGAGCTCAAGCTCGTCCGCGGCCAGATCGAGTCCGTTGTCAAGGCGGTCTCCGAGGCCGAGGGCGTCGAGCTCAGCATCCCCATCGGCTGCATGATCGAGCTCCCGCGTGCCGCCGTCACCGCCGACGAGATCGGCCAGTACGCCGACTTCTTCAGCTTCGGCACCAACGACCTCACGCAGACCACCTTCGGCTTCTCGCGCGACGACGTCGAGAGCGCCTTCATCCCCCAGTACCTCAACAAGAAGATCCTGCGCTCCAACCCCTTCGAGACCCTCGATACGGGCGTCGCGAAGCTGGTCGAGATGGGCGTCAAGGGTGGCCACAAGGCCAACGAGACCATCATCTGCGGCGTCTGCGGCGAGACCGGCGGCGATCCCGAGTCCATCCAGATGTACTACGACCTCGGCCTCGACTACGTGTCCTGCTCGCCCTACCGCGTGCCCATCGCACGCCTTGCCGGCGCCCAGGCCAAGATCAAGTCGAATGGCGGTCCCGCCAAGCTCGCCTAGGAGCAAGCGTGGCGTCACAGTCCTGACGTGAGGGAGGGGGCCGACGTGCCCCCTCCCTCGTCGTTTGCGGGCGGGCAGAGCAAGGAGGCTTTCCCATGGGAGCTGTCATACGTCGCAGGGACCTGGAGGCTCGCGAGCACGAGTTGCTGAGTCCCCATGCGAGCTTCAGCGACGAGAGCCTCGGCAGGGCACGTCCCGAAGAGGCGGACCCCCTCAGGACCTGCTACCAATGCGACCGCGACAGGGTCCTGCACAGCAAGAGCTTCAGGCGCCTGGCCAACAAGACGCAGGCGTTCCTGGCGCCCGAGGGCGACCACTACCGCACGCGCCTCACGCACACTCTCGAGGTCGCCCAGATAGCGCGCGACATAGCCCGGCCACTCGGATTGAACGAGGACCTCACCGAGGCCATCGCCCTGGGACACGACCTCGGCCACACCCCCTTCGGACACACGGGCGAACGCGCCCTCTCTCGTGCCATGGCACTCCATCGCGGCATCGATCCCGAGAGCGCGGAGGGAAGGGCGCTCTTCGAGCACAACGTGCAGAGCGTTCGAATATTGGAGAGGCTCGAGAAGGGCGGCAGGGGACTCAACCTCTCGAGGGAGGTCCTTGACGGCATCCGCTGCCACAAGGGCGGCCTTCGCGCCGCGACGCTCGAAGGGCGGGTGGTCGCCCGTGCAGACCGCATTGCCTACGTGTGCCATGACATAGACGACGCCGAGCGCGCGGGACTGCTCTCGGAGGACATGCTCCCCGTGCGGTACCGCGACTGCCTGGGACACTGCTCCTCCGAGAGGATCGAGACCATGGTGCGCGACGTCGTGACGACCAGTGCCGGTGCAGACGACATACTCATGTCCGAGCCCGTGTGGCAGGCCATGATGGGCCTTCGCGAGTACCTCTTTGAGAACCTCTACACGCGCGGCGACGCTAAGTACGAGGAACCCAAGGCGAACCGCATGATCGGAGAGCTGTTCGACTACTTCATCGCTCACCTGGACGAGGTGCCCGCCGAGTACAGGGGGCTCGAGCCCGACCGACCGGACGTCGAGGTCGCCGACTTCGTGGCAGGCATGACCGACCGCTATGCCGTCCGCATATACGAGGAGCTCAAGGTTCCTCATGCCTGGAGGGCGCCTGAGCTCCATAGGGACCTGTAAACGGTGGGCGCATGGTACGATGCCCTGGACGCGGAATCTGCGGGGGAGGCGGGCATGGTCCAGGCGAGCGTGGATACATTCGAGACCACCCGTGCGAGGCTCCTTTCGGTCGCGCGGGACGCCTTCCTGCGCAATGGATTCCTGGGCGTCTCCCTGCGTTCCATCGCGGCGCTGGCACAGGTCACGACCGGTGCGATCTATGGCCACTTCTCCAGCAAGGAAGACCTCTTCGACCGCGTGGTGGCACCATCCGGCGACGGCCTCTTCTCCCTCTACCAGGCTCTCATCGACGAGTTTCTCGCGTTTCCTCCCGAGATGCGCTCCTTCGACGCCATGCTCGACTTTGAGCTCGAGGCGCGTACCCGCATCGTCGACTTCATCTACGACTATCCCGAGGACTTCCTCATCATCGCCAGGGGGTCCGCGGGCACGCGCTGGGAGGGCTACCTCGATCGCTTCGTAGAGGCGGAGAAGTCCAGCACCGTGAAGTACGAGGCGGCAGCGGGCGGCCAGCTGGAGGGGATTGACGGGATGCTGCTCGAGGTGCTTGCGCGCTACCTCGTCCAAGGCCTCTTCGAGCCCCTCCTGCGTGGGCTCTGCCGCGAGGACGCACAGGCCTTCGCAAGGAGGTTCGGACTCTTCTTCCATCACGGCTTCCAGGCTCTCATGGAACCTGGCCAGACGGCCTGACCTAGTCCCAATCGGACTTTTTTCGCCTGCTTCCCCCCTTGTCTCCCAATGAAATAACGTTGTTATAACCTAGAGATAGTCTTGGTTAACTTAAGTTGGGAGGAAGCATGGAAGAAAGGGATGCTCGGGACACCGACACCGCCACGGCGATCGCGTCGGCGAACCCCCTGGCTCGTCTCCTCGATTGGGCGGGTCCCGGCGGCAGGGCGCTCTACGCGCTCTCCGTCGTGCTCGCCGTCGTGGGGGTGGCGGGCAGCGTGCTGCCGTACTTCGCGGCAGGCCAGATGGTCGTGGGCGTTCTGGAGGGGGAGCGCGACCTGTCCTTCTACCTGGGCTGGTGCTCTCTCGCCGCGGCAAGCTACGCGGCGTACGTGGTCTTTCACTACGCCTCCACCTCCATATCCCACGTGGCGACCTTCAAGACCATCTCGTCCATCCGCAGGCGCCTCGCGTCGAAGCTCGCGCACGTCCCCATGGGCTACGTCCTGGACACCCCCTCTGGGAAGCTCAAGAACGTCATGGTCGAGAAGGCCGATGGAATAGAGACCACCCTTGCCCATGTCGTGCCCGAGATGACGAGCGACCTGCTCGTCCCAGTGGTGGTAGTGGTCTACCTCTTCACGCTCGACTGGCGTCTCGCCCTCGTCTCCCTCGCGACCATCCCCGTGGGTGCTTTCGTGTACGGCCAGATGATGAGGGACTACGAGCAGTGGTACGGCAACACGGTGGCCACGGGTAACGAGATGTCGTCCGCCGCGGTGGAGTACGTCAACGGCATCGAGGTCATCAAGGCCTTCGGGCGTTCCGCCAGTTCCTACGAGAAGTTCTCGAAGGCCGTGTGGGCCTATGCCCACTCCTTCATAGACTGGATGGCGCACTGCCAGATCTGGTCGGACATGGGTCTGGCCATCATGCCCGCGACCCTCGTCGGCGTGCTGCCCGCAGGCTGCCTCCTCGTTTCGTCGGGACAGGTCAGCACCTCCACGTTCGTGCTGTCCGCCGTCCTCTCCGTGGGCATCTTCCCCCCGCTCTATGCTGCCATGAGCTTCATGGACGCGCTGGCGCAGGTGGGTACCACGGTCTCGCAGATAGCCGAGGTCCTCGACCAGCGCGACCAGCAGAGGGCCACGGCCCCCTGCGCACGGCTCGACGCGAGGGGGGCCGTCGGAATCGAGCTGAGGGGCGTGCGCTTCTCGTACGGCCGCAGCGAGGTGCTCCACGGCGTCGACCTCACGGTCCCTGCGGGCCAGGTCTGCGCGCTCGTGGGACCCAGCGGCTCGGGCAAGTCTACCATCGCCCGCCTCATGGCAGGCTTCTGGGATGCCGACGAGGGACAGGTCAGCCTCGGGGGCGTGCCGCTCGCCGAGCTCTCCGCAGACCAGCTCGCCCATGAGGTCGCCTACGTGTCCCAGGACAACTACCTCTTCGACGCAAGCGTCATGGACAACATCCGCATGGGACGGCCTGACGCCACTGACGACGAGGTCGTCGAGGCCGCGCGCAGCTGCGGCTGCCACGACTTCATCATGGGTCTCGACCAGGGCTACCAGACCATGGTGGGCGGCGGGGGAGGCCACCTGTCGGGTGGCGAGCGCCAGCGCATCTCTATCGCGCGCGCCATGCTGCACGACAGCCCGGTGGTCATCCTGGACGAGGCCACTGCCTACACCGATCCCGAGAGCGAGGCCCAGGTCGAGGAGGCTGTCTCCAGGCTCGTCGCGGGGCGCACGCTCGTCGTCGTCGCGCATCGCCTGTCCACCATCACCGACGCTGACCAGATCGTGGTCGTGAGCGATGGGCGCATCGAGGCGACGGGCACCCACCAGGGGCTCATGGGGTCCTGCGGGCTCTACCGCTCAATGTATCAGGCCCACATCGGAGCCCGTGACATCGCCGTCACCAGCTCGAGGGGGGAGTAGTCCCATGATCTCGACCATTCTCAAGTACTTTCGCTTCGGGGGAAGCCATGCCGGGCGCCTGCGGCGGGGCATGGCGTGGTCTCTCGCCAACTCCGTCTTCGAATCTCTGCAGATATTGGCCCTCGCCCTGGTGCTGTCGGCTGCGGCGACGCAGTCCCTCGGACCGTCTGTCGCCGTCTCGTCCTTCGTCGTCATGCTCGTCTCCATCGCGGGCAGCGCCGTCTGTGCCCATTTCAAGAGCGAGAACTTCTGCGACGGCAACTTCTCGATGTGTGCCGAGAAGCGCGCGGAGATAGGCGACCACATGCGCTACCTGCCCATGGGCTACTTCAACGCCAACAGCCTGGGCGAGATTGCCAGCACGATGACGAACACCCTCGACGACGTGCAGAACGTGGGCGGCCTCGTCTATACCAACGTCATCGCCGGCGTGACCCTCTCCGTCGTCATGGCCCTCATGCTCGCGGTCATGGACCCCCTCTGCGGGCTGGTCGCCATCGCTACCATCCTCGTGGTCCTGGCCGTCAACGCCATCATGCAGCGCGCGTCGCGAGCTGTGTCTGACAGGCGCGTGAGGAGCCAGCGCGCCATCGTGGGCGCGGTCCTCGAGTACGTCCAGGGCATCTCGGTCGTGCGCGCCTTCTCGCTCCTGGACGGGGCCGAGAGCAGGATCGACGGCGCGATAGCCGACTGCGAGCGCGCGAACCTCGCTCTGGAGCTGAGCTTCATCGTCTTCATGGTGCTCGAGACCGTGGCGTGCAAGGCGGCGAGCATCCTTCTGTGTCTCCTCTCCGTGGGCCTCTGGATCTCTGGCGCCATGGAGACGGGGACCTGCCTCACCATGATCGTCGCGTCGTTCATCGTCTTCGCCAAGCTCGAGCTGGCGGGCTCCTATGCCAGCCTCCTGCGCCAGATCGACGTGAGCATGGACAAGGTCACGGGCCTGCTCGCCACTCCGCCGATGGACGAGGGGGCGGGTCTGAGCTCGGGCGACGGCGTTGGCATCGAGCTCGACGACGTATCGTTCTCGTACGGGGAGCGTACCGTCGTCGACCACGTGTCCCTCTCCATACCCGAGGGGACGTCCTGTGCCATCGTGGGCCCAAGCGGCAGCGGCAAGACGACCCTCTCGCAGCTCATGGCCCGCTTCTGGGACGTCGGGTCGGGCAGGGTCCTCGTGGGTGGGCGCGACGTGCGCGACTGGGAGGTCGACGCGCTGCTCTCCAACTTCTCCATGGTCTTCCAGGGCGTCTACCTCTTCGACGACACCATCGAGAACAACATCAAGTTCGGTCGTCCCGAGGCCACGCACGAGGAGGTCGTGGAGGCCGCGCGGCGCGCCTGTTGCGACGACTTCGTCGAGAGGCTCGCGGAGGGCTACGGGACCCGCATAGGGGAGGGCGGCGCGACCCTGTCGGGCGGCGAGCGCCAGCGCCTGTCCATCGCCCGGGCCATCCTGAAGGACGCCCCCATCGTGGTCCTGGACGAGGCCACGGCAAACGTCGATCCCGAGAACGAGCTCGAGCTCCAGCGCGCCATTGCCGAGCTGAAGAGGGGGAAGACCGTCATCATGATCGCGCACCGGCTCAAGACCGTGCGCGACGCCGACCAGATCGTGGTCCTGGATGCCGGACGCGTGGTGCAGCGGGGCACGCACGAGAGCCTCATGCGGGAGGAGGGCATATACCGCGACTTCGTCGGCATGCGCGAGCGTGCCATCGGATGGAAGATAGCACGGGGCTAGACATGCCGGGCGTTGTGGTGAGTTTATGCCCCGGGGGGCGAGGGCCCCGAGACGTCCTTGCCCCCCTGCGAGGCATGGCATATAATCGCACACCGTGTGTAAAGCTATGTGCCGCTGCTAAGGCCACGGCACCTCTAGAGACGAGGAAGAACATGGACTACATCCGCGCAATCGAGCGCCAGCAGATCCGCGAGGACATCCCTCAGGTGCTGGTCGGCGACAACGTCAAGGTGCACTACCGCATCAAGGAGGGCGACCGCGAGCGCGAGCAGGTCTTCCAGGGTGACGTCATCCGCCTGAGCGGCTCTGGCGCACGCGAGACCTTCACCGTTCGCAAGATCAGCTTCGGCATCGGCGTCGAGCGCACCTTCCCCCTCCACAGCCCCAAGATCGCCAAGCTCGAGGTCGTCCGTCACGGCGACGTCCACCGCGCGAAGCTCTACTACCTCCGCGACCGCGTGGGCAAGGCCGCGCGCATCCGCGAGAAGCGCTAGTCCGTCTGGATTTGCCTCTTCGGGCCGTTCCGTTTCCTCGGGGCGGCCCTTTTTCTTAGACCAGGCCTCGACCAGGGGAGACGACCATGCCAGCCTCAAGCCATGCAGCCAGCGCCCGGGAGGTGACGGCGCTCCTGAACGATGCCGACGCCTCGGAGCTCGAGGCCCTTGTCGCGCGCTATGGCGAGGACCCGCGCAAGCAGGTGCGGCACGCGGTCGCCTCGGCCCTCAGGCGCAGGGACGCGGCCCTCAGGGAGCGCGAGCGCGTGGAGGAGATGTACCGCCTCCAGCGCGAGCTGGGGGGCGACGGCATGGTCCTGGGCGTGGACGAGGTGGGCAGGGGCTCCATCGCCGGCCCCCTCACCGTCGCCGCGGTGGCGCTTCCCGCGTCCCCCATGGTCTGGGGCATCAACGACTCGAAGCAGCTCTCTCCCGCGCGCCGGGAGGCGCTTGCCGCGCGCATCGCGGAGGTCGCCCTGGCCATCGGGATCGCCCACGTGGAGCCTGCGTCGATCGACGCCGTAGGGATGTCCGCCGCGCTGCGCATGGCCATGGCGCAGGCCATAGGGGATGCCGGGGTCGGGCCCGACTGCGTGCTCATAGACGGCAACCCGGTCCACGTGCATCCCCGCGAGAAGACCCTCGTCAAGGGGGACGCGCGCGTCGCCTGCATCGCCGCGGCGTCCATCGTCGCCAAGGTCACGCGTGACGGCCTCATGGTCGCCTACGACCGCGTGTATCCCGGATACCACCTTGCCCGGTGCAAGGGCTACGGCTCTGCGGAGCACATCGCGGCCATAAGGGAGAAGGGCCTCTCTCCCATACACCGCGTCTCGTTCTGTGGAAACTTCCTGGAGACGCCCCCTCTCTTCTGACACCGCCTGTCGTTCTGGCGCCCACCTGCCATGCAGGCCTTCCTGCCGCCATCAGCGCACCCAGCCCGCGCTCGTTGACTTTCCTATCTGTCACGCAGCTGCCCGCAAGCTGCCGACGAGCTTCCCGCGAGCCTCCTCGGGGATGCTTGCCCTCCCATTGGACGAGCGGAGGGAGACGCACATGGACGACCAGAGGGGCTTCAGGCAGGTCTTCGGGGCGGGGGTGCCGGACGGCGAGTTCCCCCTGGACGACGAGCTGTGCCCGGGCCTTTCGGATTCCGACGGCTGCCTGGACGAGGCAATCGACCCGCATGACCTGGGAGTGCTGGGCGAGCGCCTGGCGGCGGCCTACCTGCAGAGGCGGGGCTTCGAGCTCCTCGAGGCGAACTACCGCTGCCGCTTCGGCGAGGCGGACCTCATCGCCCAGATCGACGACGAGACCGTGCTCGTCGAGGTCAAGACGAGGCAGGTCCCCGCCGGCATGGAGGAGGGCATTCCCGAGCTCGCGGTGGACTTCCAGAAGCGCCAGCGCTACCGCAACATCGCGCTGAGCTACATGCTCCAGAATGGCGACGTTCGCTACATCCGCTTCGACGTGATCGCCATAAACGTGACGGGCACGCGCTGCGCCCACCTGCGACACCTCGTGGCCGCGTACGCATGGGACGAATGATGGCCGGGGACTCGCTCAAGGTGAGGAGCGCCTGCATCCGCGGCATCGAGGCGCAGCCCGTCACGGTGGAGGTGTCGCTCTCGGGTGGCATCCCGGGCTTCACGATGGTCGGCATGCCCGACTCGGCGGTGCTCGACTCGCGCTCGAGGGTGCGCTGTGCGCTCAGGGCCTGCGACTACAGCATGCCCCGGCTCCACATCACCGTGAACCTCGCCCCGGGGGAGATGAGGAAGACGGGCACGGGCCTCGACCTGCCCATAGCGGTGGCGATCCTCGCGGCTACCCGCCAGATACCCAGTACCGGGCTCGAGGGCTGCCTCTTCGTGGGAGAGCTCGGCCTGGACGGCTGCGTCCGCCCGGTGAGGGGGCTCGCGGCCTACCAGGGGCTCGCCCAGGGGCTCGGGCTGGAGCTCGTCTTCTCCTCCTTGGGGCCCGAGCCCGCCGACCTCAGGGCGGGGATGAGGGGAATTAGGACCCTGGGCGAGTTGAGGTCGGGCGTGGCGCGGCTCTCGCCCGCGCCGACACCGCCTCCCGTGGTGGCGCCCGAGGCGCCGGGCGCGCCCGGGCCGGACTTCGCGGACGTGTACGACCAGGAGGAGGCCAAGCGTGCGATCGTCGTCTCTGCCGCAGGCGGCCACGGCATGCTCATGGTGGGCCCTCCCGGCGCGGGAAAGTCCATGCTCGCCCGTCGCGTCCCGGGGATACTTCCCCGGCTCACGCCCCAGGAGCGCAAGGAGGCGCTCCTCCTCACCTCGGTGGCCGGCCAGGACGTGGAGGGCATCTGCAGGGGAGAGAGGCCCTTCCGCGCACCGCACCACTCCATCTCGCTCGCGGGGCTCGTGGGAGGCGGGAGGCCCGTCATCCCCGGGGAGATCTCGCTCGCCCATCACGGGGTCCTCTTCCTGGACGAGCTCCCCGAGTTCGCCTCCAACGTGCTGCAGTCGCTCCGCCAGCCCATGGAGGAGGGGGTCGTCCGGCTCGTGCGGGTGGACGGCGTCTACAGCTTCCCCTGCGACTTCCTGCTCATGGCGGCGGCGAACCCCTGTCCCTGCGGCCATCTGGGAGACCCCGGCCATGTCTGCAGCTGCCCGCCCGGAAGGGTGGAGCGCTACCAGTCGAAGATAGGTGGCCCCCTCATGGACAGGATCGACCTCCACGTGGACGTGAGGCGCCCGGAGTCACGGAAGCTGATTCGCTGCGCCGAGGGGCTGAGCAGCGAGAGCATGAGGGAGCAGGTCCTGCGCGCCCGCGCCTTCAGGAGGGACCGCGAGGCGAGGATGCCGTCCGGGCCCGGCCAGACGCTCGTGGGCGCGCTCTCGTTCGAGCCGCGCGCCCAGGCCGCCCTCGAGGGCATGGCCTCCAGGCTCAACCTGGGAGGTCGTTCGATTGTCAAGCTGGCTCGGGTCGCGAGGACCATGGCGGACCTGGCCGAGCGCGCCTCCGTCTCGCGCGAGGACGTGCTCGAGGCGAGTGCCTACCGCTGTCACCTTGGATGATGGGAGGACGCATGGAAGAACGCTGGGAGATTGCACGGGACGACGAGGGGTACCCTCCCGCCTTGCTTGACCTGCCAGACCCGCCCCAGAGGCTCTACGGGCTGGGGGACGCCGCCGCGCTGTCCAGGCCGTGCCTGTCGGTGATCGGGGCCAGGCGGGCCACGCCCTACGGCCTCGCCGCCGCTCGCCTGGCCGGCCGCGTCGCGGCGCAGAGCGACGTCGTGGTGGTGTCCGGCGGCGCCATGGGCTGCGACGCCGCGGCGGCGCGCGCCGCCCTCGACGCGGGAGGCCCCACGGTGGTGGTCTCGGGCTGCGGGGCGGACCTCGTCTATCCCAGCAGCTCGTCGGACGTGTTCGCGCGCGCCCCCAGGGAGGGTGGGGCCGTGGTCTCGCTCGAGCCCTGGGGCTCTCCGCCGCGGCGCTACGCCTTCCCCAAGAGGAACCGCGTCATCGCGGGGCTGTCTCGCTGCGTCTTCATCGCGGAGGCGGGGGAGAGGTCGGGGACGCTGGGCACCGCACTCGTGGCCGACCAGATAGGCAGGGACCTCTATGCCGTGCCGGGCAGCATCTTCTCCCCCGAGTCCGCCGGGGCCAACCAGCTCATCTCGGAGGGGGCGGGCATCATATGCTCCGAGCGGGACCTCGAGCTGCGCATATCCATGGACTACGGCGCGCTCAGGCTCGTGGGCGAGGAGCCGTCCCGCATCGAGGGCAGGCTCCTGTCCGCCCTGGTGGGGGAGCCCCTGCGTGCCGACGACCTCGCGCGCCATCTCGGGGAGCCGGTGACGGGCGTGCTCTGTGCCCTGGCGGAATACGAGTCGCGCGGCGTCGTGGAGCGCCTGAGGGACGGACGCTACAGCCTCTCGTCCGAGGCCTACCTCACGCAGGCTAGAATGGACGGATGATCGGGCTGCCGGCGGGTGCCGGCGAGGGGGGGTCGTGCGGTGGCAGACAGGGTCACGGTGGTCGGAGGGGGCCTGGCGGGAAGCGAGTGCGCGCTGCAGCTCGCACGGAGGGGGGTCGAGGTGACCCTCTGCGAGCAGCGTCCGCTCGCGAGCTCGCCGGCGCACCATGGCGACGGCTTCGCCGAGCTCGTCTGCTCCAACTCCCTCAAGTCCCTGCGCCACGACAGCGCCGCGGGCCTCCTCAAGGAGGAGCTCGACTCCATGGGCTCCGTCCTCCTGGGGCTCGCGCGCAGGGCGCAGGTCCCCGCCGGCGGCGCCCTCGCCGTGGACCGAGAGCGCTTCTCCGCCCTCGTGACGGAGGCGATCGAGTCCTCCCCCCTCATCACGGTGAGCAGGGGAGAGGTGCGCGACATCCCCGATGGGCCCTCCGTCATCGCCGCAGGCCCCCTCTGCTCCGACGCGCTCTTCCAGAGGCTCTGCGACGTGTTGGGCGGCGAGCACCTCTCGTTCTACGACGCGGCGGCACCCGTGGTGGACGCCGAGTCGCTCGACCGGGACAAGGTCTTCTCGCAGTCCCGCTACGAGGAGGAGGGGAGGGGCGACTACCTCAACTGCCCCATGGGCCGCGAGGAGTACGAGGCCTTCTGGGAGGAGCTCGTCGCGGCGCGGCGCGTGCTCTCGCACGACTTCGAGCAGAGCGACCTCTTCAACGCCTGCCAGCCGGTCGAGGAGGTGGCGAGGACGGGCAGGGACTCGCTGCGCTTCGGGGCGCTCAAGCCGGTGGGACTCACGGACCCCTCGACGGGCAGGAGGCCCTGGGCCGCGGTGCAGCTCAGGGCGGAGAACGCCGAGGGGACCGCCTACAACCTCGTCGGCTTCCAGACCAACTTGACCTGGGGCGAGCAGAAGAGGGTCTTCCGCATGATCCCCGGGCTCGAGGGGGCGGAGTTCTTCCGCTATGGCGTGATGCACCGCAACTCCTTCGTCGACAGCCCGCGCGTGCTGGACGGCAGCTTTGCCATCCCGGGGACCAGCTGCAGGCTCGCGGGACAGATCACGGGTACCGAGGGCTACACGGAGGCGATCGCCTCGGGGCTCCTCGCCGCGCTCAACAGCTTCGCCGACCTCAGGGGCTACGAACGCGTGGGCCTTCCGCGCACGGGTGCCCTGGGCTCGCTCGTGAGCTACGCCACCGACCCCAAGACGGAGCCCTACCAGCCCATGCACGTCAACTTCGGCCTGGTTCCTCCCCTTGGGGGCGGCCGCATGAAGAAGAGGGAGCGCTACCAGGCATATGCGGACCGCGCCCGGCGCGACCTCGACGCCTACCTCGCGACGAGGCCCGAGCTCTTCGCGGGGGCGCTCTCGTAGTGGGCGGCCCCGTCCCAGCCCGACAGACGGGAGGCGCCCCGCCGCCGCGGGCGGCCGAGGATCCGGCGGCGTCGCGCGACGCCGCCCAGGACCGCTTCGAACGGCTCGTGGGCGACTTCGTGTCGCAGCTGCGAGAGCTTAGGAACCTCTCGCCCCAGACCGCGCGGGGCTACGCGAGCGACCTCGGCTCCTTCGCCTCGTGGTGCCGCAGGGAGGGGGTCGACCCCCTCCGCGTGACCCATCGCGAGCTCCGCTCCTACATGGCCGAGCTCGCCCAGGCGCGCTATGCGGGCAGGACCGTCGCCCGCAGGCTCTCGGCCATCCGCGGCCTCTACCGCTGGCTCCTCAGGGAGGGCGAGGTGGAGCAGGACGTGGCCGCCGCCCTCGCGAGCCCAAGGCTCGCGCGCACGTTGCCCAAGACCATGTCCGACGAGGAGGTCTCACGCCTGCTCGACGTCTGCGAGGACGACGAGCTGGGCATGAGGGACCGTGCGTTCCTCGAGCTCCTCTATGCCACCGGCGCCCGCATATCCGAGGTGTCGGCGCTCGACCTGGGGGACGTGGACCTCGGGCAGGGACAGGCCAGGCTCTTCGGCAAGGGCTCGAAGGAGCGCATCGTCCCCGTCCACCGGCTCGCCGTGTCGCGGCTCGAGGAGTATCTCGAACGCTCCCGTCCGCTGCTTGCGGCAAGGGGGCGGGGGGCGGCGGGAAAGGCGCTCTTCCTCTCGACCCGGGGCAGGCGCATGAGCGCCGACGCCCTGCGCACGACCTTTGAGCGCAGGGTCGCGCAGGCGGGGCTCGACGCCGGCCTCACCCCGCACGCGATGCGCCACAGCTTCGCGACCGAGCTCCTCAACGGCGGCGCGGACCTGAGGAGCGTGCAGGAGCTCCTGGGGCACAGCAGCCTCTCCACGACCCAGATCTACACGCACCTCTCGGCCCAGAGGCTCAAGGATGCCGCGAGGCAGGCCCATCCCAGGGGGGAGTAGCCTCGTCCGGTCCCGCGGGACCCCGGTGGGCATCGTGTGTGCGAGCGCGCATTCCTGCTGGCATCCTCATGCCAGAGCTGGTACTATGACTTGCTGTCGTGTGCTCGCACGACATCCATATCACACGCGTGACGACTCGCAGGCCACGGTGCCCGGGACAACAGCCAAGTCCAGGGTGGCCCCAGCGGGGATGACCTCACGCGGAGGCCAAACCAATGGAGGTTAGACATGGCTGTCAAGATCAACATCCGCACCCTGCTCGAGGCCGGCTGCCACTACGGTCACCAGACGCGCCGCTGGAACCCCAAGATGAAGCCCTACATCTTCGGCGAGCGCAACGGCATCTACATCCTCGACCTCAAGCAGACCGTCATGGACGCCGACAAGGCGTACACCTTCCTCAAGGACACCGCCGCAAAGGGCGGCCGCGTCCTCTTCGTCGGCACCAAGAAGCAGGCCCAGGAGCCCATCGCGGCCCAGGCTGAGCGCTGCGGCATGCCCTTCATCAACCAGCGCTGGCTCGGCGGCATGCTCACCAACTTCGTGACCATGCGCTCCCGCATCGACCGCATGGAGGAGCTCGAGGCCATGGTGGAGGACGGCCGCATGGCCGCCCGCGGCAAGAAGGAGCAGGCCGTCCTGACCAAGGAGCTCGAGAAGCTCCAGCGCAACCTGGGTGGCGTCCGTGACATGAAGGCCCTGCCCCAGGCGCTCTTCGTGGTCGACACCAAGCGCGAGGAGATCGCGATCCGCGAGGCCAACCGCCTGCACATCCCCGTGGTCGGCCTGCTCGACACCAACTCCGACCCCGACGTGATCGACTATGGCATCCCCGCCAACGACGACGCCATCCGCTCCGTCAACCTCATGTGCGAGCTCGTGGCCGACGCCGTCCTGGCCGGCTCCGGCAAGGAGCAGATCTCGGTCGAGGAGATGGCCTCCGGCGAGACCACCCCTGCCGTCGAGGTCGAGGCCCCCGCGGCCGAGTAGCACTTCCCTTTCCGCAGACTCACATCCCCAAAGGAGGGGCACAACATGGCACAGATCACCGCCGCTATGGTCAAGCAGCTGCGCGAGATGACCGACTCCCCCATGATGGAGTGCAAGAAGGCCCTCGTCGAGGCCGATGGCGATATCGAGAAGGCCGTCGACGTCCTGCGCAAGATGGGCGTCGCCAAGGCCGTCAAGCGCGCCGGCCGCGACACCAACGAGGGCACCGTCGCCACCTACATCTCTGAGGACGGCAAGCTCGGCGCCATCCTCGAGCTCACCTGCGAGACCGACTTCGTGGGCACCAACCCCAAGTTCACCGGCTTCGCCGCCGACCTCGCCAAGGTCGTCGCAGAGAACGACCCCGCCGACGTCGAGGCGCTCAAGGCCTGCAAGATGGGTGACGCCACCGTCGCCGACGAGCTGACCGAGATGATCCACGTCATCGGCGAGAACATGAAGGTGGCCCGCTTCAAGCGTGTCTCCGTCGAGTCCGGCGCCCTTGCCAGCTACATCCACCTGGGAGGCAAGCTGGGCGACATCGTCTCCTTCGGCTTCGCCAACGACGCCACCGCCACTGCCGACGAGTTCAAGAGCTTCGCCCACGACGTCGCGATGCAGGTCGCTGCCTCCGCTCCCGTCGCCGCGCGCCGCGAGGACGTCCCTGCAGACGTCGTCGAGCACGAGAAGGCCATCTACATGGCCCAGGCGGCCGAGTCCGGCAAGCCCGAGTTCATCCAGGAGAAGATGGCCGTCGGCAAGCTCGAGAAGTTCTACAAGGAGTGCGTCCTCACCGAGCAGGAGTTCATCAAGGACTCCTCCACGACCATCGCCGAGCTCGCCAAGGGCGTCAGCAAGGCCGTGAGCGACGACGTGCAGATCCTGGGCTTCGAGCGCTTCGCCTTCGGCGAGGAGTAGGCCGGGAGACCTCCTGCCAGGACAGACGCGAACCTTGGGACCCGTGCCTCGGCGCGGGTCCCTTTTCTCATAAAGGTTCCCGCCGTTTCGCCGTCCCCGGCAGCCTGCGCCGCAGGTAGGGTCTTCCCCTCTGTTAGAATCAGTGGGGTCAGACGTCCGTCGGGCCCTAGCGATTGCCTGTCTCTGGAGGTCACATCTTGGATAACTACAAGTACAAGCGCGTGCTTCTCAAGCTCTCGGGCGAGGCGCTCATGGGCTCCAAGGACTTCGGCATCGACCCCGAGGTCCCACGGCTCATCGCCAAGGCGATCAAGCCGGCCTATGACGCCGGCGTCCAGATCGCCATCGTCGTCGGTGGCGGCAACATCTTCCGCGGGCTCTCGGGTGCGGCGGCGGGCATGGACCGAGCCCAGGGCGACAACATGGGCATGCTCGCCACCGTCATCAACTCCCTCGCGCTCCAGGACACCTTCGAGCACAGCGGCATGATGTGCCGCGTCATGAGCGCCATCGAGATGCACCAGGTCTCCGAGACCTACATCCGCCGCCGTGCGATCCGCCACCTCGAGAAGGGGCGCATCACCATCTTCGCCGCCGGCACCGGCAACCCCTACTTCACCACCGACACCGCCGCGGCGCTGCGCGCCTGCGAGATCGGCGCCGAGGTCCTCATGAAGGCGACCAAGGTGGACGGCATCTACGACAGCGATCCCGTCAAGAACCCCGACGCGAAGCGCTTCGAGAGCATCAGCTACATGGAGGTCCTCAACCGCGGCCTGCAGGTCATGGACGCCACGGCAACCGCCCTCTGTCATGACAACCACATGCCTATCATGGTCTTCGACCTGCTGGGAGACGACGTGTTCGACCGCGCGCTCCGCGGCGAGAGCGTCGGTACGACCGTAGTAGACGAATAGGAGAGCCACACATGAGCGAGTACACCGACTTTGCCAGGAAGAACATGGACAAGTGCCTCGACGTCCTGAGGGGCAACTTCGCCAAGGTGCGCACCGGACGCGCGAACGCGCACGTCCTCGACGGTATCAAGGTCGACTACTACGGCCAGGCGACCCCCATCACGCAGCTCGCCGGCGTCAAGGTCCCCGAGGCCTCCATGCTCGTGGTCGAGCCCTGGGACAAGACCGCCCTCAAGTCCATCGAGAAGGCCATCGAGGCCTCCGACCTCGGCATCACCCCCTCCAACGACGGCATCTCCATCCGCCTGCCCTTCCCCAAGCCCACCGAGGAGCGCCGCCGCGAGCTCGTGAAGGACTGCAACAAGTACGCGGAGGAGGCAAAGATCGCCATCCGCAACGTGCGTCGCGACGCAAACACCCGCGCGGAGAGGGACGAGGAGCTCTCGGAGGACGACGTCGCGCGCGAGAAGAAGTCCATCCAGAAGGTGACTGACGGCTTCGTGGAGAAGGTCGAGGAGATGCTCAAGTCCAAGACCGCCGAGGTCATGGAGATCTAGCTTGAACATAGACCAGCAGAAGCTCGAGGAATACTACGCGGAGTCCCCGGAGGATGTCTCGCTGAGGGACGTCGACCTCTCGAGGGTGCCGCGCCACGTCTCAATCATCATGGACGGCAACGGCCGCTGGGCCCAGGCGCGCGGCCTCAGCCGCCCCGAGGGGCACGTGGCCGGCGTCGACTCCCTGCGCGAGGCCGTCACCACGAGCGTGAGGCTCGGCGTCGACGTGCTCTCGTGCTATGCCTTCTCCACGGAGAACTGGAAGAGGCCGCAGAGCGAGGTCGACCTCCTCATGCACCTCTTCGCGACGACGCTCGTCAGGGAGCTGCCGCTCTTCCACCAAGAGAACGTGCGCCTGCGCTTCTTCGGCGACCTCTCCCCCCTGCCCAAGGAGACCTTCGACGTCTTCCAACAGGGCCTCGATGAGACTGCGGACCACACGGGCATGACCTTCGCCCTGGCCGTCAACTACGGCTCGCGCGCCGAGATCGCCCGCGCCGCGCGAGAGGTCGCCCAGGAGGTGGAGCGGGGGAGCCTGCGCGCCGACGACGTGGACGAGGGGCTTCTCGCCTCGAGGCTCTACACCGAGGGCCTGCCCGACCCCGACCTCCTGATCAGGACCTCCGGCGAGCTCAGGCTCTCAAACTACCTGCTCTGGCAGCTCGCCTACACCGAGTTCTACGTGACCGACCTCTACTGGCCCGACTTCGACCGCTGGGAGTACCTCCGTGCCGTCAGGGCCTTCCAGTCGCGCAAGCGTCGCTTCGGGGGTGTGGAGGCCAAGTGAGCGGGGAAGAGGAACGGCGTCCCTCCTCGGATTCCCCCCAGGAGACGGCGCCTGGCACGACCGGCATAGAGCGGGCGATCAGCTGGCTCGAGCGCAAGCGTCGCTCGAAGGAGGACGCGCGCGTCGCCGGCGAGCTGAGGGGGCAGCTGGCCAGGGGGTGGACCGAGAAGGCCCTGACCCGCACCACCACCGGTGCCATCTACTTCGTCGTGATCGTGGCCGTCCTCTTCTGGGGGCGCGTCCCCACGACGGCGCTGGTCGCCTCGATGGCCTGGCTCTGCTGCTCGGAGTTCTTCCGCATGGCGCGCATGGGCGGGCGCATGCCCAACGAGGTCTTTGGCCTCACGGCGTCCGTGCTCTTCCCGCCCGCGGCGCTCCTGCTCGGCACCGAGGGGCTCTTCCTGGTCCTGGTCCTGCTCCTCGTCGCCTGCGCCTTCTGGTACGTCGCGACGCCGCGCGCCAACATATCCGACGTGGCTCTCACAGCCTTCGGGCCGGTCTATACCTCGCTCACGTTCTCCTGCGTCGTGCTCATCCGCAGCACGGACCCCGGCTCCTCGGGGGGCCTCCTCACCTTCGGCGTCATGGGCTCCGTCTGGCTCAACGACGCCATGGCGTACTTCGTGGGGACGCGCTTTGGCAGGCACAAGCTAGCGCCGAGGATCTCCCCGCACAAGAGCTTCGAGGGCTTCTGGGGCGGCCTCGCCTCGAGCGTCCTCGTCTGGTGCCTCCTCGCTCTGCTCGGCGTGAGGGGCGTGACCTACCCCTTCGCCCTTGCCGGCGGCCTCCTGGTCGGCACCATCGCCGTAGTGGGAGACCTCTTCGAGTCGCGCATCAAGCGAGGCGTGGGCGTCAAGGACTCGGGCGACTTCATGCCCGGGCACGGCGGCCTCCTCGACCGCTCTGACTCCATGCTCTTCGGCTGCGTGACGGCCTACCTCGTCCTTCGTATGGGAGGAATCCTGTGAACATATTCGAGGACACGGCCCCGAGCTCCCCTCGGCGCTGGCCTCTGCGCGTCGCCGTCATGGGCGCCTCGGGATCCATCGGGACCCAGACCCTCGACGTGTGCCGCAAGCATCCCGACAAGCTGCGCGTGACCGCGCTCTCAGTCCACTCGTCCTGCGACCTGGCCGTCCGCGCCGCCCGCGAGTTCGGTGTCTCGCACGTGTACGTGAGCGACGAGGGCCACGCCCATGACGCGTCGCTCGAGGGCCTGCCCCGGGGCTGCGAGCTCCGCGTGGGCGGCCGCTCCCTCGAGGAGGTCGCCTGGCTCGACGACGTGGACGTGGTGGTGAACGCCCTCGTGGGCTTCGCCGGCATCCGCCTGGGGCACGAGTCGCTCAGGGCGCACAAGATCCTGACCTACGCGAACAAGGAGTCCCTCGTCGTGGGGGGCGACCTCCTCATGCCGCTCGCCCAGCCCGGCCGTCTCCTTCCCATAGACTCCGAGCACAGCGCCATCTACCAGTGCCTCGTGGGGGAGCACAGGTGCGACGTCCACAAGGTCTGGCTCACCTGCTCGGGCGGCCCCTTCTTCGGCATGGGCCGCGACGAGCTGGCCAAGGTCATGGCGGCGGACGCCCTCAGGCACCCCACCTGGTCCATGGGGCCCAAGATCACCATCGACTCGGCCACTCTGATGAACAAGGGCCTCGAGGTCCTGGAGGCCCACCACCTCTTCGACGTCGACGTGGACGACGTCAACGTCCTGGTCCACCGCCAGAGCACGATCCATTCCATGGTCGAGTTCTCGGATGGCGTCGTGAAGGCCCAGCTCGGCCCCTCCGACATGCGCATTCCCATACAGTACGCCCTCAGCTACCCCGAGCGCTGGGAGACGCCCTCGGACCGCGTGGAGTACCGCGACCTTCCCGACCTCAGCTTCTCCCGTCCCGACGAGGGGGCCTTCGGCTGCCTGGGCCTCGCCCGTCGCGCGGGACGCGCGGGAGGCACGCTCCCCTGCGTCATGAACGCGGCCAACGAGGTCGCCAACCTCGCCTTCCGCAGGGACGAGTGCGGCTTCCTCGACATCGAGCGCGTGGTCCGCGAGGTCATGGACGCTGGCAGCGTCCAGCCCGTCCAGAGCGTCGAGCAGCTCGAGGAGGTCGACCGCGCGTCCCGCGCGTCCGCGCACCGCGTCCTGGAGGGCTTGCGATGAGCGCCGTCGTCGGGATCCTCTCGTCCGCGTTTTGGGGCGTCCTCGTGCTCTCGCTCCTCGTGTTCGTCCACGAGGGGGGGCACTTCTTCGCCGCGCGCGCCTGCGGCATGCGCGTGACGGAGTTCTTCCTCGGCATGCCCAGCCGCTGGAGGCTCTCGTGGCGTTCGCCTCGCATCGGCTGCGAGTTCGGCGTGACCCCGCTCCTGCTGGGCGGCTACACGAGGATCTGCGGCATGGAGCCCCTGGAAGACGAGCTCCTGGCCCCCTGCCTCTCCCTGGTGCAGCGGCGGGGCAGGGTCAGCGCGAGGGAGGTGGCGGAGGAGCTGGCCATCGAGGAGGACCGCGCCTACGCCCTCCTGGGATCGCTCGCGGACCTCGCCGCCATCGCCCCCCTCTATGACCCGGAGCTGGGCGAGAGGCCCGGCCAGGCGGACTGGCCGCAGAGCTTCCAGACCCAGCGCCGCGACGCCATGCTCCTCACCCAGTTCGACCGCGGGCACGACTTCGAGGCGGTGGGCACGACGGGTGAGGGAGAGGCGCGTCCCGTCGACGACGCGGAGGCCTTCCTCGCAAGCGAGCTCTCCCGCACCTATCACGGCAAGGGGCTTCTCGCCCGCCTGGCCACGCTCGTCGCAGGCCCCCTCGTCAACCTTCTGCTGGCCTTCCTCGTCATCACCGTCGCCCTCTCGCTCGTGGGGGTCGAGGGCGTGGTGGACTCCAACCAGATCGCAGGGGTCACCGCGGGCTCCGCCGCCGAGGCCGTGGGCCTCAGGGGAGGCGACGCGATCGTGGACGTGGCGGGGACTCCCGTGAGCGACTGGAAGTCCCTCTCCGCCGCCTTGGACGCCGCCTTGGGAGTGAAGGAGGACTTCAGCCTGAGCTACCTGCGCGACGGGAGGACCTCCACCGTCAGGGTCGAGGTCGGGGAGGGGCTGGGCAGCCTCGGTGTCCTCGCCCAGACCCAGCGCGTCAGGCTCGGGGTGGGCCAGTCCGCCCTGGCGGCCCTCTCGTACGGGCGCGCGGTCGCCCGCTTCGCGCTCGACCTCATCACGCCCGCCCGGACGATGCAGACCCTGCAGGGCACCTCCTCGGTGGTGGGCATATCGGCCATGGCGTCCCAGGCGGCCTCCTCGGGGGCCTATGACCTCGCCCTCTTCGTGGCCATGATCTCCATGTCGCTGGGCTTCATGAACCTCCTGCCCATCCCGCCGCTCGACGGGGGGAAGGTGCTCGTCGAGCTGGTGCAGGCCGCGCTCGGGCGCGAGCTCTCGTCCCGCGCGCAGACGGTCGTGGGCTACCTGGGCATCGCGGTGTTCCTCGTCATCTTCGTCTTCGCGCTCAAGAACGACATCACCCGCCTCGTCATAGGATAGGTGGCAAGCCATGGAAGAGAGAGTCACGGAAGGGCCGGCCGACACCACGGAAGGACGGGCTGGCGCCAAGCCGCGCGCCGCCCGCGAGCTCACGCGCCGGGTCATGGTGGGAGGGGTCCCCGTGGGAGGGGGTGCCTCCGTCTCGGTGCAGTCGATGTGCACCACGAAGACCTCGGACCCCGCCGCCACGCTGTCACAGATAAGGGGCCTCGCCGCCGAGGGCTGCGAGATCATCCGCGTGGCCATCCCCAACGCCGGCGCGCTCGACGGCTTCGGCGAGGTCTGCGCGATGAGCCCCCTCCCCGTCGTGGCGGACATCCACTTCGACCACAGGCTCGCCATCGAGGCCTGCAGGAGGGGTGCCGCGGCACTGCGCATCAACCCGGGAAACATCGGCTCCTTCGAGCGCGTGGACGCGGTGATCGAAGAGGCGGGTTCGGCGAGCATCCCCATCCGCATCGGCGTCAACGCGGGCTCTCTCGACCGCGAGGTCGACCAGAGGCGCGACCTCAGCCTGCCCCAGAAGCTCGTCGCCTCGGCGGAGGCCTTCGTGCGCCACTTCGAGGAGCGCGGCTTCAGGGACGTGGTCCTCTCCGCCAAGGCGCACTCCGTCCCCACGACGCTCGCCACCTACCGCGAGCTCTCGCGCAGGCTGCCCCACGTGCCGCTCCACGTGGGCGTGACCGAGGCCGGCACGCTCCGGCAGGGCACGGTCAAGAACTGCGCCGGCGTGGGAATCCTGCTCGAGCAGGGCATCGGCGACACGCTCAGGCTCTCGCTCACCGCGGACCCCGTCGAGGAGGTGCGCGTCGCCTGGGACCTGCTCTCGGCCCTTGGCATGCGCAGGCTCCACCCCGAGCTCGTGTCCTGCCCCACCTGCGGCCGCTGCCAGGTGGACCTCATCGGCATGGCCGAGCGGGTCTCGGAGCGGCTCCAGGGGGTCGAGGCCCCCATCTCGGTCGCCGTCATGGGCTGCGTCGTGAACGGCCCCGGCGAGGCGCGCGACGCCGACCTGGGCGTCGCCTGCGGCAGGGGCCAGGGGCTCCTCTTCCAGAACGGCGAGCCCATCCGCAAGGTGCCCGAGGGCCAGATCGTCGACGAGCTCTTCCGAGAGATCGAGGAGCGCTACGGCAGCAAGGCCTAGGGACGTTGCCCCTCGTGGGGCGTATCATGTTCTGGTCGACTCGTCCGGACGCGTCCGGAGCAAGGGCAAGCAAGGAAGGAACGCAGGTTGAGAAGCTACGAGAAGATGTCGAGGCTGTACGCGCCCACCCTGAAGGAGGACCCGGCGGACGCCGAGCTGGCCAGCCATCGCCTACTCCTGCGCGCGGGCATGATACGCAAGGGTGCGGCGGGGCTCTACAGCTACCTCCCCCTGGCATGGAGGTCCCTCCGCAAGATCGAGGCCATCATCCGCGACGAGATGGAGGCCATCGGCGCACAGGAGATGCAGGTGCCCATCCTCACCGACGGCGAGCTCTGGCGCCAGTCCGGCCGCTGGGCCGCCTACGGCCCCGAGCTCATGCGCATCACCGACCGCCACGACCGCGGCTTTGCCCTGGGTCCCACCCACGAGGAGACCTTCACCGACCTCGTCCGCGACGAGCTGCGCTCCTACAAGCAGCTCCCCGTCACCCTGTACCAGATCCAGGACAAGTTCCGCGACGAGCTTCGGCCCCGCTTCGGCCTCATGCGCGGTCGCGAGTTCATCATGAAGGACGCCTACTCCTTCAGCGCGACCCAGGAGTCGCTGCAGGAGTGCTATGACCAGGAGAAGGCCGCCTACGCCAACGTCTGCGAGCGCTGCGGGCTGCGCGCCCTCCCCGTCGTAGCCGACTCCGGCCAGATCGGCGGGGACACCTCCGTCGAGTTCATGGCCCTGGCGGACGCCGGCGAGGCCGAGCTCGTGTACTGCGACGCCTGCGGCTTCGCCGCGGACACCGAGGCGGCCACGGCGCAGGTCCGCGTCCTCGAGGGTCCGGGGGACGGCGGGCTCCAGAAGGTCGCCACGCCCATCGAGGGCAACATCTCGGCCCTCGCGGCCTTCCTCGGCGTCGAGGAGGCGGCCTGCCGCAAGTCCGTCGCCCTCCAGGCGGAGGACGGGAGCCTGGTCCTGGCCGTCCTCCCCGGAGACCACGAGCTCAACGAGGTCAAGGCCGAGCACGCCTTCGGCCACTACCACATGATGGAGCCGGGGGACCTCGCCCGTGCGGGCCTGGTGGTGGGCTTCATGGGCCCCGTCGGCGTGGCCGAGGGCGTCCGCGTGGTGGCCGACGTCGCCCTGCACGACTCCACAAGCTGGGTCGTCGGCGCCAACGAGGAGGGCCAGCACCTCCTGGGCGCGCGTCCCGGCCGCGACTTCGAAGTGGACGAGTGGCTCGACCTCGCGAGCGCCCAGGAGGGCGACGCCTGCCCGCGCTGCGGCGCGGCGCTCAAGTCTGCCCGCGGTATCGAGGTGAGCCAGGTCTTCCAGCTGGGCACCAAGTACTCCGAGGCGATGGGCGCCACCTTCGCGGACGAGGACGGCAGGGAGAGGCCCTTCCTCATGGGCTGCTATGGCATCGGCGTGTCGCGCACCCTGGCTGCCGTCGTCGAGCAGCACCACGACGAGCACGGCATCTGCTGGCCCGTCTCCGTCGCCCCCTACGAGGTCGAGGTCATCCCCCTGGACGTGCACGACGGGCTGGTCTGGCCCGTCGCAGACCGCCTTGCCGGCGAGCTCGTCGCCCGCGGGGTCGAGGTCGTGGTGGACGACCGCAAGGAGCGCCCCGGCGTCAAGTTCAACGACGCCGACCTGATGGGCTTCCCCTTCCAGGTGGTCTGCGGCAAGAAGGCCATCAAGAACGGCAACGTCGAGCTCAAGGTCCGCGAGACGGGCGAGCGCAGCGAGGTTCCCATCGAGGAGCTCGCCTCCGTCCTCGCGGGCATGGTCGAGGGGCGGAGGGCCTAGGGGAGAGCCGGTTCTGGGGGAGAGGGACATGGGCTACAGGGAGCTTGCCGCCGCCGCGCGCGGCCACATGGGACCGGTCTGCAAGGCCTGCCCGACCTGCAACGGCAGGGCCTGCGGAGGCGGCGTGCCGGGCCCCGGCGCCAAGGGTTCGGGAACCGTCGCCATCCGCA
Organism: Olsenella phocaeensis; assembly: GCF_048189965.1. Classification (NCBI taxonomy): domain Bacteria; kingdom Bacillati; phylum Actinomycetota; class Coriobacteriia; order Coriobacteriales; family Atopobiaceae; genus Olsenella; species Olsenella phocaeensis. The sequence goes on along the minus strand of NZ_DBEZHV010000006.1, from coordinate 179,816 downwards.
ACTTCGAGGCGTGGGAGCGCTGGCGGCTCGTGATGGACACCCTCTATGCCAGCGACGGCAGCGACCCCGACCCATCCTGCGACTTCCTGGGCAGGCGCCTCTCGCTCCCCCTCATGGTGGCCCCGTTGGGAGACGTGCACCGCCACTACGGTGACGAGCTGGACGACCTGGACTACAACGGCATGGTCCTGCGTGCCGCCAAGGCCGAGGGGACTGTCGCCTGGACGGGCGACGGCCTCAGGCCCGAGGTGCACGAGCGCGCCTGCGGCCTCATAGCCGGCCTCGGCGGCGCGGGCATCCCCACCATCAAGCCCTGGTCGATGGGCGCGGTCCTCAAGAAACTCGAGCCCGCCCTCGCGGCGCACCCCGCGGCGGTCGCCATGGACGTGGACGGCGCGGGGCTGCCCTTCCTCAGGGGTCAGCAGCCTCCCGCGGGTCCCAAGGACGTGGCCCAGCTCCGCGAGCTCGCGGACGCCTGCCACGGGGCGGGCGTCCCCTTCGTCGCGAAGGGCATCCTGGGCCCGCGCGGGGCGCTCAAGGCGGGCGTCGACGCCATCGTGGTCTCGAACCACGGTGGTCGCGTCCTGGACGGGGTGCCCGCCACGGCGGAGATGCTCCCGTCGGTCGTGGACGTCGTGGGAGGGGAGCTCTGCGTGCTGGTGGACGGCGGCATCAGAAGCGGCGTCGACCTCTTTCGCGCGCTCGCGCTGGGCGCGGACGCGGCGCTGGTCTGCCGCCCCGTGGCCGTCGCCGCCTTTGGAGGAGGGGAGGAGGGCGTGCGCGCGTACCTCGCCCAGCTCAGGGCGGAGCTCGTGGACGCCATGGCGATGTGCGGGGCGCGAGGCGTGGCGGAGGTCACGCGCGACATGCTCCTCGAGGCGTAGGGCCAGGGACCGCGTACCGCCCGCCAAGCCCCGGGCATGCGACTGCCCCCGTAGCCTTAGGGCCACGGGGGCAGTTCTGTGGGATGACGCCCTTCGGTCGAGGTGGGACGTCCCTCTCGCCCGACGATGCCCCTTTCCTAGCCCAGGGCCACGTCCAGGGTCATCATGACGGTGAAGCCGAGGGCGAACATGAGCACGCCCACGTTGGAGTGCTCCCCCTCGCTCATCTCGGGGATGAGCTCCTCCACCACGACGTACATCATGGCTCCCGCGGCGAAGCTCAGGAGGTAGGGGAGGAGGGGCACGACCTGGCGCGCGGCCATGATGGTGAGGACGGCGCCGATGGACTCGACCACGCCCGAGAGGAATCCTCCCAGGAAGGCGCGGCCCTTGCTGGCGCCCTCGGCGCGCAGCGGCAGCGAGATGATGGCGCCCTCGGGGAAGTTCTGGATGGCGATGCCCAGCGAGAGCGCGAGCGCGCCGGCGAGCGTTATGCCGGAGTTGCCGGTGAGCCAGCCCGCGTACACGACGCCGACGGCCATGCCCTCGGGGATGTTGTGGATAGTGACGGCGAGCACCATGAGGGTGGTGCGCTGCAGGCGGGTCCTGATGCCCTCCGGCTCGTCGTCCTTCGCTCCAAGGTGCAGGTGGGGGAGGATGCTGTCGAGCAGCAGCAGGAAGAGGGTCCCCGCCCAGAAGCCCACGAGGGCGGGCATGAAGGCGAAGCTGCCCAGGCTGGCGGAGTCGTCGATGGCGGGGATGATGAGGCTCCAGATGGAGGCCGCCACCATGACGCCGGCGGCGAAGCCGGTGAGCGCCCTCTGCACCTCCCGTCCCATCTGCCTGCGGGCGAAGAAGACCATGGCGGCGCCCAGCGTTGTTCCGGCGAAGGGGATGGCGAGCCCCTGTGCTACCTCTGGCATGTGAGTGCTCCTGACGGATGGCGCGTGCAAGACGAGCGGGGCCCGACGGACCCCGCTACAGGCTACCCCTCTGGAGTGGGCGCTATGCCTCGAATTGCGACTAATCTACTGCTATTTTGCCTTCTTCTTCCTGCTGCCGATGCGCTCGAGCGCCGCGGTGTCGCGGCCGGTGGAATAGAGCACGAGCGCTGCCGTCATGACGAGCATGATGAGCAGCAGGTGCAGGGGGAGGCGCGGCGCCTTCTGGGGCGGGACCACCACGACGAAGGAGCAGAAGAGGCTCACAAGCAGCGAGATGGAGGCCGCGTCGCGCACGCGCTGCCCCACAGCGACGCCGCCCAGCATCGTGAGGCAGTGGATGCCCAGCACGATGGAGCTGGCGGACCCCACCGCAAACGCCCATCGGGCCGCGAGCAGCGGCGTCTGGGTGAGCGAGAGGACGGCCAGGAAGAGACCCATGGCGCCCAGTGCGATGGCGGCGATGGCGACGTACTTGATCTTGTTGAGGTTTGCGCTCATGTGACCTCCGGGGCGGTCGGGAAATACGGACTCGAGCTGCAAGTGTACTAGCCGAGGGGAAGGCTGGGGTCCGAGCTGGGGCCCCAAACGGGCGGACGGTAGCAGGAGGGGCCGCGCAGCCCATTCCTGTTTTGCGCGGCCCCTCGACACGAGCAGGCCTTTCGCGGAATCGTGCGCAGGCCTCCCTTGGTTTGCGCGCGAGCGCTAGGGGGGCTAGTCCCTCTGGGTCTCCTTGTCGTAGGTCGGGAGGTCGGGGTCCATCGCGGCGGCGACGGCCTCGTCGTGGTTGTTCCTCTCCTCGCCGGTCGTGGCGTCGGTGTAGCTCACGTAGGCCACGCCCTCGTCCATGAGGAGCCTCACGTCCTTGGCGTTTGCGAGGTCAACGCCCCTGACGAGGAAGTAGCTGTCGGGACCGACGCCGAGTCTGAGGTCGTAGCTGCCGGCCCTCTGGACCGATTCGTAGGCGAGGGTCTTGGTGTCGCCGTCCGCGAGGTCGACCCCGTCGAAGCTGTTCGTCGCGTCGAAGTCCTGGGCGGCGGCGTCCTTGACGGCGACGGAGCTGATGTCGAAGCCGAGGGAGTTGGTGAGAGACACGAGCGTGTCTCCCTTGCCCATGTCTGCCGTGACGGTGGCTTGGGTGTCCTTGCCCTCGTCGCCGGCAGCCGAGCCGTCTTTTCCGTCCGTCGCTTTGGAGTCCTTGGATTCCGTCTGCTGGGCGTCACTTTCGGCGGGCGTCGCAGGCTGCTGCTGGTCGCAGCCTGCGAGTGTCAGGGGGCTCAGGGCCAACAGTCCCGCCAGGGCGATGCTGGCGGCGCGGGGCGCGAGCACGTTCCTTCTCATCCGTGTCCTCCTTGGGCGTTCGGTTTGGGCTGGTCGATCAGAAGCCGGCCTGCGCGGCCTCGTAAAGGCCCTTGGCGAGGGCGCGTGCGACCTTGTCCCGGTTTGCCATGTACTGGCGCATGTCGTAGGGGTTCGTGACGAAGCAGATCTCGAGCAGGGTCGCGGGAAGGCCGTCGTTGCGACCGCTCACCACGGCCAAGTCTGCGCTCCGTGCGCCCCTGTTGCGCAGGCCCGTGGAGGCGAGCTGCGCGTGCATGATGGACTGGAGTCGGGCGGAACGCGGGTTGGGCACGCTCTCGTGGCGGTAGCTCTCGTAGCCAGAGGCGCCTGAGCCATCGCTGGCGTTGAAGTGGATGGAAATCAGCGAGGTGCAGCCGCGGCTCTTGGCGTCTGCCTGGCGTCCGGAGTAGTCAACGAGTGACGGACCGGCATCCCCATTGTTGTAGACGCGTAGGCCATAGAGTTCGCGGGCGTACTTTGCGACCCTCGCGGTGAGGTCGTGGGTCAGGTCTGCCTCGTCGTATCCGTTGCCCTGTGCGCCTGGGTCCCACTTGGTCGGCCTGTTGCTCTGCCAACCGTGCCCGGCATCCAGATAGATGTAGCTCGTCTCCTTGGGGTCGATGGCGTAGCCGGCCGCCAGTGCGTACCAGCCGATGCCCTCGGCGTGCCAGCCCAGCCTGACCAGGCTGTCGTTCTCTTCCTTGCTGGTCGTGAAGTTGTGAGCGCCCGCCTTGGCGTTGGGGTTGTACTGGCGCAGCAGCGCGACGGTCTCGCCGGAGTCCGAGTACCAGCCTATGCCCTCGTCGTGCCATCCCAGCCTGACGAGGTCGTCGCGCTCTTCGGCGCTGGTGGTGTAGTGGTGGTCGCCCGCGTTGGGGTTGTAGAGGCGATAGACCGGGACGTTTGAGGTCTCTGGCGCGACCCAGCCGACGGATTCGAGCCTCCATCCCAGGGAGCGCAGGTTCGCCACCTCCTCCGCGTTGCTGGTGTAGAAGTGCTCGCCCGAGTTGGGGTTGTAGAGGCGCATCATCTCGATTGACTTGACGGATGCGGTCTTGGCGAGCTTGCGAAGCTGCAGGGGCGCCTCGTCGCGCACGACCTGCGCCTTGCTCGCCACGAGCTCGTCCACGTTCGTGGTCTTGGAGAGCTCCTCGAGCTCGGCCATGGTCGAGCCGCTGCCGTCATCAGCGCCATCGCCGGAGGCGGGCGTCTGCTCGGCGGCTTTGGTGGCGGGCTCCGCTTTGGTCGCCTCCTGCTGGTCGGTCTTCGTCCCGTCGCCTGCGGGCGCGGAGCCTACCTCGGCGTCCGTTGCCTGTGCCTCGTTCTCGTCGGCAGGGGCGGGCGACTTGGCTTCCTCGGGGAGAGGCGCCTCCTGGGCGGGAAGCGCAAGCTCCTGCGGAGCCGCAGCCTCACCCGCGTCCTCCGCATCCAGCATGGGCGCGGACGTCTCCGCCTGCTCGGCCGTGGTCTCCCCAGCTACCACGTTCTGTCCCTCCGTGGGCGTGACGCCCGCCCAGGCGGGCGTCACGCCCATGCCCAGCACGGCCGTGAGTGCCAGGGCGAGGAGGGCCCTTCTTCTCTTCTTGCTCAGTTCCATCTAACCATCCGTTTCGTCGTCGGCGCCGGCAGTCCTGGCGTCGAGCTGCTAAGCCTTGTAGTTGGCGAGCTCGTTCATGAGCGAGGCGATGTCCGTGCCATAGGTCTTGGAAACCGCCCACCTTCCGCCCAGGTCATACACGGTGGGCGCCACGCCGCGGCTCACCAGGCCAAAGCGCGGGTCGACCTGCGCGTTGACGAGGGGTTCTGTCGAGGCATAGGCCTTGAGGTGCTGTACCTGGGCTCTGACGCCAGTTCGAACATCACGGAAACGATTGCCCGGTTTGCCCTTGCCCGTGGCACCTAACCCCGCATAGTTGAACTGATCGGGGCTGACGTCACCGCCATATTGGAGCCAGCCAGTCTCGTGCATGGCTTGACAGAAGACCACTTCGGCACGAATGCCCTCGGTGTTCGCCTCCTCATAGACGATTTGGGTGAAGGTCTCGATGGTGGCTGCTCCACCCTTTGACTCAACCTCTGAGGGGTAGCTAAAGCCGTTCTTCTTGCCCATGGCGCGGTAATACGCAGCCATTCCCGCAGGCGTCGTGGTGCTCACCCCCATGATGGCCCCGTCGACGGCGGGCTTCCCCTCGGCCACGGCGTACCAGGCCACGCCCTCGGCTTTCCAGCCGGCATTGACCAGGTTGTCGTTCTCGGCGCTGCTGGTCGTGAAGTTGTGTGCGCCCGCCTTTGCGTTGGGGTTGTACTGGCGCAGGACGGCGACGGACTTGTTGTCGCTGGAGTACCAGCCCACTCCCTCGTAGTTCCAGCCCTTCTCGACCAGGACGTCCCTCTCCTCGACGCTTGTCGTGTAGTGATGGTCGCCCGCGTTGGGGTTGTAGAGGCGATAGACCGGCGTCGAAGACTTCTGGGGCGCCACCCAGCCGGAGCCCTCGTGGCGCCATCCCAGGCTGACGAGCCCGCTGGCCTCGGAGGTGTCTGCGGTGTAGAAGTGCTCGCCCGAGTTGGGGTTGTAGAGGCGCTGCATGTCGATGGAGGCGCCGGAGTTCTGCGCGAGGGCGGGGGAGGCCGCTGCCATCCCGATTGCGAGCGCGAGGCAGGCGGATGCCGCCGCAAGCGCGACGCTTGTGCCGGGGGCATGCTTCATGGCGATGTCCTTTCGATAGGCTTAGGCTGAACATTCTAGCAGCGGCATGGTCGAATGCCCTTGACCTGCGCTTTTGTGCGTAAGAGCCACACGTATTTTTCAGTTGTGTGGATATGCCGATTGTGTACGACTCCGCATGGCACGGGGCGGGGTCGCACATCGCATATGTCACGCACAAGCTGCTCGTGGTCTGCGCGCCAATTCCCAACGACCTGGTGTTATGCGTCTTTCCCGCGCAAGCCACATGCCATTTGTGCGAGAGGCTGCCGCAACGGGCCGTGCGGGCGCGTACCAACGCGCGACCCGAACTAGCCTCCCACGTCGCGGCGCGTCCGTCCTGGCAGGCCCCTAGCTGGTCTTTGAATTGCTGTTTTCACCAACATATTGTGTGTGGCACAAAATAAGCAACGAGATGTTGCATGCGCTCGCATGTCCTGGGGCCAAGATATGCTATTGTCACTGGGTCAATTAATCGCGCACGCCCCATCTGCGCCGCAACAACGGGAGCAACGATGCAGATAGTCAAGAGAAACGGCTCGACGGAGGAATACGACCCCTCCAAGGTCGGCCGCGCCATCCAAAAGGCCTTCGCCGCCACGTCGGCCCAGCTCGCCGGGGACGAGCTCGAGGCCCTCGTCACCGCGGTCGAAGCCCGCATGGCCGAGGAGGGCGCCACCACGGTCGAGCAGGTCCAGGACCTCGTCGAGGAGGCGCTCATGCGCGAGGGGCACTTCGCGCAGGCCAAGGCCTACATCCTGTACCGCTCCCGCCGCAGCGAGCTTCGCCAGCAGCGCCGGGAGATCGTGCGGCTCGTGGGTGACGAGGGCCTCTCGCCCGTGATCGCCCGCATCCAGCACGACTTCCTGGACGAGGAGTACGCCACGGCGTCGCTCCTCGGCCGCTTCCGCGGCTTTCTCACCGACGAGCTCGATGCCGACGGCCGCCTTGACGCCCTGGTGCGCGCCGCGGTGGAGCTCACCAGCAAGGACGCTCCCAAGTGGAGCTACGTCGCCGCACGCATCCTCGCCTACGGACACCACCGCAGGGTCGCGGCCCTCATGGCGGGTCGCTCCGTGGGCTCCTTCTATGACAAGCTGCGCCTTCTCACCGACCTCGGGCTCTATGGCGAGTACATCCTCGAGGGCTACACCAGGGCGGAGGTCGACCAGGCCCAGGGGCTGATCGACGACTCGCGCGACGACCTCTTCGACTACGCGGGCATGGACCTGGTCCTGCGCCGCTACGTCATCCGCTCCTTCGAGGGTGAGGCGCTGGAGACCCCGCAGGAGATGTTCCTGGGCATCGCCCTCCACCTCGCCCTGCGCGAGGACCCGACGCGCCGCCTCGAGTGGGTCGCCCGCTTCTATGACATGCTGAGCCAGCTCAAGGTGACCATGGCCACGCCCACGCTCTCCAACGCGCGCAGGCCCCAGCACCAGCTCTCGAGCTGCTTCATCGACACGGTGCCAGACTCCCTCGAAGGCATCTACCGCTCGGTCGACAACTTCGCGCAGGTCTCGAAGTACGGTGGCGGCATGGGCATGTACCTGGGCAAAGTGCGCGCGGCGGGCGGCTTGATCCGCGGCTACAAGGGCGCCGCGGGCGGTGTCGTACGCTGGATCCGCGTGATCAACGACACCGCCGTGGCGGTGGACCAGCTGGGCGTGCGCTCGGGCGCCGTCGCGGTCTACCTTGATGCCTGGCACCGCGACCTGCCGGAGTTCCTGCAGTTGCGCACCAACAACGGCGACGAACGCATGAAGGCCCACGACGTCTTCCCCGCGGTCTGCTATCCCGACCTCTTCTGGAGGATGGCCAAGGAGGACATGTCGCAGGAGTGGCACCTCATGGACCCGCATGACGTCCTGACCGTCAAGGGCTATGCCATCGAGGACTACTTCGGCGACGAGTGGGAGAGGCGCTACCTCGACTGCGTGGCGGACCCCCGCATCCCCAAGCGCAGCATGCCCATCCGCGAGGTCGTGCGCCTGATCCTGCGCTCCGCGGTGGAGACGGGCACGCCCTTCGCCTTCATGCGCGACACGGTGAACCGGGCCAACCCCAACCCGCACGCGGGCATGATCTACTGCTCCAACCTCTGCTGCGAGATCGCCCAGAACACCTCCGCCATGGAGTCCGTCTCGCGCGAGGTCGTCACCTCGGACGGTGACACCATGGTGGTGAGCACCACGCGCCCGGGGGACTTCGTGGTCTGCAACCTCGCGTCCCTCTCGCTCGGCCGCATCGACGTGGAGGACGACGCCGAGCTCAGGCAGACCGTGCGCTCCGTGGTGCGCGCGCTCGACAACGTGATCGACCTCAACTTCTACGCGCTGCCCTATGCGAGGATCACCAACCACCGCTACCGCTCCATCGGCTTGGGCGTGAGCGGATACCACCACATGCTGGCCAAGTGCCACGTCAAGTGGGAGAGCGAGGAGCATCTGGAGTTCGTGGACGACGTCTTCGAGCGCATCAACCGCCACGCCATCGAGGCCTCGAGCGACCTCGCCGCGGAGAAGGGCGCCTACGAGCTCTTCGAGGGCTCCGACTGGCAGACCGGCGCCTACTTCGACAAGCGCGGCTACGTCGGAGGCGAGTGGGACGCGCTGCGCGCCCGCGTGGCCGGGCAGGGCATGCGCAACGCCTACCTCCTGGCCGTCGCCCCCACCAGCTCGACCTCGATCCTCTCGGGAACCACGGCGGGCCTCGACCCCATCATGAGGCGCTTCTTCCTCGAGGAGAAGAAGGGCATGATGCTGCCGCGCATCGCCCCCGAGCTCAGCGTGGGCACCTACTGGTACTACAAGCCCGCCCACCTCATCGACCAGAGCTGGTCGGTGCGCGCGGCGGGCGTGAGGCAGCGCCACATCGACCAGGCGCAGTCCATGAACCTCTACATCACCAACGAGTTCACCATGAGGCAGGTGCTCGCCCTCTACGTCGAGGCCTGGGAGCGCGGCGTCAAGACCGTCTACTACGTGCGCTCCAAGTCCCTCGAGGTGGAGGAGTGCGAGAGCTGCTCGTCGTAGTGGGCGCGCCCCGTCAGACTCACGGGTCGCCCGGGGCGTATATTCTTGCCGTGCCGCTTCGCTACGCCAGCATCGCTTCATCACGCCAAACAGAAAGGCAGGCCATGGCCATAGAGAAGTCCAGCGCCCTCGTGCGCAAGGCGCTCTTCAATCCCCAGGGAGACATCGAGGTCCGCGACCGCCGCATGATCGGCGGCAACACCACCAACCTCAACGACTTCAACAACATGCGCTACGGCTGGGTGAGCGACTGGTACCGCCAGGCCATGAACAACTTCTGGGTCCCGGAGGAGATCAACCTGGCCCAGGACGTGAAGGACTACCCGCGCCTCAGCGAGGCAGAGCGCAGCGCCTACGACAAGATACTGAGCTTCCTGGTGTTCCTGGACTCCCTCCAGAGCGCCAACCTCCCCAACGTGAGCGCGTACGTCACGGCAAACGAGGTCAACCTCTGCCTGGGCATCCAGACCTTCCAGGAGTGCGTGCACTCCCAGAGCTACTCCTACATGCTCGACACGATCTGCTCGCCCGAGAAGCGCAACCAGATCCTCTACCAGTGGCGCGACGACGAGCACTTGCTGAGGCGCAACACCTTCATCGGCGACAACTACAACGAGTTCGTCGAGCACCAGGACGCGCGTGCCTTCCTGCACGTGGTCATGGCCAACTACATCCTCGAGGGCGTGTACTTCTACTCGGGCTTCATGTTCTTCTACAACCTGGCCCGCAACGGCAAGATGCCCGGCAGCGCCCAGGAGATCCGCTACATCAACCGCGACGAGAACACCCACCTCTGGCTCTTCCGCAACATCATTGGCGAGCTCCAGAAGGAGGAGCCGCAGCTCTTCGACGAGCGGATTGTCGCGGAGCTGCGCGCCATGCTCGAGGAGGGCGTGCGCCAGGAGGTCGCCTGGGGCCGCTACGTCATCGGCGACCAGATTCCCGGCCTCACGGGCGACATGGTGGAAGGCTACGTGCGCTACCTGGGCAACCTCCGCTGGAACGCCCTGGGCTACGGCTACCTCTTCGAGGATGCGCGCCACGAGCCGGAGGACATGGCCTGGGTCAGGCAGTACTCCAACGCCAACATGGTGAAGACGGACTTCTTCGAGGCCCGCTCCACGGCCTACGCCAAGTCCACGGCCCTGGTCGACGACCTGTAGGGGATGTCGTTGCTCTCGCTAGAGTCACAAGGGGGGAAGGGCGGTCTTCGGGTCGAGCTGCCGTCACAAGGGGGGAAGGGCGGTCCTCGAGTCGAGCTGCCCCTCCTCATAAACGACCAGGAGGTTCTCGCGAGTTATGCGCGCGAGGACGTGGAGGGTCTCTTCCTGCCCTTCCTGCGCGAGCTGACCTCGCTTCGCGACGAGGCGCGGGCAGGCGGCAAGCGGGTCGTGGCCTTCCTGGCAGCGCCTCCCGGCGCGGGCAAGTCCACGCTCGCGAGCTTCCTCCAGGAGCTTTCTTCCGGGCGAGAGGGACTGGCTCCCCTGCAGGCGCTTGGGATGGACGGGTTCCACCGTCCCAACGCCTGGCTGGACGCGCGCCATGTGGGCGACGACCCCGCAGCCCCGACCCTGAGGAGCGTCAAGGGGGCGCCGCAGACCTTCGACGTCGAGGCACTGGCCGCAGCGCTCGCACGCCTACGTGCGGGTGAGGCCCTGCGCTGGCCCAGCTACAGCCGCAGGACCCACGACGTCAGCGCAGACGGACCTTTGGTGGAGAGCGACGTCGTGCTGGTCGAGGGCAACTACCTGCTCCTGGACGAGCCGGGCTGGCGTGGGCTCCGCGCGCTCTGCGACGTCTCCGTCATGCTCGAGGGGGACGCGGAGGTCCTACACCGCCGGCTCGTGGCGCGCAAGGTAGCGGGCGGGTCGACGTCCGAGGAGGCAGAGGCGCACTACCGGCGGAGCGACCGCAGGAACGTCGAGCTGGTGCTCGGGCACAGCCTCCCCGCCGACCACGTCTGGCATCTGGGCTGACCCCTCGCTCGACCCCGGCGCCGCTCTTCTCGACGCGCCCCCCAGCCCCACTCCATCCCTCGGCTCCATGCCGCTCACCGTCATCCCGTCCAACCCCGCCCCCCAGCTCCTGCTTCCGCACCCAGCTCCTGCTCCCAGTTCCGTTCTCTATGCCTTTCTCTGAAATTGCCCTAACAAAAGGCCAGTTGACGCCTCGACGAAGTCAGAGAGTTGCATAGAGAACGGGGGAGAGGCGCGTCAGAGTCAGGAAGTTGCATAGAGAACGGGGAGAAGGGCGGCAATTCTCCCTTGAAACAACTAGTTAGGTATAAATTGCCGCGTTCGGGGGAGAAGGACACCAGTCGACAAGAGAAGAACACCGGTCGACAAGAGAAGGACACCAGCCAACGGAATCCGGCCAGTCCGAAGGGAGCGTGACCATCCATGCCAAGCGCCGACGACTACCTCTTCGCTGCCCTGAGCAGGGCCCGCAACCGCATCTTTCGCGAGAGCGCGGCGGAGGTCCGTCCCTCCGGCCTCACACTCACCCAGTTCGAGGTGCTCGAGGCGCTGGACGCGCACGGTCCCCTCTCCATGGGCGGGATCCAGGCGGCCATCTTCGGCACCCAGGGCAACGTGCCCCTCGTGGCACGCAACCTCGAGCGCGACGGACTGGTGAGCCTGGGCCGTTCCGACACGGACGCACGCGTGCACATGGTGAGCCTCACCGAGGCGGGCCGCACCCTCGTGCGCGCGACCTACCCACGGGTGATGGGGGCCATCGGCAGGCGGTTCTCTGCATTGGACGAAGGCGAGAAGCGCCAGCTCTGGCTGCTTCTGAGCAAGGTGGCCCGTGACGACGGTCGCGGGCAGAGGGAGGAATCATGACAGCACGAAACGAGGCCACGCCCAACGGTGCGGCGGAGGCCACGCCCAACGCGGCCACGACCGAGCCCGCTGCGTACACCGGACGCAGAAGGATGCCCGCCATCTTCGTGGGCCACGGCGACCCCATGATCGCCCTGCGTCACGACGAGCTCACGGAGGGCATGTCACAGCTGGGCCGGAGGGTGGTCGAGGAGTTTGGCACGCCCAGGGCCATCCTCATGGCGTCCGCGCACTGGTACACGCATGGAAGCTGGGTCCAAAGCGTCGAGAGGCCCCGCCAGATCTATGACATGTACGGCTTCCCTGACGAGCTCTATGCCCTCAAGTACGAGCCCTCGGGCCATCGCGCGCTCACCGACGCCGTCCTTGCCACCAAGGGCATCGAGGTCGCGGTGAGCGACAGCTGGGGTATCGACCACGGGACCTGGGCGCCCCTCGTCCACATGTTCCCGGGGGCAAAGATCCCCGTCGTCCAGATCTCCGTCAACGGCGACGAGGACGCCCGCTACGCCTACCGGCTGGGCCAAGGGCTTGCCCACCTCCGCGACGAGGGTTACCTCGTCATGGGCTCCGGCAACGTGGTCCACAACCTCTACGAGGCCGACTGGCACAACCCCGGCGGCACGCCCCAGGCCCAGCGTTTCGAGGCCCGCGTCACCGCGGCCGTCGAGGGGCGCGACGACGACGCGGTCCTCTCGTACGCAAGCCTCCCCGACGCGGACTACGCCGTTCCCACGCCGGACCACTTCCTCCCGCTGCCCTTCGTGATGGGTGCCGCGGAGGGCGAGAGGCCCCTAGTGTTCAACCACAAGATCAACCTGGGGTCCATGGCCATGACGGGCTACGCCTTCGGCATGGGTGGGCAGGGGTAGCCCTCGGACGGACACGACTGGCCTTGAGCGAACGAGAATGGCCGGCTACTCGCCCGCGACGACCGCCACGTGCGACGACCGCCGCGCCCCCTGTCGGAGCATCTCCGGTCGGGGGCGTGTCCTGTGCTAGGCTCGACTGGATGCAGGGGCCAGGCCGTGAGTCCGGGGGAGGAAGCGTGATCGAGGCATATCGCACCGAGAATCGCGTGACCTCCCGCGTGGAAGACATGGGGGACGGCGCGTGGGTCCGCCTCTGCGCGCCCACGCTCGACGAGGTCGACCTCGTCGCTAGGACCTTCGGCCTCGAGCGCGACGACGTCCTCGCTGCCACCGACCCCGAGGAGAAGGCGCGCGTCGAGTACGAGGACGACTCCCTGCTCATCCTCGTCGACGTCCCCTCGGCGGGGGAGACCCACGGCGAGCGCGCCCGCAACACCGTGCCCCTCTGCATCATCCTCACCAAGTCCAACGTGATCACCATCTGCTCCGAGCGCTTCGCGCTCCTGGACGACTTCTCGTCCGGCAAGGTGAGGGGATTCTCCACCTGGAGGCACAGTCGCTTCGTCTGCACCATCCTCCTGCGCCTGGGCGTCTTCTACCAGCAGGTCCTGGCAGACATCGACCGTCGTCGCCTCGCGCTCGAGGGCCGCATGGACCGCTCCATCAGCGAGGCCGACCTCTTCTCCCTCCATGGGCTCGAGTCCTCGCTGGTGTACCTCTCCACCTCCCTGCAGGGAAACGCCAACGCCCTGGGAAGGCTCAGGCGCTGCCCGCGGCTCTTGCGCCACGAGGGTCTGGACGAACTCCTCGAGGACGCCATCGTGGAGCACCAGCAGGCACTCGAGATGGCCCAGATCTACCGCAACGTGATCGACGGCACGCGCGACCTCATGTCGTCCGTCATGGACCTGCGCCTCAACGACGTGATGCGACGCCTCACGGTGATAACGGTCGTCCTCTCTATCCCCACCATCGTCTCGGGCTTCTATGGCATGAACGTGAGCGACGAGTGGATGCCGCTTGCCAACGAGACCCACGGCTTCGTCATAATCTGTGTCGCCACCGCCCTCGTCTGCGTGCTCATCATGTGGCTGCTCAAGAAGAGGCGCGTCTTCTAGGCGCGTTGCAGGTCCGTCACGACCTGGACCGTCACGCCGAAGGTCCCTCTCCATGGGTTTCGCCGGCTCCGCCGCCCTCGACGCGACCGATCCTCTCTCTCATGCTTACCCAAAGGTGCCTACTTCCCGCCACGACGCGCAGGCAGGAGAATCGTACCCAGGGGAGGACCTTGGAACGGGGAGAGATGCAGGCCACGGAGCTGCTTCAGATGCTGAGGGACATGCGGGACGTCTGCTTCGCGACGGTGGACGAGAGGGGACTTCCACAGGTTCGCGTCATAGACGTGATGCTCGTAGAGGACGGCAGGCTCTACTTCTGCACCGCGCGCGGCAAGGACTTCCATGCTCAGCTGCTGCGCCTCCCGCAGGTGGCGATAGCCGGCCTCAACGGACAGTGGCAGTTCGTACGCCTCAGCGGCGAGGCGAAGCGCCTTCCCGATGCCCTCCAGAGGCAGACGATAGACCGCATCTTCGAGCAGAACCCCTCCATGGAGGGCGTGTATCCGGGCGAGAGTCGCTACGTCCTCGAGGCATTCTTCCTCGACTCCGGCGAGCTGGAGCTCTTCGACTTGGGTCACGAGCCCGTCTTCAGGCAGAGCTTGGCCCTGGGCGGTGGCGCCGTGCGTGAGAGGGGCTTCCGAATCACGGACGCCTGCATGGGCTGTGGCAGCTGCCAAAGGTCGTGTCCCCAGAAGTGCATCGAGGCGGGGGAGCTGCCGGCGTGACTGCCGCGATAGGGCTTGGCCCGCGCCCCGCGCGCCCGGGCTGAGTGCGAAAAATATGCCCCTGTCAGCGTATCATTTGGCGCGAAACGGGCAGACTCCCAGCGTGCGGAAAGACCAGGGAGCCAAGTCATATGGGAGCTGAGACACATGGACATAGAGGCAGGTAGGACCTTCTCGTTTGCGAAGGAGCTCGTGGCCCCTCCGGGATGCACGGTCTCCTCCAAGCTCGCACGGCCCGACGGTGCGCCCCTGGGCTTCGCCCTCGCGGCGGGCACGGACATCAGCGCGGAAAGCTATGCGACGCCCAAGCTGGTGCTCGTGCAGGGCGGCTCGCTCGAGCTCTATGCCAGTGGGGGAGAGGCGACCACCCTCAGGGCCGGCGAGCTCGCCGTCACCCCCGTCGACGTGCCCGTAGGCGTGCGGACGGGGGTCGGGTGCGGGTACGTAGAGGTGAACGTAGGAAGGGAAGCGCGGATGAACGAGGTGCTCAAGGCGGGGGAGGTCCTCAGGCTGGCCGACCTCCTGCCCTACCAGGACGGGTCGATCGTGAACATGGACCTCGCGCACAACGCGGGGATGAAGCTCGCCCTCATGAGCTTCGACGCGGGCCAGGGGCTCAGCGAGCATTCCGCTCCGGGAGAGGCCATCGTCTTTGCCTTGGACGGCGAGGCGACCATCGGCTACGAGGGAGAGGAGCACCTCATCCACGCCGGAGAGAACTTCAAGTTCGACGCGGGCGGACGCCACTACGTGCGCGCGGACAAGCGCTTCAAGATGGCTCTGCTCCTGACGCTGGGAGAGTAGGGGAGGTTCCGGCATCGTACGTGTGCGGCCCGGTCGAGCGAGCTTGCTCTCGCCTGACCGGGCCGAATTGCATAGGTGGACCTTTGCCATGGACGAATCTTGCGTTCGTGGACGCATGTGGGGCATTCCTACGACGATTCTGTCCACGACTGCAAGATCGGGTGCGTCGAAATGCCTGGTTAGGCTAGATGGGCCGCTAGGGGCCCGGACGTGCTGTCGCGCCGCCTAGCCCTCGTGCCTCCAGAGGACTTCGAAGCCGTCGTCCTTCGCCTGTGCTACGAGCTCGAGCTCGTCCTCGCGCGCACCCGCAGGCAGCAGCGCGCCTTCGGTGCCGGGGACATAGCTCGCGCAGGTGCCGCAGCTGCTGCTGAGCGAGCGCGGCACGGGCATGAGCTCCACCTCCCAGCCCGCCTTCTGGCAGAGGCCGCGGAAGCGCATGGCTGCGAAGCGCGAGACGAAGGTGGCGACGAGGCGCCTCTGCTCCGCCATCTAGCGCTTGATGGAGATGCGCCAGCCGTCCTCGGCGTCGGCGACCTCGACGGCGCAGCCCTGGCTGCGGGCGAAGCGCGAGACGTTCTCGCGCGGGGCGGGGCTGTCGACCAGCACCTCGAGCTCCGCCTCGTCGCGCAGGGCGTTGCGGGTGAGTACGACGGGCTCGGGGCAGGAAAGCCCGCGTGCGTCAATGGTCTTCATGGTTCTCCTATCTTAGGCTGTGACCCGGTCGGAGCTGTGTCGCGACCGGGCGCGCTGGCACGTGCTGCGTGGGTTACTCGCTGCGCGAGAGGCTGTTGGCATAGGCGATTGCCAGGACCACGACGATGCCTAGGACCGTAGCGACCATGCCGTTGAAGGTGGGGCCGGAGCCGCTGGAGGCGAGGCCGAAGTTGTGGCAGAAGGCGGCGCCGACGACGAGGCCCAGGATGGTGATGGTGCTGTCGGAGTTGCCCTCGCCCGAGAGGACGGTCTGGCGCAGGGGGCAACCTCCCAGGAGCACGCAGGAGAGGCCCAGCAGGAAGGTGCCGAGGGCGTTCCAGAGTGCGTCGGTGTGGGCGATGGGCTGGTCGGCGAAGCCGAACTTGAAGAAGGTGCCGGGGGTCACGCCGGTGAGGACGAGGTTGGTCGCGAGCGCCGCCGCGAAGATGGCCACGAAGCCCAGGATGAGCTTGTTGTCGCGGAAGAGGATCAGGTCGCGGATGCCGCCCACCATGCAGAGGCGGGTGCGCTGGGCGATGGCGCCGACGACCAGGCCGGCGACGAGGCTGATGCCCAGGGCGGCGTGCAGTGCGCCGGGGCCCTTGCCCGCCTCGGTGAAGTGGATGAACTCGGGGGCGGCGATGGCCAGCACCAGGAGCACGACGGCGATGACGGGCATGACGGAGCCCTCGACGACGCCCATCTTGTGGGAGCGGGCCAGGCTGTAGCCGCGGTTGAGGAAGACGACGCCGCAGGCGATGCCCAGGACGAAGCCCACGATGCCCCAGACGGCGTTGAGGTCGCCGCCCGCGAGACGCAGGATCATGCGGAAGGGGCAGCCGAGGAACATGAGGGCGCCGACCATGGCGAAGAAGCCGAGCACGAAGCGGGTGACGGGGGCGCTTCCACCCTTGGGGGCGAACTCCTTGTTCGCGACTGCCATGACCGTGCTGCCCAGGATCAGGCCGATGATCTCGGGGCGGATGTACTGGACCGCTGCGGCGGAGTCAAGCCCCAGCGCACCTGCGGTGTCGCGCATGAAGCAGGCGATGCAGAAGCCCATGTTGCCGGGGTTGCCGAAGTACACGAGGAGCGACGCGATGGCGCCGATCACCGCGCCTCCCACAACGATCGCCGTCTTCTCACTCCTTGCGTCCACGTTCGTCTCCTTTCCGCCGTCTTCTCACGAGCGTTGTCTTTGTAGACGAATAACGATTTTTTACCGTATGCTGACAATGTTTGAGTTTGCTGAACCTTTCCCGCCAGCGTCACGCGTACAGGGCACCAACGTGGGACGCGGAGCCCACCAGGATGCCTATGGCACCGAGCAGGTCGTCTTCGAGACGCGCGAGCGACTCTGCAGGCTCTTCGGCGGCTCGGACTGCGCCAACGTGGTCTTCTCGAAGAACGTGACCGAGCCCCTCAACGTCCTGCTCAAGGGCTACCTGCGACCCGGGGACCACGTGATCGTCTCCTCCATGGAGCACAACGCCGTCATGCGTCCCCTGCGCCAGCTAGAGCGCCAGGGCGTGAGCTTCACCCGCGCCCGCTGCGACGGGGAGGGCGCGCTCGACCTGGACGCGCTCGAGTCCTGCATCACCCCCGCCACCCGCGCCCTGGTCATGACGCACGCGAGCAACGTCTGCGGCACCGTCATGCCCGCGCGCGAGCTGGGCGCCTTCTGCCGGGAGCACGGCATCCGCTTCTTCCTCGACAGCGCGCAGACCGCGGGCGTGCTCCCCATAGACGTGGGCGAGCTGCACGCGGACGCCGTGGCCTTCACCGGCCACAAGGGCCTCATGGGTCCCCAGGGCATAGGCGGGCTCGTGCTGGCCGAGGGGCTGGGCCTGGAGCTCGAGCCCCTCGTCTCTGGCGGCACGGGGAGCGTCAGCCACAGCGAGGAGCTTCCGGACTTCCTGCCCGACCGCCTGGAGGCGGGCACCCAGAACCTGCCGGGCATCTTTGGCCTGCATGCCGCCCTGGGCTGGATCGCAAAGACGGGCATCGACGCCATCCATCGGCACGAGATGGCGCTCGCGGAACGCTTCATGGAGGGACTGGCCCCCCTGGAGGAGAGGGGCGTCGCAAGGCTGGTCGGAAGGCGTGGCAGCGAGGGACGCACCGCCGTCGTGTCCATCCAGACGCCTGGCGACGACGAGGCGACCGTCGCAAAAAAGTTGGATTCCGACTATGGAATCATGGTCCGCGTGGGGTTACACTGCGCCCCGTCCGCGCACAAGACATTGGGGACCTACCCCAGCGGCACCATTCGCTTCTCGTTCGGCTACTTCAGCACGGCCGAAGAGGTGGATGCCGCGCTAGAGGCGCTTCGAGACATCTTGTAGCTGACATGCGAACCCGGTGAATCCCAGCCCCTCGGGCCTAGGTGACGCATAGCCATACAGAGCGTTCAAGGAGAGGAGCTTCATCATGGCTACGAACGTCAGAATCAACGTGCAGGAGGTGAGCCCCCACGAGGTCCAGCGCCTGGCGGAGGGCTACTACAAGGGCGGCTACTTCTGCGACGAGGCAGTCATGTGCGCCATTCGCGACTGCTTCAAGCTCGACGTGTCCGAGCAGGTCATCACCATGGTCTCGGGCATGTCGGTGGGCGTGGGCAAGTCCGGCTGCATGTGCGGCGCGGCCAACGGGGGCGTTGCCGCCCTCGGCCTGCTCTACGGGCGCACCGAGCAGAACGGCCCGCAGGACCCCAAGGTCGTCAGGTGCATGAGCCTCACCCACGAGCTCCACGACTGGTTCCGCGACAACAACGGCAAGCATGCCCTCTGCTGCCGCGTGCTCACCCGCGAGTTCGACATGGGCCAGGGCGCCCACAAGGAGCAGTGCATCTACTTCACCGGTCTCTGCGCCTGGAAGGTCGCCAGCATCGTCTGCCGCGAGGAGGGCGTGACCAACCTCGACGGCGAGGGCAGCGAGCCCCTCAAGCGCCTCAAGATCGAGGACGTCGTCGCGGTCAAGAGGGAGGCCTTCGTTGCTTAGAAGAGTCCCCCTGCCGCTCGCCGGCGTGATGCTGGGCCTCGTCGGCCTGGGAAACCTGCTCCAGAGCTATGGCGAGCCCATCCGCATGGTCTGCGGGATCCTCGCCACCGTGATGGGAATCGTCCTGGTGGCGAAGGTCGCGCTGTACCCCGAGGACTTCAGGCGCGACATGGCCAACCCCATGCTCGCCAGCATCGCGGGCACCTTCCCCATGGCGCTCCTGCTGCTCGCGGGCTACGCCAAGCCGGTGCTTGAGCCCCTGGGCTACCTCCTCTGGTACCTGGGCCTCGCCCTGCACCTGGCGCTCATCGTGTGGTTCACCGCCCGCTACGTGCTGCACTTCCAGCTGAAGCAGGTCTTCCCCAGCTGGTACATCGTCTATGTGGGCATCGTCGCGGCATCGATCACCGCCCCCGCCATGGGCAGGGCCGACGTGGGGACGGTCGCCTTCTGGTTCGGCGTCGTCACCTTCATGCTCGTCTCCGTCGCGGTGGCACTGCGCTACCTCCGCGTGGGTGAGCTGCCGGTCCCCGCTCGTCCGGTGCTGTGCATCTGCACGGCTCCCGCGAGCCTCTGCGTCGTGGGCTACGTGCAGTCCGTGACTCCCAAGAGCGTGGGCTTCCTCGTCCTCATGGAGGTCGTCGCCAGCGTAATCTTCCTGGGCGTGCTCACCCAGCTGCCCCGCCTGCTCGCGGCGAGGAAGTTCGCCCCCAGCTTCGCGGCATACACCTTCCCCCTCGTCATCACGGCGACGGCCCTGAAGCAGACCATGGCCTGCCTGGCCAAGCTCGGCTCGCCCGCGCCCTGGCTGCAGCTGCCCGTCCTGGTCGAGACCGTCATCGCCACGCTGATCCTCGTCTACGCACTTGTGCGCTACCTCATGTTCGTCTTCGCGGCGGACGAGGCAGGGGACGGCGAGGGACAGAAGGAGGCCCCGGCGAAGGCCTAGGTGCGATGCCGCGCTGCCGCCGCAGGTGGTCGCCCGGGACGGCCCGTGGTGGATGGCTCTCTCGCCTAGACCATGATGCGGTGCAGGGAGCTGGGGCTGAGTCCCAGCTCCCGCATCTCGCCCATGACCCGGGCCTCGTCGGCGGGGTCCGCCTTCCAGACCATGCCGCAGCCGGCGGATATCTGGGGCGGCATGGGGATGAGCCTGCCCGGCACGCCGTCGCGCCTGCAGGCGGCCTCCATCGCCATCGCGTCGGTCGTGCGGTCGAACGCTACTATGAGGGTATCCCTGGGAGCGGAGAGGGGCATGTCGTTCCTTCCTGTGCCGGCCTGGGGTGAGGTTCCGTGGACGGGTGCCCCAGGGGCGCCGTGGTCCAGGACATTCTACGCGCGGGAGCCTTTGGCGGCGGACATGCCGCCCCGCGCACGAGCAGGGGGAGGAGGCGGCCATGACGGCAAAGAAGGTCCAGCTCACCAAGATGACCAAGGCGGCCGGTTGAGCGGCCAAGATGGCACCTGGTGCCCTCGCTCAGGTTCTGAGCGACCTACCCAACACGTTCAACCCGCGGCTGCTCATCGGCTATGACGGCTCGGACGACGCCTGCGTGTACAAGGTGAGCGACGACACGGCGCTCATCAGCACCGTGGACTTCTTCCCGCCCATGGTCGACGACCCCTACCTCTTCGGCCAGATCGCCGCAGCGAATGCTCTCTCGGACGTCTATGCCATGGGAGGCACGCCCACCCTGGCCATGAACCTGCTCTGCTTCCCCAACTGCCTCGACGTGAGCGTCGCGGAAGAGATCCTGAGGGGCGGGGCGAGCAAGGCCATGGAGGCGGGCTGCACCATAGCGGGCGGCCACACCATCACGGACGACGAGCCCAAGTACGGCATGTGCGTCATGGGCTTCGCGCGTCCCGACGAGGTACTGGCCAACGGCGGCGCGCGCCTGGGCGATGCCCTCGTGCTCACCAAGCGCGTGGGCTCGGGGCTCCTCAACACGGCCGTCAAGGGCGAGCTGCTCGAGCAGTCCGAGCTCGGCGAGCTGTACCAGGAGATGAGCACCCTCAACAAGTATGCGGCCGAGGTCGCGCGCGACTTCGACGTGCACGGCTGCACCGACGTGACGGGCTTCGGCCTGGCGGGCCACCTCTGCGAGATGGCCGAGGGCGCGGGCGTCACGGCGCGCCTGAGCTACTTGGCAGTCCCGCTCTTCGACAGCGCGGCCGACATGGCTCGCATGGGCATAGTCCCCGGCGGGGCCTACCGCAACGAGGACTACTTCAAGGACCGCGTGAAGGTGGACGAGGGGCTTGCCGAGGAGGTTCCCGAGGTCGTCTTCGACCCGCAGTCCTCCGGCGGCCTGATGTTCGCCTTGCCGCCCGAGCAGGCTGACGAGCTGGTGGCGCGCATCCGCGCGACCGGCGTCTCGGCGGCACGCGTGGGAGAGTTCGTGACCCGCGGTGAGGGGGAGCCCTTCGTCAGGGTCGTCGCGTAGCCGTCACAATCGACTGGGACGGAGGTCCCAAGAAGGGAAACATCACATGAGTCAGGAAACCATAGAGGTCAACGCCATCGGCGACGCCTGCCCCATCCCCGTGGTCAAGACCATGAAGGCCGTGGCCGCAGCGGCCGAGTGCGCGACCGTCGTCACCTCCGTGGACAACCCCACGGCCGTCAAGAACCTCCAGAAGTTCGCGGGCGAGAAGGGCCTCGCGTCCTCGGTCGAGGACAAGGGAGACGGCAGCTGGCAGGTGAGCATCCAGGTTGGCGCGGGAGCCGCCGAGGCCGCCAAGGAGGCCGACCCCGCGGACTACGCCTGCTGCGCGCCCGGCAACGGCGTGGTCGTGGCCATCACGGCCGACCACATGGGCGAGGGCTCCGACGAATTGGGCCGCACCCTCATGAAGGGCTTCATCTACGCCCTCACCCAGCAGGAGGTCCTCCCCAAGTGCGTCCTGTTCTACAACGGCGGCGTCAAGCTCACCACCGAGGGCTCCGACTCCATCGAGGACATCAAGGCCCTCGTGGATGCCGGCGTCGAGGTCCTGAGCTGCGGCACCTGCCTCAACTTCTATGGCATCGCCGAGAAGCTCCAGGTGGGCGACGTCACCAACATGTACGTCATCGCCCAGCGCCAGATGGAGGCCTCGCACGTGGTCAGGCCCTAGCCAGGCATGCAACGAGCAGTCGTCGCCCCGCTCGCGGTCCATCCGGGGGCGGGGCGACCCGTATGAGGAGGAAGCCGTGATCTACCTGGACAACGCCGCCACCACCATGCGCAAGCCCCAGGTCGTGGTGGATGCCGTGGTCGAGGCCCTTCAGGGCATGGGCAACGCATCTCGCGGCACGAGCGAGGCCTCGCTCGTTGCCACGAGGGCGGACTACGTGGCGCGCGAGCGCCTGGCCAGGCTCTTCGGCTGTCCCCGCGCGGACCACGTCGCCTTCTGCTCCAACTCCACCGAGGCCCTCAACCTTGCCCTCATGGGCCTGGTGCGTCCCGAAGACCACGTGGTGAGCACCGACCTCGAGCACAACTCCGTGCTGAGGCCCCTCTACCGCTTGCGCGACGAGCGCGGCGTGCGCCTGGATTTCGCCGGGGCGGACGGGGAGGGGAGGCTCGACTACGACGCGCTCGAGCGTCTGGTGGTCGACGGAACTCGCCTCGTCGCCGTGACGCACGGCTCCAACGTCACGGGCAACATGGTGGACGTCAGGCGCGTGGCCGACGTGGCCCACGCCCACGGCGCCCTGGTGGTCCTCGACGCCTCCCAGACCGCGGGCGCGCACGACGTCGACATGGGCAGGCTCGGCGCCGACGTGGTCTGCTTCACCGGGCACAAGGGGCTCATGGGTCCCCAGGGCACGGGCGGCCTCTGCCTTGCGGAGGGCGTCGACGTCGCCCCGCTCAAGGTGGGCGGGACGGGCGTCAAGTCCTTCCTCGAGTCGCAGCCCGACGAGTACCCCACCCGCCTGGAGGCCGGCACCCTCAACAACCACGGCATCGCGGGCCTCTCCGCCGCCCTGGGATGGCTGGAGGAGCTTGGCGTGGAGGTCGTCCGCACGCGCGAGGGCCTGCTGATGCGCCGCTTCTGGGAGGGCGTCCGCTCCGTGGACGGCGTCCGCGTCTACGGGGACTTCGGCCAAGCGGAGCGCTGTGCCATCGTCGCCCTCAACGTCCGCGACCACAGCTCCTCCGCCGTCTCGGACGAGCTCTCGCAGCGCTGGGGCATCGCCACCAGGCCGGGGGCGCACTGTGCCCCGCGCATGCACCGCGCCCTGGGCACCGTCGAGCAGGGCGTGGTCCGCTTCAGCTTCTCGTACTTCAACACGGAGGACGAGGTGGACGTGGCCATCGCCGCCGTGAGGGAGCTTGCTGCGTAGGTTCTGGCGCCCCTCTCACTTGGTCGTTCAGAACTCGCCCCAGGTGACAGAAAGTCGTCATCTGGGGCGAGTTGTGTACGGGTTGCACCCCGCATGGGTCCGCTGGCGAGAGGACCTTCTCCAAAATCGCCCTTGACTTTCTCTGCTCATACTGTATATGTTGTATATATACAGTATGAGCAGAGAGGAGACGGGATGGAGGTCGTGCTCTCCAACTCCTCGGGGACACCCATCTACGAGCAGATAGCCACGCAGGTCAGGTCCCAGATCGTCCAGGGCTCGCTCGAGCCGGGAGAGGCTCTGCCCTCCATACGCAACCTGGCAACCAGCCTCAGGATCAGTGCCATCACGACCAAGCGCGCCTACGCGGAGCTGGAGGCCCAGGGCCTTGTGGAGACCGTGCCCGGCAAGGGGTGCTTCGTCGCGGGCGTGGATCCCGAGCTGCTGCGCGAGGAGCGCCTGAGGTCCGTCGAGGAGGCGCTTGCCCTCGCCGCCGCACGGGCGCGCGAGGCGGGAATCGGGTCGGACGAGCTGCACGAGATGCTCGACCTCGTGCTGGAGGAGGGTGGTCGCTGATGTCTGGACACATGGGACGCAAGCTGGCGCTGGGCACCCTGGACCTGAGCGGGGAGCCCTCGGACCTCAGGGTGAGGGGGCTCTGCAAGTCCTACGAGGGCTTCGAGCTGAGGGACATCGACCTCGACCTGCCCCGCGGGTCGGTGATGGGCCTGGTGGGGCAGAACGGTGCGGGCAAGACCACCATCATGCGCGCGATCACGGGGGGCCTCGCCCCCGATGCAGGCGAGGTGGAGCTCTTCGGGCATCCCGTTTCGCAGATGGGTCCCGGCGAGCTTCGCGAGGCGAAGGGGGCGCTCGGCTATGTGAGCTCGACCTGCCCCTATCCGGGCGAGCTCAGCGTGGCACAGGTGGCGACCATGCACGCCCTCGCCTACGAGCGCTTCGACTGGAGGCTCTTCCAGGAGCTGTCCGAGCGCATGGGGCTCCTGCCGCACGACGAGTGCCCGCACCGCTCACACGCGGCCCGCAAGCGCGTGCGCGAGCTCTCGCGCGGCATGGGCATGAAGCTGCAGCTGGCCTGCGCCCTCGCCACGGGGGCGCGCGTCCTCGTCCTGGACGAGCCGACGGCGGGGCTCGATCCCATCGTGCGCGAGGAGGTACTGGGCATCCTGCGCGAGTGGATGGAGGCGGGAGACCGCTCCGCCTTGATCTCGAGCCACATCACGAGCGACCTCGAGCACGTCGCCGACTACCTCCTCATGGTGGACGACGGAAGGGTCGTGTTCCAGTGCGAGAGGGACCTCGTGAACGACGTGATGGGAATCGCCCGCCTGAGGGAGGCGGAGCTGGAGCGCGTGCGCGCGGACGGTCTCCTCAAGGGCGCCGGCGCCCGCGTGCTGAGGCGCGACCTGTCCTATGACCTGCTGGTTCCCGACCGCGCGGAGTTCCTGCGCGCCTACCCGCTGCTCGCCTGCGACGCGGCGGATATCGACGAGCTCATGCTGCTCGTCGTCAGGGGGGAGGAGTTCTGATGGCATCCCTGCTGTACGTGGATTTCTGCATCATGGCGCGGAGGCTTCGCCAGATGCTGTGGGTGACGGCGGTGGTCGTCTTCGTCCCGTTCCTGATCAGCTACGTCTCGGGCAGGGAGACGTCAATCTCTCTCGACCAGATCGTCGCCTTCCCCATCACCGCGCTCTGCATCGCGATGTACTTTGCCCTCGGCTGGGCCTTCGGCGCCGACGAGGCGAGCGGCTGGGAGCAGGGCAGGCTGGCGCTCCCCGTCACGAGGCGGGACGTCGTGCGCTCGCGCTACCTCTTCCTGCCCCTCTTCGGCCTGGTCGTGCTGCTCTTCGTCGCCCTTCTGGCACTGCTCTGTGCCAGACTGCTCCCCCTGCTCATGCCGCAGGTCTCGGGAGAGCTCGGCCTCGGGAGCCTCCTCGGCTTCCTGCTGCTCGCATACCTGGTGCTGCACCTGCTCTTCAGCCTGCAGCTGCCCTTCCTCTTTGCCTGGGGGACTGCCAGGGCGAGGGCGATTGTCGTCCTGCCCTGCCTGGTTCCCTCACTCCTGGCCTTGCTTCCGAATGAGACGCTGCAGGGCATGGGAGCGGGGCTGACGGGGGTCGTCGGCGCTCTCGGATGGTGGCTCGCCCCCATCGGCGTCCTTTCCTGCGTCGTGGTCTACCTGCTCTCCATGCAGATTTCCTGCAGGCTCTACCAGGGGAGGGAGCTGTAGGGGAGGGGGATGTCGTGCGGGCAGGTTGATGCCTGCATCAAGGTGCGGAAAAATTGGTGTGTGCTACGGGGTGGACCTACCGGATTTCCGGTTGGTTCGCCCCGTAGCGCGCGAATGTCATCGAGAGAGTCTCGGAATGGATGCAAGAAACACGCTATTCTTATACACCGTGTACCTTCTGAGTGGCCAATCGAAAGGACCGTCATGGCGAAGAGAGACCAGCTGGCATCTGACAGGGGCCTGAGCGCGCTGGGGGCTCGCGACGGCCTGGTCGTGGGCGTCACGCTCTTCTCGATGTTCTTCGGTGCCGGCAACCTGATCCTGGCGCCGCTCCTGGGCGTGCGCGCGGGCGCACAGACTCCCGAGGCCCTCCTGGGCTTTATCGTCTCGGCCGTGGGGCTGCCCGTCCTCACCATCGCAGCAATCGCGCTCTCTGGCACGGTCGGCAAGCTCGCCGACCGCATCCATCCGATCTTCTCGAAGGTCTTCGCGGCGGCGACCTACCTGGCCATCGGTCCCTTCCTTGCCATTCCGCGCACGGCCACGACCTCGTTCGAGATGGTCCGGCCCCTGCTTCCCGAGGGAACCCCCGCATCTGCGGCCCTCGTGGCCTTCTCGCTCGCGTTCTTCGCCGCGGCCTACCTCCTTGCCATGCACCCCAACCGCCTGACCGAGCTCATGGGCAAGGTCTCTGGCCCCACGCTCATCGTCCTCGTGGTGCTTCTCGTCGCCTCGACCCTCGTGTCTCCTCCGGGCACTCCCGCTGCCACGGCCAGCGCCCCCTACGACGGCGTTGCGGGAGTGGCGGGCTTCGTCTATGGCTACCAGACCATGGACGTGCTGGCCGCCCTGGCCTTCGGCTACGTCATCGCCATGAACGTGAGAGAGCTCGGCGTGCGGAGTCCCGAGGGAATAGCGCGACAGGTTGTGCGCTCCGGTGTCATCGCGGGGGTCTGCATGGCGGCGATCTACTGCGGCTTCGGATACCTGGGAGCATCCATGGGGTCCGTGGTACCCGACGCGACCAATGGAGCCGAGGTCATTGCCGCGGCGGCGGCGATGGAGTTCGGGGGTGCCGGGAGCGTTCTTGTGGCGGCGATCTTCCTCCTCGCCTGCCTTAACGTGTGCATCGGGCTCATCTGCTCCATCAGCGAGTACTTCTCGACGGAATACGAGCTCATGCCCTACAGACGCTGGGCCCTGGCCATCGCCGCCCTCTCGTGCCTGCTTGCGAACGTGGGACTCACGACCATACTTGAGTACTCGGTGCCTCTGCTGTCCGCCCTGTATCCCATCGCCATCGTGCTCGTGGTCATGGGGCTGGTCCAGAGGGGGGAAGGCCACGGCGAGGTGGTTGCTTGGAAGCTCTGCATCACGTTCTGTGGCGTGGACAGCGTGATCGTGGCCCTTCGCGATGGCTTCGCGAAGGGCGTGGTGCTGCCGTTTGACCTTCTGCCCCTGGCGGGTCTGGGTATGGGTTGGATCCTTCCGGCAGCCATCGGGTTCATAGCAGGTTGGCTGGCGGAGCGCCTGGCGCATCGCGCATGACCCTCCGAGGTCCGTCCGTTGGATGGGGATGGGATATGCGTTTGTGTCGACTTCGCATGCCCCAAGGGTGCTCGACCTACCCGGGAAGTGCGTTTGTGCAAGGAAAAAAACAGCTCCGGCGGCATCAAGGGCGTCCTCTTCCTTGCACAAACGCACTTCCCGTCCATTTTGAGGTCGACTCGACATCTCAAACCTACACAAACGGACTTTACGTTTCGCCACTCGTCGGGTTGGGGATCTGACGATCTCCCCCTGCCGTGAAAGACTTGTTGCGACGTAAATAGCCGTGGTGTCCTAGGTCGCGCTACCTTTCTGATCGACCTAGATGGCATTCGTGCTCTCCGTTGGGATGACTGGAGTAAGTCGGCTGAGATGAGGAGGAGCAATGGCACCAAAGGGGCTCCCGTACAACCCCGCAGACGTCGATTCCATCGTTGAATATGCGGTGCGGCTTGAGGGCCATACTCTTCGTGAGTTCCTAGGACTTCAATCCATCGAGGATCCGCATAAGCGAAGGGGTGCTTTCGGCGATGCGCTCGAGAAGGATTACTTCCTCCTCGAACTGAACAGCAGTCCCGAGCCCGATTTCAAAGAGGTGGGTTTAGAGCTTAAGTCGACACCGCTGAAAAGGAATGCAAAAGGAAGGTTAAGCGCAAAGGAACGTTTGACGGTCGGCCAAATCAACTACATGGATGTTGTCGACGAAACGTTTGAGACGAGCCATTTTCGTAAGAAAATCAAAGATGTGCTTATTGTCTCCTATGAGTGGGTGAAGGATATCTCACCAGTTGACTATGTTGTTGACCTGGTATTTCGTTGGCACATTCCAGAGGAGGACCTACCACAGATTCGCCATGACTGGGAAACAGTTGTGGGGAAGATCCGGGCAGGCCATGCGGAAGACATCTCATGTTCTGACACTATATATCTGGAGGCAGTCACCAAGGCAGCGAACAGCAGAGTGACGACCCCACAGCCCTTTTCTCCCGTGGAAGCGAAGCCTCGTGCCTGGGCTTTCAAGCGCTCGTACATGGATGGCGTCACAAACGGGCAGCTGAATAAAAAAGTGCAGAGAATCAAACGTTCGCGCGAAGAGGAAGAGGCAGACCTCCTCACGCTTGTTCGCGCTCGTTTTGGTCCGTACTTTGGCAAGACGGACAAGGAGCTTCTGGCTGAGCTTGGCATATCCAGCTCTAAAAGCTCGGCGGCTCGGGTCACGAATCGTATACTTGGCGTCGGGGACTCCGACCACATCGTTGAGTTCGAAAAGGCTGGAATCAAACCCAAGACCATGAAGCTCAGGAAGACGGGGACACCCATCGAGGCGCTCTCATTTCCCAGCTTTGACTACTTCGAATTGGAGAGCCGTCCGTTCGAGGAGTCGGACTTCTTTGGATACCTGCAGCAGATGTACCTATTTGTGATTTACAGGGAAGATGGTGGGGGTGCAAACAGACTGTCTGACGTCTGCTTCTGGCAGATGCCCGACAAGGACTATCCCGAGGCGAAACGCTGCTACGAGCAGATGCAGCAATATGTCAGGGAGGGAAAGGCTGAGAGATCGGTTCTTTCCTCCGAAAATCGTTGCTGCCACGTGCGTCCGCATGGTCAACTTGGGTCAGACACACGACCACAACCTCACGGGGAACCCGTCACGAAAAAGTCCTTTTGGCTTAACGCAGGGTATTTAAAAGGTGAGGTGGCCCGGGTGCTCGGAGAATCCTAGCTTGCTCCAAGGATGCCCCCGTTCTTCCTTGGCTGGCCTTTCGTCCCATCGATCGGCTACCATAGGCGGTGAAAAATACGACACAGTAGCGATTGGAGAAACGTGTCGTCAGAAAACTGCATTACCGTCGCCGAGCTCTTTGCTGGTGTCGGCGGCTTTCGGCTTGGCCTCGAAGGCCATCATGAGGAGGGCAGGCCAGAATTTGACCTTGCTCCCTCAGGACCATTTAGAACCATCTGGGCGAACCAGTGGGAGCCTCCCGGAACGGCGTCCCGCCAGTTTGCGGCAAACTGCTATAGGGCGCACTTTGGTTCCAATTCCGTTGTAAATCAAGACATAAATAAAGTTCTGGACGACTTTGAGGTGGGTGCCGTCGCTATCCCGCAGGTCTCCATGGTGGTGGGTGGGTTTCCGTGCCAGGACTACTCAGTTGCACGCCCCCTTTCACAGGCAGGTGGGATCGAAGGCAAGAAAGGTGTCCTATGGTGGGACATCTATCGCTTTCTTAGGACTCAGATTGCGATGGGTACCGACAATGCTCGGTACTGCCTCTTCGAGAACGTGGACAGGCTGCTCAAGTCTCCCGCGTCGCAACGAGGAAGGGACTTCGCAATCATCCTTTCCTGTCTGGCCAGCCTCGGGTATTCGGTAGAATGGCGAGTCGTGAACAGCGCCGAATACGGTTTTTCACAGCGCAGGAAGCGCATCTATATCTACGCGCAGAGGAATGCAGAGTGGAACCTTAGTGACAGGCTCTTCGGAGGAGTTATGTCAGGGGCGTTCCCTGCGGTTGCCAAAGGGAAGGTGCATTCCCTCACGATTCCACCCGATCCCTTCGATGCATCCCAAGGCTTCAACAGTGGAGGGAAGACGAGCCCATTCCAAGATGCGGGAATCATGGTTGGCAACGAAATCCTCACCTGCTCCGTCGTGGAGCGCTACGAGGGCAATAGGAACACCTTGCGCGACGTTCTTGTGCCAGAGCATGAGGTTCCCGAGTCGTTTTATGTCTCTCCGGAGGCGCTACCTCGCTGGGAATATCTCAAGGGTGCAAAGCACGAACCACGCATCAATAGAAAGACAGGCTTTACGTACACCTACTCCGAGGGATCGATGGCCTGGCCCGATTCGCTGGATAAGCCTTCGCGCACTATCCTTACAGGAGAGGGGGGCACCTCTGCCTCGCGCTTCAAGCACGTCGTAGAGGTAAATGGCCGTTTTCGCAGGCTCGTCCCTGACGAGTTGGATCAGCTGCAGGGGTTCCCCAAGGGGTGGACAAACACGGGAATGAGCGACAACAACCGGGCGTTCTGTATGGGTAATGCACTGGTCGTTGGAGTAGTGCATCGCATAGGAGAAGCCATCTCTGAGTTGGACCTTTAGCAGGAGAGCACATCCTGCTACCCTGTAGCCGGAGGCACTTTCTGTACCTGTAGTTTCTAACTGCAGTGCATACTCTGCGTCGGCTCGGGCACAAATGGCTCGTGGGCAACCTTAGGGAGGCAGCGGCATGGCGCGGGTCAGCATCAAACGCGTGTACGAGGACGCGAGCGAGTCGGATGGCTTCAGGGTCCTGGTCGACAGGCTCTGGCCGCGCGGCATGAGCAAGGAGCGCCTGCATCCCGACCTCTGGGCCAAGGGCCTCGCACCCTCAAACGAGGCACGCAAGGAGTTCGCCCACAAGGTGGAGAACTTCCAGAGCTTCCGCACTCGCTATCTCATGGAGCTCGACCAGAGCGACGAGGCGGCGGCCCTGGCCGCGGAGCTCCTCTCGCACGAGGTCGTCACGCTGCTCTATGCGGCAAAAGACCCCGAGGTGAACCATGCCGTGATCCTGCGCGACTGGCTGGAGTCTCGCGAGAAGTAGACAGTCTTGACGTTTGCTTGTGCCTCGCGCCCATCGAAGCGCAAGCAAACGTGCCGGAAGTCCACCTATCCCAGCGTGACAGCAGCTTTGCTTGTGCTTTGCCCCACGGCATGCACAAGCAAAGCGAACTTTCGAGGTTCAGGCCGCCCCGCTGCCCGCGCGCCTACAGCACGAAGAGCATGACGGAGAGCGCCATGCACGCGGCTCCCGCAAGCACGAAGAGGTGCCAGACGAAGTGCAGGAAGGGCACCCCCTTCGCCACGTAGAACCCCGTTCCCAGCGTGTAGCAGACGCCTCCCGCGACCAGCAGGGCGAAGGCCGGCGTGGGCAGCAGCGCCATCAGCTGCGGCAGCCTGAACACCACGAGCCAGCCCATGGCCAGGTACACCAGGGCAGACATCCACTTTGGCTGCCTCTCCTTGAGGAAGCACTCCGCCACGATGCCCAGGATCGCCACGCCCCACACCACCGAGAAGAGCACCAGCCCTCCCTCGTCGCGGAGTGTCACCAGCGCGTATGGCGCGTAGCTGCCGGCGATGAGCACGTAGATGGCCGCATGGTCCATGATGCGGAAGACGCGCTTGGCCTTCTCGGGCGCGAGCGCGTGATAGAGGGTGGAGAAGAGGAACTCCAGGAAGAGCGAGATCCCGAAGACTATCGCCGCGGCGAGCCGGAACCCGCCCCCATGGCTCACCGCCACCACGATCATGATGACCAGTGCGGCGATGGAGAGCAGCGCGGCCACTCCGTGAGAGATCGAGTTGGCGACCTCCTCGCCCAGACTGTACTGACGCACCACGCCCCGCGCGTCCTGCCTTGTGTTCTTTGCCATGTTCCGACCTCCCATGCCTCGATCGATCTCTGGGTCCCTGCCACTAGGATGCGCCCACCCGGAGGAGTTTGTCCTCTATTACACCCAGTTGATACAATCTGTTGGTCAGAAAGACGCAAGAAGGGCCCTCGTCTTGTCCACTCCAACGCTCGCTGCAGGCTTCGCCATCCTCGTCGCCTCCGCCCTGCTCGCGATGGTCGCGCCCGAGCTCCCCTGGAACGACCTCCCGGGGCGGATGGAGCCGCGCTACCTCCTCCTCGAGCTCGCGCGCGCCCTCCGAGACCTGGCCCAGATCCAGTACCGCCACCTTGTGGAGAAGGTGCAGTAGCCATGCGCCAGGGGAGAGAGGCGCTCGCATCCGACGCCCAGGTGACCTGCCACCTGCTTGACCTCGGGTCGCTCTGCGAGCTGGGGGACCCGCGCGAGCTCGCCGACGCGCTCGAGGGACGCGTCATGCCGCGCTACCTGGACAGAGCGTGCCATGCGCGGCATCCCGGCATGAGGGCCGAGTCCCTGGGAACGGGCCTCATCCTTGCCGGGTGCATGGGGCTCGTTCGGGACGGGGACCTGCTCGACGGTCCCTACGGGAAGCCCGAGCCCACCTCGGGCGACTGGCACCTGGGCATATCCCACACCCACCAGCTCGTGGCCGTGTGCTCCTCTCCCTCGGTGGTGGGGATCGACGTCGCGTCTGCCTCCGAGGACGTGGACCGCCTCAAGGTCATGACCTTGAGGCGCGGAGGCCAGGCCCTCGCGCCCAGCCTGGAGGACCAGCCCTCGAGGCTCACGCCAGAGGGGTTCGCCCGCCTGTGGACGCGCCTCGAGGCGACGCTCAAGGCGGAGGGGACGGGCTTCTACGCGGACCTGCGCGAGCACCAGGACTGGTTCGGCCACTGGCGCTTCCGCTGGGGGCTGGAGCTGGGGCACGTGGTCTGTGCCGCTACGGCGGAGGGACTCCCGCTCGAGCTCAGGGTCCACGAGCCGGAGGCGCTCCTCGGCTCCGTGCGCACGTGCGCCTGCCCGCCCGTTTACCCGCCCGAAACCCCCATGCCCTAAGCTCCTGCATCGGTACGAGACGCTTGCCCCCAGGGGCGGTCAGGAGGAGACATGGCCACGAAGCAGACCCATCGGATCGCCCTCATCCCCGGCGACGGCATAGGCCCCGAGGTGGTTGCCGAGGGCGTCAGGCTCCTGGACGCGGTCGCCGAGGCGGACGGTGGCTTCGACTTCGACTTCACGAGCTTCCCCTGGGGCTGCGAGCACTACCTCAGGACCGGCCAGATGATGCCCGAGGACGGCATAGAGAGGCTCAGGGGCTTCGACGCCATCCTCCTGGGCGCGGTCGGCTTCCCCGGCGTGTCCGACCACGTGTCCCTGCGCGACCTCCTGCTGAGGATCCGCCACGACTTCGACGAGTACGTCAACGTGCGTCCCGTGCGCCTGCTCAAGGGTGCGCCCTGCCCCCTCAAGGGCGTCGAGCCCGGTCAGATAGACATGACGTTCATCCGCGAGAACAGCGAGGGCGAGTACGCCGGCTCCGGCTCCTGGCTGTACGCGGGCACCCCGCGCGAGGTCGTGATCCAGGACGGGGTCTTCTCTCGCCACGGGACCGAGCGCATCATGCGCTACGCCTTCGAGCTGGCACGGCGCGAGCACAGGAGCCTCACGAGCATCAGCAAGGGCAACGCCCTCAACTATTCCATGGTCTTCTGGGACCAGGTCTTCGAGGAGCTCTCGGCCGAGTACCCGGAGGTGGAGACCCACAGCTACCTGGTGGACGCGGCGGCCATGCTCATGGTGAGGGACCCTGGCCGCTTCCAGGTGGTGGTTGCCTCCAACCTCTTCGGCGACATCCTGACCGACCTCGGCGCCGCCATCAGCGGGGGCATGGGGCTCGCCGCGGGGGCCAACCTCAACCCCGAGGGACGCTTCCCCTCCATGTTCGAGCCCATCCACGGCTCGGCGCCGGACATCGCTGGACGGGGCATCGCCAACCCGCTCGCCACGCTCTGGTCCGCGAGCCAGATGCTCGAGCACCTGGGACACGCCGAGTGGGCGCGTCGCGTGCTGGACGCCATCGAGCGCGTGCTGCAGGACAGCGACACCCTCACGCCCGACCTGGGCGGGAGCGCCAGCACGAGCGAGCTTGGGGAGCGTGTGGTGCGGGAGCTCCTGCCCGTCTAGCCCCTGGGGGCATGGGGTAGTATGAGGGTCGTTCAATGCGATTCCGGGCGAGGGCCCGGAGCATCGGAGGCACTCGTTTGGGAAAGACCAAGGACAAGATCGAGACCCGCGTGAAGAGCCAGGCGGACCACGACGCCGCCATGGCACAGGCCCATGGCACCGCCACCGCTCCCGTGGGCAGCCCCCAGAACCCGTCCAACGCGATCCTCACCGTGGCAAACGTGATCACTGCCTGCCGCTTCGTGCTCACCATCGTCTTCCTGTGGATGTTCGTCTCGGACATGAACCGCTACGTCGCCCTGGCGTTCTATGCGGTCGCCGCGGTGACGGACTTCCTGGACGGGCAGGTGGCGCGCCGCACCCAGACCGTCAGCTGGGTGGGCAAGGTCATGGATCCCATCATGGACCGCGTGCTGCTCTTCACGGGTGTCCTGGGGCTCATCATCACCGGCGAGCTCCCCGTGTGGGTGGCCTGCTTCGTCATCGGCCGCGACGTCTACCTCTTCCTGGGCGGGCTGCGCCTGCAGCACTACCGCCGCCGTCCGGTGGACGTGGTCTTCGTGGGCAAGGCGGCGACGGCGCTCCTCATGTTTGGCTTCTGCGACCTCCTGCTGGGCCTTCCCGTCGTGCGGGGGCTGGGGGTCACCAGCCTCGGCTGGCTGCCCGGCCTCAACCATGACCCCGCCTGCATGGGCATCTTCTTCGTGTACGCGGGGCTCCTCTGCTCCCTGCTCGCCGTCCTCGAGTACACCAGGACCGGCATCGCCATCAGGCGAGATGCCCTTGCGTCCAGGGCGGAGGACGGCGAGGGCCGATGAGGCCCGCCGGCACCTGGGGCACGTTCGGACGGGGGACATCCCGCATCGTCCTTGGCGCGTCCCTCGCCCTCGTTCTCGCGGTCCTGTGCTTCCTGGCCCTGCCTGCCCCCGCGTTCGCGGTCGAGCCCCCCAGGCTCAGCGAGGCCAGGAGCTACGAGGTCATGGACCAGGACGGCAACGTCCTCTTCGCCCAGGACGCCCAAGAGCACATGGCAATGGCGTCCATCACCAAGGTTATGACGGCCATGGTGGCCCTCGACTCGGGCAGGTCGCTCGACGGCGCCTGTACGGTCGTCGAGGGCAGCTACGAGGAGGGTGCTCAGCTCACGGGGTGGAAGCAGGGAGATGCCCCCACCCTGCGCGACCTGATGATGACCATGCTCGTGTACTCGGGCAACGACTCCGCGGACGACGTCGCCATCAACGTGGCGGGCAGCACCGACGCCTTCGTGGCGCTCATGAACCAGAAGGCCGCCGAGCTCGGCATGGGCGACACGCACTTCGCCAACACGCACGGGCTCGAGCAGGACGGGCACTACTCCTGCGCCCACGACCTCGTGGTGATGGGCCGCTACGCGCTGGAGAACTACCCCTTCATAGCGCAGGCCGTCATGACGCGCAGCTACAGCTGCGTGGTGGCGGGCAAGGAGCGGACCTTCGAGTCGACCGACGACCTCATGGAGAGCTACGGCGGCCTCTGCGGCATCAAGACCGGCGCGGTGGAGGCGGGCACCACCTTCCTGGGCTCCTCGCGCCGGCACGGGCTACAGCTCTTCAGCTGCGTCCTGGGCTGCCAGACGCACGAGGGGCGCTTCGACGACACCGCCGCCCTCATGGACTGGGCCTATGACGAGTACCTGGGGCAGATCCACCTGGCGCGCAGCAGCTGGCCCATCCGCGTGAGCGGCTGGGCACTCGGCTTCTGGGGCAAGGTCGTGGTCACGCCGGAGTGGAGCGTGGGCGGGCGCTGCTACCGCGGCCAGCCCGTCTCGTACTCCACGACCCTGCGCGGGGAGGGCGAGCTCTGCGACCTGGGAGGGCCCTTCGGCTACTCCTCCTGGACCCAGGACGGGCGGAGCGTGGCCGTAAGCTGCCTGCGCGGAAGCTTGCGACCCGTGAGCGTGCCGGCCTTCTCTCCCTTCGAACTGCCCCTCTTCTTCGACGTGACCCAGCTCATGGGCGCGTAGTCTGGATGTGACCTGCATGCTGCAGAGCGAACTGCACGAGGAGCACCTGCTCCTGGGAGCGAGCTTCCCCGAGGGGGAGGCGCCGCTCCTGGGGCCCGTCTCGTATGTCACGGAGGGTGCGGACGACCCCTTCCGCGGGGGCTGTGCCCTCTGCGACCTCACGGGCACGCTGGTGCTCCTCGCCTCCGGCGGTCCGGCCAGCTCCTGGGCGCAGGCCGCGTTCGCGGGCGAGCGCCTTGCGGTGGGGGAGTGCTCCTTCCAGCCGGCGCTCCTGGGCGACGGCTCCCTGGCGTCGATTCCCCTCCTGGGGCGCACCGGCGACGACGAGTACGCGATCTGGGACCTGAGCCCGCGCTCCCAGACCCTGAGCGCCTGGCTGTCGTTCCTGGCCAACGTCGAGCAGGGGGGCTACAAGCCCTACGAGGGCCTGGGGACCGAGGACGTCACGGACCGGCTCGTCCCGCTCGCGCTCTGGGGAGACTCCGCCGAGGCCGTCCTCAGGGACTACCTGCCGGGCGAGGACACGCTTCCCGCGGCGGGCAGGCTCGGCGAGCTCCTCCTGGACGGGCGGATAGGCTGCCTCGTCGCACGGCTGCCGCTCGCGGGGGAGGACTGCTTCCTCCTCATGGTGCCGCCCACGCTCGTGCGCAGGCTCTGGAGGAGCCTCCTCTCCTTCGGTTCGGTGACGCCGGTGGGGCACGGGCGCGTCCTCTCTCGCCTGAGGGAGGCGCTGCCCTGGGCGGGCTGGCTCGCCCAGGCAGACCGCGTGACCCCCACAGGGGGCGAGCTCGACGGCCAGGGGCTCCTGCGCAAGACGGACGACTTCGTGGGCGCGCGCGGCCTGCGTTCGTAGATAATCGGATGGGCGCCCGGGCGTGCGCCCGGGACCCGAGGGAGGGAGAGATGCCATGGGATACGACTTCGAGACCCATGTGAGCCGAGAGAACACCGGGTCGGCGAAGTGGGACGCCATGTACCGGCGCAACCCCCGCGTGGGGCACGAGATCGTGCCCCTCTCCGTCGCGGACATGGAGCTGCCCAACCCGCCCGAGGTGATCGACGCCCTGAGGTCCTACCTGGACGACGCCATCCTCGGCTACACCGAGCCCACCGACGCCTTCTACGACGCGTGCATAGGCTGGCAGGCGCGCCACCACGGCTGGACGCCGGCGCGCGCCTGGCTGGTCACCTCGCCAGGGGTCGTACCGGCCATCTACAACGCCGTGAGCTCGCTCACGGAGGAGGGCGACGGCGTCATCATCCAGCCTCCTGTGTACTACCCCTTCCGCATGGCGGTCGAGCGGACGGGGCGCACCCTCGTGACCAACCCCCTGCGCCGCGTCGAGCTCGAGGACGGCGGCCACGCCTACGAGATGGACTTCGAGGACCTCGCCCGGAAGGCGGCGGACCCCAGGAACCGCATGCTCGTGCTCTGCAGCCCGCACAACCCGGTGGGGCGCGTCTGGAGGGCCGACGAGCTGAGGCGCCTCCTCGACATCTGCGTGCAGAACGACGTCATCGTGGTGAGCGACGAGATCCACGACGACCTCGTGATGCCCGGGCACGCCCACACGACCATCATGCGCGTGGCGGAGGCGGGGGAGTATGACCACATCCTGGTCTGCACCGCCCCCTCGAAGACCTTCAACCTGGCCGGCTGCCAGGCGTCCGCCATCTACATCCCCGACGAGGCCCTGCGCGAGCGCTTCGAGGAGGGCTTCGCCAAGGTGCCGCTCCTGGAGCTCAATGCCTTCGCCTACGTGGCCACCCAGGCTGCCTACACCAGCTGCGACGAGTGGCTCGAGCAGCTGATCGGGCTCGTGTGGGCGAACTACCAGATGCTCAGGGGCTTCCTCGCCGCGTACCTGCCCGAAGTCGAGCTCTACCCGCTCGAGGGGACCTACCTCGCCTGGCTCGACTTCGGCTCCTGGGGGCTCTCGAAGGAGGAGCTCGAGGCCTTCATGTGCGAGGACGCCCTGCTCTTCCCCGACGAGGGCTCGATGTTCGGCCCCGAGGGCGACTGCTTCGAGCGCCTCAACCTCGCCTGCCCCACCGACGTGCTGGAGGCCGCCCTCGAGCGGCTCGTGCACGCCGCCCGCGAGCGCAGGCTGGGCGCCTTCTCGGGGGGAGACGAGCCGGGGGACGCGCGATGAAGTACTCCATCCACGCGCCGGGCGTCCCCGACGCGGCGGGGCCCTACTCCCAGGGGACCACGGCGGGGCGCCTCGTCTTCGCCGCGGGACAGGTCGCTGTCGACCCCGACGACCCCACGCGCATCGTGGAAGGCGGTGCCGCCGCCGAGGCCGAGAGGATCATCGCCCTGGTGGCGTCGCTCCTCTCCGAATGCGACTGTACCCTCTCCGACGTCGCCCAGACCACGCTCTACCTGACGGACCTGGACGACCTCCCCGCGGTCGACGAGGTGTACGGGCGCCACTTCGTGACGCCCGCCCCCGCCCGCTCCGTCGTCGAGGTCGCCCGCCTGCCCCTGGGCGCGCTCGTCGAGATGGACTGCGTCGCCTGCAGGTAGCCCAGGCGCAAGCGCTATGATGGTCTACGTACACTCCACATCGAGGGGAGCCGCCTTGACGTCCACAAACAACAGCCCCGAGATGGGCGCGACCGAGATCTTCCGCATGCCTTCCTCCGACTCCACCTCGCCCGACCTCATGGACCAGGCGAGGCCGTCGAGTCCCACGCTCTCAATCGTGAAGGGGCCCCAGACTGGTTCCGTCTTCGAGCTGAGCGAGGACGAGATTAGCATCGGCCGTGACCCCAACAGCTCCGTCTTCCTCAACGACATGACGGTGTCGCGCCGCCATGCGCGCATCGACCTCAGCGGACTCGCCTCCGGATTCGCCACCATCGAGGACCTGGGCTCGCTCAACGGCAGCTGGGTGGATGGCGCCATCGTCAACCGCGCCATGCTCAAGGACGGCTCCACGATCCAGATCGGCACCTTCCGCATGGTGTTCCACACCAACCAGAAGCCGACCAGGATCGAGACCGGGAACTAGGCCATGCCCGACGCCGGATACCTGACGATTGGCAAGGTCGTTCGCAAGCTGCAGGCGCAGTACCCCGACCTCTCCATCTCGAAGGTGCGCTACCTCGAGGACGAGGGGCTGCTCGACCCGTCGCGCACGCCCTCGGGCTACCGCCTGTACTCGCAGCATGACGTGCATCGCCTCGAGACCATCCTCTACCTCCAGAAGACCCGCTTCCTGCCCCTCTCCGTGATCAAGGAGCGGCTCGAGGGCAACGGCTCCGGGCCGGTGGGGGAGCAGGACGAGGCATTGGGGCTCCCCAGCTCGCTGCGTCTTCCCAACGAGGACGAGGAGCTTGCGAAGAAGCTCCACCCCATCGACCGCATGCCCGAGGTGCTGGGCATGTCGGTGAGCTTCGTGCGCCAGCTCTCGGACGCGGGCCTCATCGCGCTCAAGAGGTCGCCGCACGGCCGCGACCTGGTGGACGGGAAGGACTTCCCGCTCATCAGGGCCTGCGACGAGCTGCGCCACTTCGGCATCGGCCCCAAGAACCTGAGGCAGTACGTCACGGCCGCCAATCGCGAGAGCGCCATGTTCGAGCAGGCGCTCATCGTGTTCGCCCGCAAGGGCGGAGGGGTCCAGATGGAGCTCACCAGCGAGAGCCGCCAGCAGTTCGAGCAGGCGTTCCGCCAGATGCTGAGCCTCACCGGCAACGTGCGGGAGGCGCTCATCCGCAGGCAGGTCTCGCAGACCTTCAGCCAGATGGAGGACAGACAGGACTAGCGCGTCGCCCACCAGGACGACCAAGACGAGAGGAACAGACGTGTCCGACCGCAAGCTCGAAAGCTACATCGTCGACATCCCCGACTACCCCGAGCCGGGCGTGATCTTCAAGGACATCACCCCGCTCCTGGCGGACCCCGAGGGGCTGGCGTCGGCCGTTGACCAGATCGCAGAGCACTACGAGGGCGCCGGCATCACCAAGGTCGTAGGCGCCGAGGCCCGCGGCTTCCTCATCGGCGCCCCCGTCGCCTACAAGCTCGGCGCCGGGTTCGTCCCAGCCCGCAAGCCTGGCAAGCTCCCCCGTGCCGTCTACTCCGAGACCTACTCCCTCGAGTACGGCACCGACGAGCTGCAGATACACAAGGACAGCGTCCGCGACGGCGACAAGGTCCTCATCGTGGACGACCTGGTTGCCACGGGCGGCACCGCCGTCGCCACCGCGCGACTGGTCAAGAAGGCGGGGGCCGAGGTCGTGGGCTTCTCCTTCATCCTCGAGCTTGCCTTCCTGGACCCCCGCAAGACCATCGCCGAGTCATTCGACCAGGAGGTGTTCACCCTCGTCCAGGTGAAGTAGGTACGGACCTCCCGTCCGCTTTTGCAGGGGTTTCAGGCCGGTGGCCGTTCTGTGGAATGGCAGTCGGCCCCTTGCCGGAATCATAGAATTGACGGGACTAGCCTACGAAAGGAAACGCTCATGCCCAAGAGCCCATTGGCTCGTTCCTTCGGACGCAGGGCCGCCACGGCTGGCCTGGCCGCAGTCCTGGCCACTGCCGGGCTGCTCCCCACCATGGCCCTCGCCGATCCGCAGGCCGACCTGGCCCAGGCGTCCGCGACCATATCGTCCCTTAGCTCGGAGGCGTCCTCGCTGGAGCAGAGCCTGCAGAGCCAGACCGCTGAGCTCGAGCAGACCCGCTACCAGATCGGCCAGAAGCAGAGCCAGATCGAAGAGACCCAGCAGCAGCTCCAGACTGCCAAGGGCGAGCTGGGCACCACGGTGCGAAGCTCGTACAAGAACGGCTCCGTCTCGCTGCTCCAGATAGCGCTGGGCTCCAACAGCATCAGCGACTTCGTCCAGAACGTCTACTATGCCGGCAAGGTGAGCTCGGCGCAGGCCCAGAGCATCGCCCGCGTCAACGACCTCCAGGGCCAGCTCAAGGGCGAGGAGGAGGAGCTCGAGAGCCGCCAGCAGGGGCAACAGGCCGCAGTCGACAGCCTCAACTCCCAGGTTGCCGAGTACAACTCCAAGCTCGAGCAGGCGCGCTCGTACTACAACAGCCTGAGCGCCGAGGTCCAGGAGCAGCTCGCGGCCCAGGCCGCGGCCGAGCGGCAGCAGGCCCAGGAGAGCGGGGGGCAGGCCTCTGCCGTGAGTCAGGTCATCAGCAAGGCGCACGACGGCGGCACATCGTCTGAGGCGACCCAGGCGGCGGAGACACCCGTCCAGGCCGAGCAGCAGGATGACGCCCCCTCCCAGGGTCAGGCTCAGAGCCCGTCCCAGGACGAGACACCCCAGCAGCAGCCCCAGACCCGGCAGGCGACCCAGGAGGAGCCAAGCACCTCGAAGAGCGGCGGCGCCTCGGGCGGCGGCCTCTCCACGGCCTACTCCATGATCGGCGTGCCCTATGAGTGGGCTGGCGCATCCGCCAGCGGCGTGGACTGCTCCGGCTTGGTCTGCTACAGCTACGGCTACGCCCGCGGCCGCACCACCTACGACATGATCGACTCGCTCAAGTCCACGGGAGACTGGAAGACCAGCATGGACGAGCTCCAGGTGGGCGACCTCGTCTTCCCGAGTGACGGTCACGTGGGCATCTACATCGGCGGCGGCCAGATGATCCATGCGCCGTATCCCGGCCGCACGGTGTGCATCGCCAGCGTGTACAGCTTCATCGGCGGCGGCAGCTACTAGCAGCCGGCAGCCCTTTGGGACTCGACGACGGGCGGGGGCGGACCAGACGGTTCGTCCCCGCCCGTGGCATGCGTATGATGTTGGGTCGTCCGGTCTTTGGGCAGTTGGTCTTATCTCGACGATTGGCACGGGGCCGCCGCGGCGGCCAGCAGGGGAGGTCACGCGCAGGTGTTCGCAGACACGATGCAGGGGGAGGTTAGGAGGCGCTTCTCGCGTCGCTTCCAGATAGACATGGTCTGGGAGGGCGCGCTGGTGGGAATAGCGGGCGGGGGAGTGGTGACCCTCTACCGCATGGCGCTCACGAGGGCGGAGCACATCCTGAGGGGGCTCCTGCCCACCTTCTTCTCCTCCGGCCTCGGGCTGCTGGGATTCGCCGCCCTCGTGCTCGCCTGCTGCCTCGTCGTCGCCGCGCTCGTTCGCTGGGAGCCCTACACCTCGGGTTCGGGCATCCCGCAGACGGACGCCGAGGTCATGGGCCGCATGGACATGCCCTGGCACCGCGTCCTCCTCGCGAAGTTCAGCGAGGGCGTGCTTTGCGCCCTCGCCGGCCTCTCGATGGGCAGGGAGGGTCCCAGCGTGCAGCTGGGGAGCATGGGCGGCAAGGCCGTCTCGCGCCTGCTCAGGAGGAACAGGGGAGAGGAGCGCCTCCTTGTCACCTGCGGGGCCGCCGCGGGCATGTCCGCCGCCTTCAACGCGCCGCTCACGGGCGTGCTCTTTGCCATAGAGGAGATCCACAAGGAGTTCGCGCCGTCGCTCATCGTGTCCGCCATGGCGAGCGCCGTGGCGTCGGACTTCCTCGTGTCACAGGTCCTGGGCGTGCAGCCCGTGCTCAAGCTCGCCTTCATCAAGGACATCCCGCACGACTACTACCTCTATGTCGTTGCCCTGGGCGTGCTCTGTGGGCTCGCGGGTGCCGTCCACAATCGCGGCATGTTCGCATGTACCGAACGCCTGTTCGCTAAGATGGGGGAGTTGCCCCTGCAGCTCAGGCTCGCGATTCCCTTCGCGCTGGCCATTCCCGTCGCCTACGCCATGCCCGAGCTGCTCTGTGGCGGCGACGCCATCGTGGAGCTTCTCTCGGCCCCCGCGGCCGTGCCCCTGGGGACCTTGGCCCTGCTGCTCCTGGGAAAGTACCTCTACACGACGGTCTGCTTCGGGGCGGGGACGCCCGGTGGCACGCTGTTCCCGCTCTGCGTCATGGGGATGCTCTGCGGAGCCGTCTTCGCAGCCTGCCTGACCCGCGTCACGGGCGTCCAGTCGCTCTTCATGGCCAACTTCATGGCCTTGGGCATCGCAGGGCTCTTCGCGTCGGTCGTGAGGGCCCCCGTGACGGCCGTGGTGCTCGCCTTCGAGCTCACGGGCAGCATGGACGCGCTGCTC
Source organism: Olsenella phocaeensis (assembly GCF_048189965.1). Taxonomy (NCBI): domain Bacteria; kingdom Bacillati; phylum Actinomycetota; class Coriobacteriia; order Coriobacteriales; family Atopobiaceae; genus Olsenella; species Olsenella phocaeensis. The sequence goes on along the minus strand of NZ_DBEZHV010000006.1, from coordinate 137,051 downwards.
TCGGTCTCCATCGTCTCCATCGTCTCGTACGTCGTCGCCAACCTCACCAAGACGGACCCGTTCTACGAGAGGCTGCTCTCCAGGCTTCTCGATCTGACGCCCGTCGACCCCTCCGCCAACGGCGAGCCAGGCGAGAAGGTCCTCCACACCTATACCGTGGGTGCGGGCAGCAAGCTCGAGGGTCGCACCCTCAGCGAGGTGGGCTGGCCCGACGACTCGCGCATCGTCACGGTGTCCCGCGCGGGAGTGGACATCGTTCCCAGCGGAGAGACCACCCTCGAGGCCCTGGACGAGATCCTCGTCATCATGAACACCGACACTGAGGTCGAGACCCAGGCCCTCATCCTTGACTTCTGCCGGAGCTCGCTTGCCACGGGAAAGGTCCCGCGCGTCGGCTAGCTGCCTGCAGGGCTTGGCCCGGAGTCACTCTGCCCATGCGAGCCCAACGGCGAGCCCCAATCTTGCCATCGTGGACAGAATCGACGCGGGATGGGCGGAAAACTGTCCACGATGGCATAGTCGGGCCAGCGGACAGCCGGACTTGTCGCCGTCGGCACGTCAGAGGTGAGGTAGGGGCCGTCGCCAAGAGAGCCCCCAGAGAAAGGCGAGAGTCTCTTCTACTTTACATAAGATATATTATCACGGTTATAGGGGAGAAGAGAAGGACGCCCCCGCCTAGAGGCTCCTCTGGACGGGGGCATTCCTGTGGATGCGATGGCACGAGGCCGCGAGGGCCTGCTTGCCGGCCTCAGCAGTCTATGGGCTGTCCCAGGTAGGAAGCGACGCTCGTGGCGGCGACGGCGCCGTCCGAGGCTGCCGTGATGATCTGGCGCAGCGGTGTCTGGCGCACGTCGCCCGCGGCGAAGAGTCCGGGCAGGCTCGTCTCCATGCGCTCGTTGGTGACGATGTAGCCGCGCTCGTCCACGTCGACCGACTGGCTCACGAGTTCGGAGGCCGGGATGCGACCCACGAACACGAAGACGCCAAAGCTGCCCTCGTCGAACTCCTCCACGTGGACGTCGCCGGTGAGGTTGTCCCTGAGGCTGACGCTCTTGAGGAGCTTGTCCCCGTCGACCTTCACGATGGAGGTGTTGAAGCGCACGGAGACCCTCTCGTTCTGCTCGACCTGCCGCTGCACGGCCGCCTGGGCGCGCAGGTGGTCCTTGCGCACCACCATGGTCACGTGGTCGGCGAACTTGGCGAGGAACAGGGCCTCCTCGGCGGCCGAGTTGCCCCCGCCTATGACGAAGACCTGCTTGCCGCGGTAGAACATGCCGTCGCAGGTGGCGCAGTACGAGACGCCGTGCCCACGGAACTCGTCCTCGCCCTCGAAGCCGCCCGGGCGCGGGGTCGCGCCGCCGGCGATGATGACGGCACGTGACTCGTAGCTCACGTCGGACGTGACGACGGCGAACCTGCCCGTCCGCTCGTCCTTGGAGATTGACTCCACCTTGCCCATGACCACGCTTGCGCCGAGTTCCTCGGCCTGCCTCTGCATGGTGTCCGTCAGGGTGAAGCCGTCGGTGTGCGGGACGCCGGGGTAGTTGTCGACCTCGCTGGTGAGGATGATCTGGCCACCCACGGCCTCCTGTTCCAGGGTCACGGCGTCGAGCAGGGCTCGCGCCGAGTAGATGGCGGCGGAGAGGCCCGCAGGGCCCGCTCCGACGATTACGAGGTCCTTCTGCTGCTTCTGAGACATGGGTTTCTCCCCTCATGGTCTTGTTCGACGTGTCAATACTACCCTATTCAATCGCGTGCGATACAACATATGGGAACTTCATGACAACAATTCGTCGCCAGCTTGCGACAAGACACCCGAACACGAGGGACGCCCCGGCACTTTGCCGAGGCGTCCCGGGAAGATCATGGGGCCTGAGCTGGGGCTTCTCTCCCCTACTACGCCTTCTCGGCGCGTGGGAGGATGAGGTTGAGCAGTATGCCCACCAGGGTGGCGGTTGCCATGCCGGGCAGCGTGTAGGAGCCCAGGGGGATGGCGATGCCGGAGGTCTCCATGCCGACGCCCAGGATGATGACCACGGAGGCGATCATGAGGTTGCGGTTCTCGTCGAAGTCGACCTTGTTGGTGACCAGCATGCGCAGGCCGTTGGAGGCGATGAGACCAAAGAGCAGGAGGCTCACGCCGCCCATGACGGGCACGGGGATGGAGTTGATGAAGGCGGCGAGCTTGGGGCAGAACCCGCCCACGATGAGGGCGAAGCCCGCCGCGTACCAGAAGACCTGCGTGGAGTAGACGCGCGTGACGCTCATGACGCCGATGTTCTCCGCGTAGGTGGTGGTGGGAGGGCCGCCCAGGAAGCCCGAGATGACGGTGGAGATGCCGTCACCGGCAAGGGAGCGCGGGAGCATCTCGCGGTAGTCCTTTCCCACGATCTCCCCCACGGCAAGGAGGTGACCGATGTGCTCGATGACGACGACGATGGCCACAGGCGCAATGAGCGCGATCGCACCGGGGTCGAAGTGGGGCGTCTGCACGGGGGGCAGGCCGACCCAGGCGGCGTCGGCGACGCTCTGGAGGTCGACGAGGCCCAGGAACGCGGCGACCACGTATCCCACGATGATGGCGAGCAGGATGGGAAGGGTGCCCAGGATGCCACCCATGCTCGAGAACACGACGGCGGCGACGAGGGTTATGGCGGCGACTGCGGCACCCTCGGCCACGAAGGCGTCGGTCGAGGAGTTGAGCGCCATCTTGACCGCCGTGGCGGAGAGGCCCACGCCGATGACCACCATGACGGCGGCGACGAGCACGGGCGGAAGCAGGCGGTCGAGCCATCCCGTGCCCACGAGCTTGATTATCCCGGCCACTGCCAGGAACACGAGGCCCGCCACCACGACGCCGGAGAGCGCGGTGTTGAGGTTGCCGGTGGCGGCGGTCGCCGCGAGGATCGGGCTGATGAAGGCAAAGGAGCTGCCCAGGTAGCTCGGGATCTTGTTGCGCGTCACGAGCAGGTAGCAGATGGTGCCGATGCCCGAGCACATGATGGCCACGTTGGGGCTGAGCCCGGTCAGGACGGGAACCAGTACGGTCGAGCCGAACATGCTCATCATGTGCTGGACTCCCAGGGGAATGGCGCGACCCACCGACACGCGGTCGTCGACCCCGATGACCTCTCTCTCTTTCTTGTTCAAGCAGCGCTCCTCTCCGTCTTGCGTACGGCATCCGTGCAATGGATGCCCATGAAAAAAGGGGCCCGGCTCACCGGGCCCCGAGGTGCCAGGGACTCTAGGCAATCAGGAAGTATACAAGGAACGCGGCCGCTGCGACCCACATGAGCGGCTTCACCTTCTTGATGTTGCCCGTGGCTGCGGCGACGAGCACGTAGGCGATGAAGCCCAGGCCGATGCCGCTCGAGATCGAGTACGTCAGCGGGATGCCGGCGATGATCATGAACGCGGGGAAGCCCTCGAGGATGTTGCCCCACTCGATCTCTGCCGCCTCGCTCATCATGAGGTAGCCGACCATGACGAGGGCACCGCAGGTGGCTGCGGAGCTGACGACGCTGATGATGGGGGCGAAGAACGCCGCGACCACGAAGAGGAGGCCGGTCACGACGGAGGTGAGCCCCGAGCGGCCGCCGTCGGCGGCACCCGAGGCGGACTCGACGAAGGTGGTGATGGACGAGGCGCCGAAGAAGCCGCCCGCGGCTGCGGCCACGGAGTCGACGATCAGGATGGGCCTGATGTCCTCGACGGTTCCGTCATCGTTAAGGAACTCGCCCTGCTTCGCCACGGCCATGGCGGTGCCCATGGTATCGAAGAAGTCGGACATCATGAGCGAGAAGGCGAACACGAGCAGGACGGGCGTGGTGATGACCTTCGCGATGCCCATGACCCCGGTCTCGTCGACCTGGAAGGGGGCGCCGAAGGTGCTGAAGTCGAGGCCCGACACTATGCCCGCCGGAGCGGTGGTGACCCCGAGGGGGATGCCCGCCAGGACCGCGACGATGATGCCCAGGAGCAGCGCTCCCTTGATCTGGAGGCATTGGAAGACGACGGTGGCGACGATCGAGACGAGGCCCACGATGAACAGGGGGTTCGAGATGTCCCCGAAGCTCACGAGGGTGGACTCGTTGGCGACGATGATGCCGGCGTTGGCCATGCCGATCATGGCGATGAAGATGCCGAGGCCCACCGAGATCGCATGACGCAGCGATATGGGGATGGCGTCCATGATCGCCTCGCGCAGGCCGCAGAGCACCAGGACGAGGATGGCGACGCCCTCGATGAAGATGACCGCCATGGCGGCGTGCCAGTCTCCGCCCGCGACCTCGGTCAGCGTGAAAGCGACGACGGCGTTGATGCCCATGCCGGAGGCGCAGGCAAGCGGGCGGTTGGCGAAGACGCCCATGCAGATGGTCATGATGCCGGCACCCAAGCAGGTGGCCGTGACGGCAGCCGATGCGGGGACCCCGGCGGCGGAGAGCAGCGATGGGTTGACGGCGATAATGTATGCCATCGCAAGGAAGGTCGTGAGGCCCGCACGGGCCTCCTGGCCCAGGTTGGACCCTCTCTCGCGCAGCTTGAAGAACGACTCCATGACTACCCCTCCCTCCGCACCCATTTCTCTGCGTCGCCTGGACCGTGGATGCATCGGGAGCAAGCAACGTCGGCCTGGTGGGACCCTATGCTCCCGAGGACCCAAACCCCCCGGAACCCCGGTCGGTCTGGTCGAGCTCGTCGACCTCGACCAGCCGAACGAGAGGGACCCTCTGGATGACGAGCTGGGCTATGCGCTCGCCCTTCGCGATGGCGATTGGCCTCTTGGGATCGAGGTTGATGGCGCAGACCTTGAGCTCCCCGCGGTAGTGGGCGTCGATGAGGCCGGGGGTGTTTGCCATGGAGAGCCCCTCGCGCAGGGCAAGGCCGCTTCTTGGCTGGACGAAGCCGGCGTAGCCCTCGGGGATGGCTATGGCGAGTCCCGTCGAGACCAGGCGGCGCTCGAGGGGCTCGAGGACCACGTCCTCGTTGGACCTGAGGTCAAGCCCGGCATCACCCGCATAGGCATAGCTGGGTAGGTCGACCGAGGGGTCGAGCCTCTTGATGGGAAGTTCGATCCTGTCGTCACTCATTGATGAGGCTCCGTAACTCTTGGCTGAACTCGTCCAGGTCCTTGAAGTCGCGGTAGACGGAGGCGAAGCGCACGTAGGCTACCTTGTCGATGTCAACGAGGCGCTGGAGGACCATCTTGCCCAGCTCCTCCGAGGGAACCTCCGACCTGCCGTGGTCACGCATCTCGCTCTCTATGCCGTCGATGAGGGCATCGAGCCTGTCCACGGGCACGTCGCGCTTCACGGTCGCGGCAAGGAGGCCGCGCATGACCTTCTGTCGGTCGAAGGTCTCTTTGTGACCGTCCTTCTTGACGACCATCAGGGGCATCTCTTCCCTGCGCTCGTAGGTCGTGAAGCGCTCGCCGCAACGTATGCACTCGCGCCTGCGTCGGATGGCGTCGTTGCTCTCGGACGGTCTCGAGTCAACGACCTTGGATTCCTCGCAACCACACTTGGGACAGCGCATGTTCCTCCCCTGACGTCATTCTCATAAGGAAAGATAACACAGGAAACCCAGAGATTCGGCACAGAAGGGACATACGGATGCCCCTCCCCCCACGAACGCAAGGGAGGAGGGGCGAGCGGAGGACTCAGGACCTGGGCTACCGGCCTTGGGGCACGACGAGCGACTGGCCTGGTTGGAGGGGTCCCGCACCAAGGTCGTTGTGCGCGTCGATCCAGCGCGAGACCGCCGCGGTGTCCGCGCCGTCGACGTCGATGCGACTCGCTATGCCCCATACGGAGTCCCCTTCCTGCACGGTGACGCTCGCGGGAGAGACGTCGGCGAAGGCAGACTCGAACGCGGCCTGCCGGCGTTCCTGGACAAGCACGCCTCCCACGAAGAGGAGCATCCCCACGGCGACGGCGACGGCGAAAAACGAGACCGAAGCCATGAGGGGGAGCCCATGGCCCGTCGTGCCGCGCCCGCGCTCGTCGACTCCCCTGCCGCCCTCGTGGACGACGAGGCGTGGCCTACCGTTGGCCTGGGGCTTGAGCGCGAGAGACCCCTCGCAGCCGTAGCCCGCCTGACCCGCGTAGATCTTCGCCGTTTCCATCCTTGCTTCCTTCCCTCGTGGCTGACGACGTAGTTATACGGGGAGCCCGGGACATAAATGGCCGCTTCAAAACTCAGAACGCATGTACTATACTAGGTACGTACAGTTGTTCGGTCAAGCAAAAACAGAACATGTGTTTCTCTCGCGGCAAGGCCTATTCACAGAAGGAGTGGACATGCCCAAGGACCGGCTCAGCAAGAGGCAGGCTGCCATCTACGAGTACATCTGCTCCTACACGGGCGAGCACGGCTACCCGCCCTCGGTGAGGGAGATCGGCTCCGCCGTGGGGCTTGCCTCCCCCTCTACCGTCCACATGCACCTCAAGGTCCTGCAGGAGCGGGGGCTCATCAAGAGGGACTCCAAGAAGCCCCGCACCATCGAGGTCGTCACCGAGGAGCCGACTGCGACGCATGAGGGCGTACGGCTCGCCGAGGTTCGCCAAGACCCCAGCAGCGGCATCACCTCGCTGCCCCTCGTTGGCCGCGTGGCCGCGGGCCAGCCCATCCTTGCCGAGCAGAACGTGGAAGAGACCCTCTCCCTTCCCACCAGCATCGTGGGTGACGCCAGCTCGTTCATCCTCAGGGTCCATGGCAGCTCGATGATCAACGCCGGCATCTTCGACGGCGACCTCATCGTGGTGAGGGAACAGCGTGACGCCCATGACGGAGAGATCGTCGTGGCCCTCATCGATGACTCCGCCACCGTGAAGACCTTCTACAGGGAGAAGGACCGCATCCGCCTTCAGCCCGAGAACGACAGCATGGAACCCATCTACGCGAAGAACCCCGCCATCTTGGGCAGGGTGACCGCACTGATCAGGTCTCTGTGACGCCGTCCGCCCGCTGCGAGCGGGCTTGTCCGGCAGCCGCTGGCGAGGACGGGGGCGCATCGCCTGCGCACAGGCGCATACGCGCCCTCGATGCGCTGAGGGGTCTCGCGGTCGTCTCCATGGTGCTCTTCCACCTCTGTTACGACCTGCGCTACCTGTGTGGCGTCGGGATGCCGTGGTTCGGCGGATTCTCGCAGGACCTCTGGCGTGCCAGCATCAGCTGGACCTTCCTCCTCATCGCGGGAGCCATGTGCCCGCAGTCGAGGAACAACCTCAGACGGGCCCTTCGCTACCTTGCCTGTGCCGCCCTCGTCTTCGTGGCAAGCCTCCTGGCCGGCGTGGACACACCCATAAGCTTTGGCATCATCTTCTGCATGGGCGCAAGCACGCTGGCCGCATGGCTCGTCTCGGAGCTGGGACTTCCGAGGGGCAGGCCGGCCGAGGCCCTCCTGCTCTTCCTCGCCTTCCTCCTCGCCCTGGGCATCCCCTCGGGAGGCGTGGGGCTGGGCGACCGCGTGTGGATTGCGCTGCCCAGGGCCCTCTATTCCACCCCGTGGCTCTCTTGGCTGGGCTTCCCGGGACCCACCTTCGCCTCGGGGGACTACTATCCCCTGCTCCCCTACTCCCTGCTCTTCCTTTCGGGGGCGTCTCTCGGTGGGTGGCTCGTGGCGCGAGGGTATCCCGACTGGGCCTACGATGCCACCTGCCCTCCCCTGGAGTTCGTGGGCAGGCATGCGCTGGCCGTCTACCTCCTGCACCAGCCCCTCATCCTCATCGCCCTGGGCCTCTGGGTCTAGCTTCCGGCCACGTCCGAGGCGCGCACGACATAGGGGGCCAGGGTCTCTGCCATGCGACTCGACGCCCTGACCGTTGCCATGAGGCCCCCTTGGACGTATTCCTCGCGCACGACCTGACAGCGCTCGTGGACCATCTTCATAAGAAGCCCCTTGTCGTAGGGGACGAGCGCCGTGATTGTCACATCGTCACGTGACGCTTCCTGGGCGATGCGATAGAGCAGGCCGCGCAGGCCCCAGGAGTCAAGGGCAGAGAGCAGCACCACGTCGGGATGCGAGGCAGAGAGCACGTTCCTCTCGTCCGCGTCCAGGAGGTCGCACTTGTTGTAGACGACGACGGAGGGAATCTTGTCGGACTCGATGTCGGCAAGCACGTCGTCCACGGCCGCGAGCTGCTTCCGTGCGTTGGGATCTGAGGCGTCCACGACCTTGAGCACGAGGTCGGCGGCCCTGACCTCCGCCAGGGTTGACTTGAAGGACTCGACCAGCGTGGTGGGCAGCTTCTGGATGAAGCCCACCGTGTCAGTGAGGGTGATCTTGCGTCCCTCCTCGAGCTCGAGCCTCCTCGTGGTGGGGTCGAGCGTCGCGAAGAGCTCGTCCTTCGCATAGACCTCCGAGCCTGTGAGCTGGTTGAGGAGGGTCGACTTGCCCGCGTTCGTGTAGCCCACGAGCGCGACGCGATAGATTTCGGAGTCCCATCGGGCCTTGCTCTGGACCCTACGGCGCCCTTCGAGCTCCCTGAGCTCGCGCCTCAGCCACGAGATGCGGTCGCGCACGAGACGTCGGTCGACCTCGAGCTGACTCTCTCCCTGCCCGAAGCGGCTTCCGATGCCCCCTCGCGTCTGCTCCCCCACGAGGTGGCCCCACATGCCCCTGAGTCGGGGAAGGACGTACTGGAGCTGGGCGAGCTGCACCTGCAGGCGCCCCTCGTGCGTGGTCGCATGCTGGCCGAAGATGTCGAGTATGAGGGCCGTTCGGTCGATCACCTTGGTCGGCTCGCCCAGGATCCTCTCGAGATTCGACTGTTGCGAGGGGCTGAGCTCGTCGTCGAAGATGACGACGTCTGCGCCGAGGTTCCTCACGAGGCTGACGAGCTCCTGCGCCTTGCCGCTGCCTATGAAGGTGCGGGGGACGGGCGAGTCGAGGCGTTGCGTAACGGTGCTGACGACCTCGGCCCCGTCGGTCTTGGCAAGTCTTCCCAGTTCGGCCAGGGAGTCCCCGAGGGGCCAGCCTCCCCTTCCGAGGTCGACGCCCACGAGGATGGCACGCTCCGGGACGGGTACGGTGGAGAGGGGCTCGAACCGGCTCACAGCAGCCCTTCCCCCCTCAGGGTCTCGACGACCCGACGGGCCGCCTCGCCCTCGTCCAGACGGTCATAGTCGAGCGTGCTCGCTCGTCCGTCTCGCCTGATCCAGGCGATCTGGCGCTTGGCATAGCGCCGGGTCCTCCGCTTGATGGCGTCGACCGCCTCCTCGAGCGTGCAGTGCCCCTGCAGGTGGTCGATGAGCTCCTTGTAGCCTATGGCCTGGGCCGCCGTCTTTGAGAGCGCATGTCCCGTCCCCAGGAGGCCGCGTAGCTCGTCGAGGAGCCCGTCTGCCATCATCTGCCCGACGCGCGCGTCTATGCGCGCGTACAGCCTGGCGCGGTCCATGTGGATGGCGAAGATCCTGGTGCGGTAGTGCGGCTCGCGATGCTTGAGCCCCTCGTGCTTGGTGGCATAGGACTGGCCGAGGTCCACGAGCTCGAGCGCCCTCACGACGCGCTTGAGGTTGTTGGGATGGACGAGCTCCGCGCTGGCGGGGTCAAGCCTCCTGAGCTCGTCGTGGAGCGCCTGCGGCCCGTGCTTGCGCGCGAACTCCTCCCAGCGGGTCCTGCTCTGGCTGGCCCCCCCGGCGGGAAAGTCCATCTCGTCGATGACGGCGTCGAGGTAGAGCCCCGTGCCGCCACAGAGGACGGGCGCGCAGCCCTGCGTGATAAGCCCGTCGACGCAGCGGCGCGCGTCCCTCTGGAAGAGGCTCGCGGAGTAGTCGTCCCAGGGGTCGCAGACGTCCACCATGAGGAGCGGGCAGCGCCTCTGGTCGGGCGGGGTCTTGGCGGTCCCCACGTCCATGCCGCGGTAGACCTGCATGGCGTCGACCGAGACGACGGATGACCCCAGCTGGAGCGCGACGCGCTCGGCGAGCGAGCTCTTGCCCGAGGCCGTCGGCCCCACGATGGCGATCACGGGGCCCGCGGGCGTCATCGTGCCTCGCCCACCATGGGACCGCGCAGGTACCAGGTCTTCGCCTCGTCCACGCGGACGTCGCAGAGCCTGCCCACGAGCTCGGGGGCTCGCCTTCCCTCGGGCAGGGGGAAGAGCACAGTCTGGCCCTTGGGACTCCTGCCCATCATCACGGCGTCGTTGCGCTTGGAGCTTCCCTCGACGAGCGTCTCCACGACCTGGCCTCGCTCCCTCTGGTTGGCAGCGAAGGCAAGCTCCTCGACAAGCTTGGCAAGGCGGTCGAAGCGGTCCTGTATCACCTCGCGGGGCGTGTCGTCCTCGATCTTGGCGGCAGGCGTGCCCGGGCGCCTCGAGTATATGAAGGTGAAGGCGGAGGAGAAACCCACCTCGCGCACGAGCGAGAGGGTGTCCTGGAAGTCCTCCTCGGTCTCGCCGGGGAACCCCACGATGAGGTCGGTCGAGAGGGCGATGTCCGGAATCGAGTCCCTGAGCTCGCGCACGAGATGCAGGTACCCCTCCCGGGTGTAGCTGCGATTCATGGCCTTGAGCACGCGCGTGCTGCCGCTCTGGACGGCCAGGTGGAGCTGGGGCATGACGGAGGGGACCTCTGCCATGGCGGCGATCGTCTGGGAAGAGAGGTCCTTGGGGTTGGACGAGGTGAAGCGGATCCTCTCGATGCCGGTCTTCCCCACCTCGCGCAGGAGCTCGGCGAAGCGAGGCTTCCCATAGAGGTCCCGGCCATAGGAGTTCACGTTCTGCCCCAGGAGGGTGACCTCCCTCACGCCGTCCCTCACCAGGGACGAGCATTCGGTCACGACGCGTTCGAGGACGCGGCTGCGCTCGCGACCGCGCACATAGGGCACGATGCAGTAGGTGCAGAAGTTGTTGCAGCCGGTCATGATGGGCACCCAGGAGTGGAAGCCCTGCGCGCGCTTGCTGGGAAGGTCTGTCGAGAAGCCCCTGCCCTCCTCGCCGACGTCCACCTCGACCTCCCCGGGACGTCCCAGGGCGTCACAGAGGAGCTGGGGCAGCGATGCGAGGGCGGAGGTGCCGAACACCACGTCCACGTTGGGGATCTTCCGGGCGAGCTCGGCCCCGTCACGTTGCGCGATGCAGCCTCCGACGGCGACGACGCGCCTGCCGCTGGGGGGCGCGGGGAGCCTCACGAGGTTGGAGGCCTCGCCGTAGAGGTGCGTGTCGGCCTTCTCCCTCACGGAGCAGGTCATGAAGAGGACGATGTCGGCGTCGTCAGGGGAGTCGACCTGGATGCAGCCGCAGTCGTCTAGGAGGCCCGCGACCCTCTCGGAGTCGTGCAGGTTCATCTGGCAGCCGAAGGTCCTCACATGGTAGTTGAGCCCCACGAGCTGGGGTATGCGCGCCACTAGGAGATCATCTCCTGGGGCTCGGGATTCACGTGCGTCGCCGCCTGGGGGACGAGGCGGTGGACGTACACCGCGATCCTGATCGCCGTGCGCATCTCGCCGTTGATCTCTATGTCGGCGAAGGTGGGGGCGCAGGAGATGTCGACGCCCGTGGGGATGAGGAAGCCGCGGGCGATCGCGAGCGCCTTGATCGCCTGGTTGACGGCACCGGCGCCCACAGCCTGCATGTTGACCGGAACTCCGTCCTTGACCATGCCGGCGACCGCGCCTGCGACGGAGGCCGGAGACGACTTGCTAGAGACCTTCAGAAAATCCATCGATTGACTCCTGTGGAACGGGGGTGTCACGTTTGTCCGCAAGATGCTGCATTTTGCATATGGAGAACATTCTAGGTATTTTGCAGGAGATGCGAAAGGAGGTGCTAGTCCCCCTCGTCCACCTCGAAGGTCACGGTCACCCTGCCATGCGAAACCCGAACCCTCGGCTCTGACGCCAGGCTGAGGTAGTAGCGTTGCGCCAGAGGGGCGAAGTCCCTCTCCATCGCGCGCGAGAACTCGCCCAGGTCCTCGGGGGAGATGCGCAGGCCCCTCCGGTCGCGGGCGAGGTCCACCTTACGTCCAGCCCGGGTCGCACGGCGCGACTTCCGGAAGTGGCTGGCAACGCTCCGGACGGGGGTCACCTGACCAGCGAGGATGCGATGGGCCGTCCGCTCGGACATGTCGAGGCCGAGGGACGAGGAGACCTGAAGCAGCTCCCCGGCATCGGCCGCGAGCTTGAGGCGCTCGAGCACGGGCAGGTCGTCGAGCGAGTCGATGAAGAGCAGGGCGCTTCCCTCCACGCTCAGACGCACGTTGCTCCGTGCCGTGGCCACGATCTCGGCAGGAGACCCGAGGTAGAGCTCGCAGCCACGGTCCTCCTGGGAGAACTCGCAGCAGCAGCGGATGATGTTGCGAGGCCCCCTGAAGCCGAGGGAACCACCCTCGTCCTCGACGAGGGTGGGCCAGGTGGATTGGTCGCTGCGCTCTTGGAGCGAGTCCACGTCGAAGACCGCCTGGATGCTCGAGCCCTTCTGGGGGGCCGAGTCCACGACGCGGGCGCTGAGGGCGTTCTCCCTGATGGAATAGAGCGCCATGCCACGGCCGTGCACTCCCCAGCGGTCCAGGTGGACGGAGTCGAGCTTGGAGGTGACGCGCGCGTCGAAGACGCGCTCGTGCATCTCGCGCGGTATGCCCGCCGCGTCGTCGAGCATGGTGATGGTCCGTACGGAGCCCTCGCGGGAGCTCGCCAGATAGATGTGGCGAGCACCCGCGTCCCGGGCGTTGCGGAGCATCTCTATGACGGCGTCCTCGACCCAGCGAATGTCGTGCTTGGCCTGGCGCCGCTCCGCCTCGGCGACGCGAAGGCGGACGTAGCCCCCACCCAGGCTCTCCTCGACCTTGAGCGAGCGGTCGCCCCCATGGGAGGCGACGAAGCGCGCGAGGTCGGAGGGGTCCTGGGCCATGCTGCGTTCCTACTTGGCCACGCCGACGGCGCGGGACTCGCGGATGACGACGACGCGGACCTGGCCGGGGTACTGCATCTCGTCCTCGATCTGCTGGGCGATGTCGTGGGCAAGCACCGTGGCCTCGGCGTCAGAGATCTTCTCGGGCTCGACCATGACGTGGAGCTCGCGGCCTGCCTGCATCGCGTAGGTCCTCTCGACGCCATCGTGGGCGTTCGAGATCTCCTCGAGCTTCTCGAGGCGCTTGATGTAGGTCTCAGCGGACTCCCGGCGCGCACCGGGGCGGGCTGCGGAGATGGCGTCTGCCGCCTGGACGAGCACGTCCAGGACCGAGCTGGGCTCGACGTCCGCATGGTGCGCCTCGACGGCGTGGACGATCTCGGGCCTCTCGCCGTAGCGACGGCAGAGGTCGGCGCCTATCACGGCGTGCGGGCCCTCGACCTCGTGGTCGATGGCCTTGCCGAGGTCATGCAGGAGGCCCGCCCGCTTCGCGGGTGCCTCGGGGATGCCGAGCTCCGAGGCCATGATCCCGCAGAGGGCGGCGACCTGGACGGAGTGCGAGAGGACGTTCTGGCCGAAGGAGGTGCGGTAGCGGAGCGCCCCAAGGGTCTTCACTAGCTCGGGGTGCAGGTCATGGATGCCACAGTCGAAGGCGGCCTGCTCGCCGGCCTCCTGGACGCGCTCGGAGACGAGGGACTCCGCCTTCTTGTACATCTCCTCGATGCGAGCGGGGTGGATGCGTCCGTCCGCGATGAGGTTCTCGAGGGCGACGCGGGCGGTCTCGCGACGGACGGGGTCGAAGCTCGAGAGGATGACCGTCTCGGGCGTGTCGTCGATCACGAGCGAGACGCCCGAGACCTGCTCGAAGGTGCGGATGTTGCGCCCCTCGCGGCCGATGATGCGACCCTTGAGGTCGTCCGAGGGGATGTGGACGGAGGTGACGGTGATCTCTCCGGCCTGGTCCGCCGCGCAGCGCTGGATGGCGGTGGTCACGATCTCGCGGGCGGTCTTGTCGGCCTGGGCGCGCACGCGCTGCTCAGACTCCCTCAGAATCTGCGCCTCCTCGCGCACGGACTCGGCGCGCACGCGGTCGAGCAGCTCCTTGTGGGCGTCCTCGCGCGTGAGGTCGGCGATGCGCTCGAGCTCGGCGGACTGGCGCGCGACGAGGCCGTCGACCTCGACCTTGCGCTTGTCGAGCTGCCCCTGAAGGCTCGAGAGCTGGTGCTCCTTGCGGTCGAGCGAGTCGTTGCGCCTGTCAAGCGACTCCTCGCGCTGCATGATGCGGCCCTCGAGGGCCTGGAGCTCGGCCTTGCGGGCCTTCTCCTCCGCCTCCGAACGCTGCTTGAGCTGGAGTATCTCCTCGCGAGCCTCGATGAGCGCGGACTTCTTGGCGGAATCCGCCTCGCGTCGGGCGTCGTCGTTGATGCGCCGCGCCTCGGCCTCCGCGTCGCTCACCGCCGACTTGGCGGCGATCACCTTGGCGTTGCTCTGGCTGTTCGCGTAGAACCACGCGGCGGCGGCTCCCAGCAAGAGACAGATTGCCCCGATTGCAATAGTCATGGTTGCTCCTCTGATGGTCGTGCGTTTGCGTAGGGTTCAGGAGACCCCCACGTTAGGGGGAACCCGCCATCCAAGGGGCAACCCGTCCACTGGTATGCAAAAGATCGGATAGAGAAGGTCATATAAGACGTCTGTCGTGCATCCGACGGACGAGAGGCAACTCAAATGGCACGATAAATCATAAGTTTAGGCGGCCCATGCGTCAAACAGACGTACGGTGAGCGTCGCCCGTGACGGGCCCCAGCCGGACAAGGAGTCCGAGTGATGGGACCTCAGGACCCTCCGTCGTCCTCGTCCAAGACCCTTCTCGCGGCGCTCGACGCGACCGCACCGGAGAAGCCGCGGCCCATGAGGAAGCGCACGCACTGGGCGTAGGGGTCCCTCCCCCTGAAGGAGCGACGGAGCGCGACCTCGAAGGCACGCTCGCCCTCGTCCTCGGGGTCAAGGTAGTCGTAGGGCCAGCCGGGAAGCTCGCCCACCTCGATGCCGCGACGGGCGAGCTCGAGCTCGATGCGGCACCTTCCCCAGCCGGCGGACAGCTTGGACCTCACGAAGACGTCTGCGTAGCGACGGTCGTCTATGAGCTTCGCCTCGACATAGCGTGCCACGAGCTCGGAGCACAGGCGACCGGGGTAGCCATCGTCCCTGAGCTTGCGCTCCATCTCTTGCGAGGAGTAGTCCCTGCGGTCGAGCAGGGACTCCACGCGCCTGCGCGCACAGTTTCCCTCGACCTCGGAGAGGACGTAGACGAGCTCGGCCCTCGAGGAGGGGGGCTCGCTGCGGTCTGCGAGCGAGCGTTCGAGCGCCTTGGCCACCGCGACGGGTAGGGAGAGGGTCTCCTCTCCCCTCTCCGAGCGGATTGCCAATGTGGCACGGGGCCTCCTCGCCCCGAGCACCGCGGCCTGGCGCTCGGGGAGAATCAGCTTCCAGCTGACGCCCGCCCCCCGTAATTCGACAGAAGGCATGCCAGGAGGCTAGGAGAGCTCGCCCTGCGAGGACGTGTCGAGCGAGACGGGCTCGCCCACGCGCTCGTCGCCCAGCTCGAGGCCGCAGGCCATGCGCACCTTGTGGTCGATCTCTTCCATGAGGTCGGGATTGGCGGCGAGGAAGTCCTTCGCGGCCTCCCTGCCCTGCCCGAGCCTCTCCACGCCATAGGTGTACCAGGCGCCGGACTTCTCGACCACCTCGTAGTCCACCGCCATGTCGAGGAGCGAGCCCTCCTTGGAGATGCCGGTGCCGTACATGATGTCGAACTCAGCCTGCTTGAAGGGTGGTGCGACCTTGTTCTTGACGATCTTGACGCGGACGCGGTTGCCCACGTTCTCGCCGTTGCGCTTGATGGAGTCGATCCTGCGGATGTCCATGCGCACGGACGAGAAGAACTTGAGCGCCCGTCCGCCGGGCGTGGTCTCGGGGCTGCCGAACATGACGCCGATCTTATCGCGCAGCTGGTTGATGAAGATGCAGGTGGTCTTCGACTTTGAGAGCGAGCCGGCGAGCTTGCGCAGCGCCTGGCTCATGAGGCGGGCCTGGAGGCCTACCGTGGTGTCGCCTATCTCCCCCTCTATCTCGGCCCTGGGCACGAGGGCGGCGACGGAGTCGACGACCACCACGTCTATGGCCCCGGAGCGCACGAGCATGTCACAGATCTCGAGCGCCTGCTCGCCCGTGTCGGGCTGCGAGATGAGGACCTCGTCGATGTCGACGCCGATACGGGCGGCGTATCCTGGGTCGAGCGCGTGCTCCGCGTCGATGAACGCGACCACTCCGCCCAGGGCCTGCGCCTCGGCGAGGATCTCGAGCGAGAGGGTCGTCTTGCCCGACGACTCGGGGCCATAGATCTCTATGATCCTCCCCCTGGGCACGCCGCCGATTCCGAGCGCGGCGTCCAGGGCGAGCGACCCTGT
Organism: Olsenella phocaeensis; assembly: GCF_048189965.1. NCBI lineage: Bacteria > Bacillati > Actinomycetota > Coriobacteriia > Coriobacteriales > Atopobiaceae > Olsenella > Olsenella phocaeensis. The sequence goes on along the minus strand of NZ_DBEZHV010000006.1, from coordinate 120,733 downwards.
GGGAATCGCCTCGATCTCCAGGTCAGGACCCCCGTCGCCGAAGCGCATGATGGCGCCCTTGCCGAACTTCTTCTCTATCTCTGACGTGGTGGCGTCGAGGACCTTGTCCCTCTCCTCGCCATAGGTCTTCTGGTGCACCTCGCGCGTGACGCTCTTGCTCTTTGCCATGGGCTCTCCTCGCTCGTCTTCGTAGCGAATGGTATACGAACATGCGTTCTGGGTCAACGGACAAGGACAGCATACGACCGAAGGCTCGCGGGAGGCTCGCTGGCAGCTTGCCGCAGTCTGGCGCCAGCTGCAGGCCAGCCGCGCCCACCCCTCGCGAGCTGCGAAAGGGAGGTCCAGCGAGACGAGGCTGCCAACAGGGGCCGGCCTATGCCGAGGCGGGCGTCACAAGGGCTTCACGTAGGAGGGAGAGCGCGACGTGGACGGCCTTGGCCCGCACCTCCTCGCGACCCCCCTCGAAGCGGCAGAGGCGGGAGGCGCTCGCGCCGTGGGCGGAGGAGACGCCAAACCAGACGGTGCCGACGGGCTTGCCGGGCTCCGCGCCTCCGGGTCCGGCGATTCCCGTGACGGAGACGCAGACGTCTGCGCCCAGCACGCGCCTGGCGCCTTCCGCCATCATCCGGGCGCACTCGGAGGAGACGGCACCCAGGGATGGCTCGTCGAGCACCTCCGGAGAGACGCCCAGGACCCTGCGCTTGACCTCGATGGCGTAGCTCACGACGGCGCCCCGCACGACGGCGGAGGAGCCGGCGACGGAGGTCAGGGCCGCGGACACGAGCCCTCCCGTGCAGGACTCCGCCGTGCCGACGCTCAGCCCCGCCCCGACCGCCGCGGCGACGACCGCCGCGGCCTCGCGTCCCAGCTCCTCCCTGGTGGGAAGGGGGACATCCGACGCCCTAGTCATCGGCGTCCTCCGTGATGTACTTCCACGACTTGGCGAAGTAGTCGACGCCCGACCAGGCGGTGAGGACGACCGCGACCCAAAGCAGGGCGAACGAGACCGCGGACACGACGAAGGCGACGCCCGAGATGGGGATGGCCCTCAGCAGGAGGAGCCCGGAGATCGAGACCATGGTGGTGGCGGTCTTCCACTTGCCGAGGCTGCTCGCGGCGATCACCACGCCCTTGGAGGCGACGACCATGCGCAGCCCCGACACGAGGAACTCGCGGGCGACGACGACCAGGAGCACCCAGGGGCTCACCATCTGCGCCTCGAGGAGGTAGCAGAGCGAGACGACCACGACGAGCTTGTCCGCGATGGGGTCGAGGAACTTGCCGAAGGTCGTCACCTCCCCCCTGCTACGGGCGAGGTGCCCGTCGAGCTTGTCGGTGAGCGAGAGGAGGATGTAGAAGACGGCGACCACGAGGGCCCCCTCGTAGTGGTTGGGGGCCGCCCCCCAGTCCCGCGAGAGTTCGGCCACGAGGAGCCAGACGGGGACGAGGACGACGCGGGCGCAGGTGACGACGTTCGCGGGCGTCCAGATGGACTTCTTGCCCTTGGACATTGGGTGCCTCCCCTACTCTACGATGCTGCCGACGAGCTCGTAGCAGAACGAGTCCTCGAGGCGAACGCGCACGACGTCTCCCACCGCTGCCTCGCCGCAAGGGATGTGCACCGCCCCGTCGCAGTCGGGGGCCTGGAACCAGGCGTGGCCGACGAGCTCGGGGCCATCCTCGCCCTCCTCGACGCCGTCGACGATGACGTCGCAGGTCTCTCCGACGTGACGTGCGGTGGCGGCGAAGCCCAGCTGTTCGGCCACGTCGAGCAGCCGCTGCGCGCGCTCCAGCTTCACGCCCTCGTCCACCTGGTCGGGAAGACTCGCGCCGAGCGTCCCCTCCTCACGGGAGTAGGGGAAGACCGAGGTGTAGTCGAACTCGAGCTCCTGGACGAAGTCGAGGAGCTCGTCGGACTCCTCCTCGGTCTCGCCGGGAAAGCCCACGAGCCCCGTCGTCCTGAGGACCATGCCGGGGATCTGCTCCCTGAGCCGGGCGAAGAGCTCGCGGAGCTCCGGCGCCGACCCGCTCCTCCTCATGCTTGCGAGGACGCGCCCGTTGCAGTGTTGGATGGGGATGTCTATGTAGGGCAGGACCTCGTCCACGTCGCGGATGGTGGCGACGAGCTCGTCGGTCATGCCCTCGGGCTGGAGGTAGAGAACCCTCACCCAGCCGCCATAGGGCCGCACGACCCCCGCGACCGACCTCAGGAGCGAGGCGAGGGTGAGTCCCTCGCCCAGGTCGCTCCCCCAGATGCCGGTGTCCTGCCCGATGAGCACGACCTCTCGCACGCCGCCCTCCATGAGGCCCCTGACCTCGTCCAGGATCTCTTCCTCCGGACGGGAGAAGTAGCGTCCGCGGATGTAGGGGATGGCGCAGAAGGCGCAGAAGCGGTCGCAGCCGTCAGAGATCTTGACGTAGGCGCTCGCGCCCTCGACGGTGCGCAGGACGCGCCCCACGCCCAACGCGACCTCCCCCTGGGGGGCCTCCTTGCCCAGGACGGACCTCACGACGTCGACGATGTCATCCTCCTCGTCGGCGCGCACGAAGGCGGCGACCTCGGGGAGCTCGGAGGGCAGGCTGTCGCCATAGCGGGAGGGGACGCAGCCGCACATGACGATGGGGAGCTCCCCCACGCCCCCGCGCGAGCGCTCCGCGAGGTCGAGCGTGGCGTCGATCGACTCGGAGGTCGCCGAGGCGAGGAAGGAGCAGGTGTTGATGATGGCCACATCGGCATCGTCGACGCCCTCGGCCTCGCCGAAGCCGGCGGTCCCGAGGAGCGCCCTCATGCGATCGGTGTCGACCTCGTTCTTCGCGCAGCCAAGGGTGACGTACAGGCAGTTGCTCATGGTTTCCTATCTGTAGTTCGTGAACTGGAGGGGTTGGCCGTAGTCGCCGTCGCGCAGGTGGGAGATGACCTCCTGGAGCGCGTCGCGGGAGGCGGAGCTGACCCTCAGCTTGTCGCCCTCGACCGTGGGCTTGCACTTGAGCTTGAGGTCGCGGATGTCCTTGGCGATGCGCTTGGCGGTGTCCTGGTCGATGCCTTGGACGAGGTGCCCGCGCTGCCGCACGGAGGAGCCGGCCGCCGGCTCGGGCTTGTCCCAGCGCAGGGCCGCGAGGTCGATCTGGCGCCTGGCAAGCTTCGAGCCCATGACGTCGATGACCTGGGAGGCCACGAACTCGGACGGGGCCGAGATGGTGAAGACCCCCTCCTTCTTGGAGAACTCGATCGTGGCGCCGGTCTGCCTGAGGTCGTAGCGCTGCGTCAGCTCGCGCGCGGCCTGCTGGTACGCGTTGTCCGCCTCCTGGAGGTCGACGGTCGAGACGATGTCGAAGCTAGCTTCCTTGGCCATGCTTCCTCCCCTTCCTGGTGGTTGAATGCGATGGGTCCCTGGGGCAGCGCCTACTCGACGGTGGAGCCGGAGGACTCGTCACCGCTGGTGGACGCGGTCCCACCCTCGCCTGGCGCGTCCGAGGCCGACGCGTCGGAGGAGGACGTGTCGGCCTTGCCCTTCGCCGTCGACTCCGCGGGATTGGCCGAAGGCTTCGTGCCCTGGATCGTGATGGAGCCTATGCCGGACGACTTCGAGCTGAAGGACTGCTGGGTCCCGTTCTTGGTCACGGTCGCCGCAGTGGTGTCGCTCACCTGCACGGTGATCGACTCCGTCACGACGAAGCTCTTCTCCCAGGGTCCCGTGACCTGCTCGGCGATGACGCTCGTGCCGTCGCTCTCTATCTCGAGCCAGGTGGTCGCCCCGTCGGCGACCTTGACGTCCACCTTGGTCTCGGTCTCGGCCTCCTTGGCCTCCTTCTGGGCCTTGGCGTCCTCGGCGGCCTTCGCCGCCTCGTCCGCAGCCTGGCTGCTCTGGCCCTGCGTGCCGGACGTCGTCGCAGTGGTTTCGGACGACGAGTCGGTGGGCGTCGTGCTCGTCGTGGTGACGGCGACGGAACGGGCGTCGGAGGAGGACGGGGCGCGCACGCAGGACTTGACCGACCCGATGATGATCAGGGTGAGGAGCAGCGCACCCGCGATGACCACGGTTGCCATGGTCCGCCGGGCGTCCGAGAAGTACGCCTCGACGACCCCCGCGACTCCCGAGCGCCGTGGGGCGGCGCCCCTCCCCCGCTCCCTCAGGCTCTCCCTTCCCTCGCCTCCGCGGCGCCTCACGTTGGGGCGCTCCGCGCGCGCGATGTTGCGGGAGGAGCGACGCCCCGTGCGCGTGGAGGCGGCCTCATAGGGTCGGGCGTCCCCGTAGCGCAGGTCGTCGGTGTAGGCGTCCGCGTCGACGAGGCGGGTGGTCACCCTGTCGGCGTTGCCCCGGGGCACCACGACCTCCTCGCGGTAGCTTCCGGGGATGGCGCGGCCCTGCTCGGGGCGTCGGCTGCGGTGCGTCCGTGCCCTGGAGCCGGGGCGGCTGCTGACGTCACGTCCCGTGTAACGCCTCGTGGGCGCGACAGGCAGGTCCCCGCCGACGTCACCGCCCTGGTGGTAGCGCGAGGGACTCTGCCGTTGGTTGACGAGCGGGCTCGACTGCTGGCGCGAACGGACGGGGGAGGTGGTCGCGAAGCCCGTGACGTCGCCCGCGAACCCTCCCGAGGTGGGCAGGAGCCCGCGCGAGCCCTGGTAGGGCCTCCTGGGGCTGGAGCTCCCGGGCACCTCGTAGCTGGCCTCCTCGCCCCCGTGCCTACCGTCACGCCCACGCTCGTAGTCGAAGAGGTCGGAGGAGAACTGCCTCACCACGCTGCGGGGGGACAGGCCCAGGTAGCGCGCGTAGGACGAGAGCATGCCCTGGGCGTAGCCGCTCTTCGGCATACGGCCGAAGTCGCCGTTCTCGAAGGCGATGAGCACGTCCTCGCGCAGGCGGAGCACGCGCGAGGCCTGGGCCACGGAGAGCCCCAACTGCCGCCTTCTGTTGACCAGCATCTCGCTGAAGCGAGGACGCGGCATGCTACACCTCCCGGTACTTCTCCTCCTGGACCCTCAGGTCCTCCAGGCCTTCCTTGTCGAGCAGGACCTCGCGTGGCTTCGAGCCGTCCGGAGGTCCGACCACGCCCTTGCTCTCGAGCATGTCCATGATGCGGCCGGCCCTAGCGTATCCCACCTTCAGACGGCGCTGCAGGCCCGAGGTGGAACCAAGCCTAGAGTCCACAACTATCTGGGCGGCCTCCCAGACCAGGGGATCGTCTCCCTCCTCGCCGTCGGAAAGGGGCGAGCCGGAGGGCTGGCCGGGGACGACCTGCGAGAGGATCTCCTCGTGGTAGTCGGGCTCGCCCTGGCTGCGGATGAAGTCCACGACCTCGTTTATCTCTTGGTCGGAGGTGTAGCAGCCGAGGACGCGCTTGGGAGAGAGGCCCCGGTCCTTGAAGAGCATGTCGCCGTTGCCCAGGAGCTTGTCGGCGCCGGTCTCGTCCAGGATGACGCGGGAGTCGATGCCCGACGAGACCTTGAGGGCGACGCGGGAGTCGATGTTCGACTTTATGAGGCCCGTGACGACGTTGGCCGAGGGGCGCTGCGTGGCGATGACCAGGTGAATCCCCGCCGCGCGGGCGAGCTGGGCGATGCGCACGATGGAGGCCTCGACGTCCTTGCCCGCGACCATCATGAGGTCCGAGAGCTCGTCGATGACCACGACGATGTAGGGCAGCGGATCGGGGGGGTTGTCCATCTCCGACAGCTTGCCCGAGACGCACATCTTGTTGTAGGCGCGGATCTCTCGTGCCCCGGCACGCTCGAAGACCTTGAGGCGCCGCTCCATCTCGGACACCGCCCACTGCAGGGCGCTCGCCGCCTGCCTGGGCTCGGTCACGACCGGGACGTAGAGGTGGGGAAGGCCGTTGTATCCCGCGAACTCGACGCGCTTGGGGTCGATCATGATGAGCCGCACCTGCTTGGGAGTTGTGCGCATGAGCAGGGACATGATCATGGAGTTGATGAGGACGGACTTGCCCGACCCCGTGGTGCCGGCGACGAGCATGTGCGGCATCTTGGCGATGTTGGTGACGACGGGCTTGCCCGCCGAGTCGCGGCCGATGGCCACCTCGAGGGGGCCGCCCTTGGCGTAGGGCAGCACGTCTCCCAGGTGCACGTTCTCGCGCTCCTTGTTGGGGATCTCTATGCCCACGTAGGAGGTGCCGGGGATGGGCGCGAAGATGCGGACCTTCTCGGCGGCGAGCGTGAGGGCTATGTCGTCTTCGAGGTTGCGGATCTTGTTGACGCGCTCGCCCTCGCCCATCTCGACCCGGAAGGTCGTGACAAGGGGTCCGGACACGTAGTCGACGACCTGGCTCCTGAGGCCGAACTCCTGGAGCGTCGCCTGCAGGCGGTCCTTGGTCTCGGACAGCTCGGCGATGGAGGCGGCGCTGGTCGCGCTGTTGGGGTTCGAGCTCAGCATCGAGAGCGGGGGCAGCTGGTAGCCCTCCTCGCCCTCTCCCGGCCTCTTGCCCGCCGGCGCGGGGGCGGCAGGCCGGGGCCTCGGTGCCGGCGACGTCGCGGCGTGCGCAGGGACCGCCCTCTCCGCGTGCGAGACGGGCGCGTTCCGCGCGGTGAGGGAGGGCTTCTTGGGCGTGGGCCTGGCGTCCTCGGAGCGCCGCGTGCCGCGTCGCCTGCCGGCGAGCCGCTGCGTGGGGGCGACCGCCTGCAGGAAGTCTGGCACCGCGACCTCCTCGTCGGCCCCCTCGACGTCAAGGTCCGCATGCGAGGCCGCGGGGGCGGAGGGGGTCCGCTCCGTCTCCATCTCGAGCCCCTCGATGGGAGGGGTGGTTGCGACCTCTCCCGCGGGGCGCGCCACGTCCAGGTCGATGTTGGGATGGCGAAGCCTCCTGAGGAGCGTCGTCTTGGGCTCGGCAGAGGTCCCGCCATCCGCGCCGTCAGACGAATCCGTCCCGTCGGCACGGGTGCGGCCGCCCCGCGTGAGCACGCTCGTCTTGCGGGCGCCCAGGAAGGTGGTGGCACCCTCTGCGGGTGCCTCGGGCGCGAGGGGATCGGCGTAGTCGTGGTAGGGATCCTCTCCCCCACCTATGGGCGAGCGCCCTGCCTGCCGGCGTCGCACGCGCTCCCGCAGGCCCTCGCGGGCGGATTGGCTGGCCTCGCGCAGTCGGGACACCGCCCCGGACACGGAGAAGCCGCACACGATGGCGCCCGTCAACGCCACGCCGACGAGCACGACGTTGCCCACGGTCCTGCCCATGAGGCTGAGCAGCGCCCAGGCTATGGCGGCGCCCACGTAGCCGCCGCGCGTCAGGACCGCCTCCTTGTCGAAGACCAACAAGGGGTCGGCCTCGGTCGCCGCGGCCATGTTGACGGAGAGGAGCCCCAGCACCGCAAGCACCACGAGCAGCAGGCCCAGGGCGACGCGGCTGCCCATGGGCCCCTCGCCGTCCACGAAGAAGGTGAGCGAGAATATCGCGAGCGCCAGGGGCAGCAGGAAGGCACCCACGCCGAAGAGGAGCGAGAGGGTCTCGCCGCAGGCGCGGGTGACGGGAGCGGACGACGGGAGCAGGACCGCGATGCCCAGCGCGATGGCCATCACGAGCAGGGCCACGCCCAGGATATCGCTTCCCACGCTCCCCTTTGCAGGCAGCAGGCGCTGGGGGGAGGAGGCCCTTCCCCCAGCCCGTCTGCCACCGTTCTTCTTGCGCCTACCCTTCTGTGCGTTTGAGCTGCGGTTCGAGGGCATCTAAACCTCCATCACGACCGGGATGACCATCGGTCGCGTGTGCGTCTTCGTCCAGAGGAAGCCCGAGAGGCTGTTGCGCAGGGCCTTGCGGAGCTGCTCGAGGCTGGTCGCGTCCTTCTTGACGCTGGTCTCCATCTGGGACCTGACGCTGTCCTGCGCCTCCTCGATGAGGGCCTCGTCGCCCGAGAAGGCGACTCCCCTGCAGGCGACCTCGATGTCGCGGACCTTGCCGCCCCTGCGCTCGAACGTGACGACGCAGGTGACGAGCCCGTCGGTCGAGAGCTTCTGGCGGTCGCGGAAGACGACGGGGTCGGCGTCCGTGACGGAGAGGCCATCGACGTAGACGATGCCGGACTCGACGGGGTCGCCCCAGGTGACCTTGCCGTTGCGCACCTCGAGCGAGTCTCCGTTGTCGGCTATGAAGATGTGGTCGGCGGGGATGCCCATCTGGGCCGCGAGCTTGGCGTGGGCACGCAGGTGGACGGCCTCGCCGTGGACGGGCGCGAAGTAGCGCGGCTTCGCCATGGCCAGCATGAGCTTGAGCTCCTCCTGGCTGCCGTGTCCCGAGACGTGCACGAGCGTGTTGGAGCGGTCGAAGACGGTGCAGCCGATCTTTGAGAGCGAGTTGATGATCCCCGCGACGCTCTTCTCGTTGCCGGGCACGGGGGTAGCCGAGATGATCACCGTGTCCTCGGAGGTGATGGTGATCGACTTGTGGTCTCCCGTGGCCATGCGGCCGAGCGCGCTCATGGGCTCGCCCTGGCTGCCCGTGCACATGACGACGATCTTCTCGTCGGGGAGGTCTGCCAGGTCGTAGGCGTCGATGATGTCGTCGTCGGAGATCTTGAGGTAGCCCAGCTCGCGCGCGACGCGCGTGTTGGTGACCATGGAGCGTCCCGTGACGACCACCTTGCGCCCCACGGCCACGGCCGCGTCGCAGACCTGCTGGATGCGGTGGATTTGGCTCGAGAAGGAGGCCACGATGACCCTGCCGGGCGCGTTCTTGATGATGTGGCGGAGCTGGGGGCCGACGGCGGACTCGGAGGGCGTGAAGCCCGGACGGGTCGCGTTGGTGGAGTCGGAGAGGAGGAGGTCGACCCCCAGCGTGGCGAAGCGGTTGATGGCCTGGTAGTTTGGCCTCACGCCGTCGATGGGGGTCTGGTCGAGCTTGAAGTCGCCGGTGTGCATGACGGAGCCCGCCGGGGTACGCATGTAGACGCCCATGGCGCCGGGGATCGAGTGCGTCATCGCGAAGAAGTCGATGCTGAAGGCGCCGAGGTTTAGATGGGCGCCGTTGGTCACCTCGCGGAACTTGGGCGAGTTGATGCGGTGCTCGGCCAGCTTGCCCTCGATGAAGCCCAGGGTGAGCTTGCTCGAGTAGATGGGCACCTTGCGGCCCAGGTCCATGAGGAGGTAGGGCAGGGCCCCGGTGTGGTCCTCGTGGCCGTGGGTGATGATGATGCCGCGGAGCTTGTCCTCGTTTTCGAGCACGTACGAGTAGTCGGGAAGGACGAGGTCGACCCCGGGTTGCTCATCATCGGGGAACATGAGGCCCGCGTCCACGAGCACGAGGTCGTTCTCGTACTCGAAGGCGGTCATGTTCTTGCCGATGCCGTCCAGACCCCCGAGGGGGATGATCCTCAGGGGACTCTGCTTCTTTGCCATGTGCGTTGGGTTCCTTTCGTGGTGCGGTGGCATTTCATGTATGTGAGACCCGCCTCTGCGGGAAACGTTCCAGACATTCCTCTACCCATTGTAGCTGCCGCCAGTCACCCTTGTCCCTGTGGAGGGCAAAGCGGACGCATCCCACATCTGGGGTCACGGCACAGAAAAGGGACCCGCCGGCCTTTGCCGGCGGGTCCCAGCAGCCCCGTCAGTCGAGGGGCCGGGAGCTATCGTTCGGGACTAGCCCTCGTGGTGTCGACGGGGCTGGCGGCTCGCGGAGCCACCCCTGTCGCCAGGACGGCGGCCGGCGCGCTCGCGCCTCTCGCCCTCATGCTCGCGGGGCTTGGAGGAGCGGGCGGGAGCCTCGGGCTTGTCCAGGCGGTCCAGGCTGACCTTGCCCTTCTCGTCCACCTCGAGGACCTTGACCTTGACCTCGTCGCCGATGTTGAGGACGTCCTCGACCTTCTCGACGCGGCCCTTGGCGACGCGCGAGACGTGCAGCAGGCCATCCTTGCCGGGAAGGAGCTCGACGAAGGCTCCGAAGGGCTGGATGCCCACGACGCGGCCGTTGTACTCCTCGCCCACCTCGGGGACCTTGACGATGGCCTTGATGCGCTCGGCGGCCTCGTCGCCCGCGCCGTTGGTGCCGGCGATGAAGACGGTGCCGTCCTCCTGGATGTCGATCGTGGCGCCCGTGTCGTCCTGGATGCCGCGGATGACCTTGCCGCCGCTGCCTATGACGTCGCGAATCTTGTCCGTCGGAATCTGGAGGCTGATGATCTGGGGCGCGTTCTCCTTGGTGGACTCGCGCGGCGCGGGAATCTGCTCGAGCATGGCGTCGAGGATGAACATGCGACCCTCGTGGGCCTGCATGAGGGCCTGGCGCAGGATCTGGGGCGTGAGGCCGGTGGCCTTGTTGTCCATCTGCATGGCGGTGATGCCCTTGGTGGTGCCGCAGACCTTGAAGTCCATGTCACCGAGGAAGTCCTCGAGGCCCTGGATGTCGGTGAGGACGACGGTCTTGCCCTCCTCCTGGATGAGGCCCATGGCCACGCCCGAGACGGGGCGCTTCAGAGGCACGCCGGCGTCCATGAGGGCGAGGGTCGAGCCGCAGGTCGACGCCATCGAGGAGGAGCCGTTGGACTCCATGACCTCGGAGACCACGCGGATGGTGTAGGGGAACTCGTCCTCGCTCGGGATCACCGGGAGAAGGGCGCGCTCGGCAAGGTTGCCGTGGCCGATCTCGCGCCTCTTGGGCGACCCCATGCGCCCGGTCTCGCCGGTGCAGAAGGGCGGGAAGTTGTAGTGGTGGATGTAGCGCTTGCCGTCGACGGGCTCGATGGTGTCGAGGCGCTGCCACTCGTTGAGCATGCCCAGGGTGGCGACGGAGAGCACCTGGGTCTGGCCGCGCTGGAAGAGGCCGGAGCCGTGGACGCGGGGAAGGTAGTCGGGCTTCACCATGAGCGGGCGGATCTGGTCGGCCGAGCGGCCGTCGACGCGCTCGCCGGTCTCGACGACCATCTTGCGCATGGCGTGCTTCTCGAGCCCCTTGAGCTCCACGGGGATCTCGCGCTCCCACTGGGCGCGCTCCTCGTCGGTGAACTCGGCACGGATGGAGTCCTTGAGGGCCTCGACCTTGCCGATGCGCGAGAGCTTGTCGGCGTCCTTGAGCGCGGCCTCCATCTCGGCGTAGTGGGCGAAGACGCGGTCGTGGACCTCGGGGACGGGCACGTCGAGGACGTACTCGTGCTTGGCGATGGGGCCGTTGGCCTCCTCGTACTTGGCAATGAAGGCCTTCTCCTCCTCGCAGAACGCGGCGATCGCCTCCTGGCCGAAGGCCATGGCGGCGAGCATGTCCTCCTCCGAGATCTCCTTCGCGCCGGCCTCGAGCATGCTGATGAAGGTGGCGGAGCCGGCGAGCTCGAGGTCGAGGTCGGACGCGTCGCGCTCCTCGTAGGTCGGGTTCACGAGGAACTCGCCCGTCTCGGGGTTGCGGCCGATGCGCACGCCGGCGAGCGGCCCCTCGAAGGGCACGCCGCCCACGGAGAGGGCGACGGAGGCGCCCATGATGGAGATGGTGTCGACGGAGTTGACCTGGTCGGCCACGAGGGGCATGGCGACGATCTGGACCTCGTTGCGGAAGCCGTCGGGGAAGGACGGGCGGATGGGGCGGTCGATCATGCGGGCCGTGAGGGTGGCCTTCTCGGAGGGGCGCGCCTCCCTCTTGAGGTAGCCGCCGGGGATGCGCCCGACCGCGTACATCTTCTCGATGAAGTCGACCGTCAGGGGGAAGAAGTCGTAGTTCTTGCGCTCCTTCGAGACCACGACGGTGACGTTGACCGTGGACTCGCCGCAGGAGACCAGGCACTCGCCTGTGGCCTGCTTCGCGAGCTCGCCCGAGCTGAGGGCGTAGTGCTTGCCGTAGAGGTCGAACTCGTGCGTAACCTTTGCCATGTTTCTTTTCCTCTTATCTCCGCCTGCCCCGTTGCAGGCGGGCCGTCTAACGCAAGGGAGCGCCCGCAGGCGCTCCCCTCTTGCACGCTTGTTACTGGATGTTGTCGCGGATGCCCAGGCTCTTGATCAGCGTGCGGTAGGCCTCGACGTCCTGCTTCTTGATGTAGGACAGGAGGCGGCGACGCTGGCCGACGAGCATGAGGAGGCCGCGACGGGTGTGGAAGTCCTTCTTGTGGGACTTCATGTGCTCGGTCAGGCCCTTGATGCGCTCGGTGAGGAGGGCGACCTGGACGGCGGCGGAGCCAGAGTCCTTCTCGTCCTTGCCGTACTGGGCGATGAGCTCGGCCTTGCGATCCTTGGTGACTGCCATGTTGCGTTTCCCTTCTTCATGGATGCGCCCCGAACTGGGATGGCCGTCTGGCATGGGCGGGCCTCCAAGTACGGGGTATGACTGGGGAATCATAGCACGAGAAGGGCCACGCGGCCCGCCGGAGGGGCGAGGCCGCGCGCGTTTTGTCCCTTCTACACGCCAGGCACACGATATGGCACGCGAGTCTTACACCAACGTGATGGGCAGGCCGCCGCCGACGTAGGAGGTCCTCCAGACGTTCCTGACCTGCACGCCGTCGGGCGTGTTCGAGTCGATCATCTTCCCGTCGCCGATGTACACGCCGACGTGCCCGGTGTGGTACTTGTCCTGCAGCGGGGAGAAGAACACGAGGTCGCCGGGACGGAGGTCCGGTATGGACGTCTTCCAGCCCGCGCGCTTCTCCACGCCCCACATCTGGCTGTCGTTGCGGTTGTCCTGCTGCGCATAGTAGGAGAAGTAGCCCTGGTTGTGCGAGAGGTTGATCCCCAGGGTGCTGTAGACCCACCATGTGAAGCCAGAGCAGTTGAAGGCGCGCCTGTCGGGATAGTAGGCGCTGTCGTCGTACGAATAGCTGCCGCCGAGCATGGTGCGCGCGGCGCTGACGATCCTCCTGCCGAACTCCTCGCGCGAGACGAGCACGCCGTCGTTGTCGGCGATGGCGACGGTGTCGTCGTGCCAGTCGCCGGGGAAGGAACCGTGGGTCTTCGCGTAGTAGCGGGAGACCACGTAGGTCCCGCGCACCACGTAGCCCTGGTCCTCCCGGCCGTAGTAGCGCTTGCCGTCGTAGGTGAACAGCCCGAGGCGGGCGCCCAGGAGGCCAGCGCCCACGGAGTCGTCGACGTAGTAGCGCTGCAGCTCGCCGTCGTCGTACTCCCCCGTCACGACCATGCCCCGGGACCAGAGCAGCGCGCCGGTCGTGGGGTTGGCGACGAGCATCCCCTTGCCCTGGCGGAGCTTGCCGCGCAGGATGCTCCCGTCGGAGGCCTGGCCCCAGAAGTGCTTCCCACCCCGCTCGAAGTGGCCGACCCTGGCCAGCGAGAAGCCCTCGCCGCCATCGTGCAGGTAGTACAGCCGCTCCCTGCCGTCCGCCCCCCTGAGCTTTGAGAAGCCCTCGCCGCCCGCGGCGAGGAGCCTGCCGTCGTCGTCCGCCACCATGGCGTAGCCGTCACCGAGGTCCCTGACGCCCCGCAGGATGGAGCCGTCGGAGCTTGCGTAGGCGTAGTAGCCCGCGCCCTCGGAAGGGGTCACGACGCGCTCGCGGGCGAGGAGGGCATCGCTCCCGACCCAATAGCGCTGCTTCGATCCCCAGGCACTAGTGACCATCCAGAAGCCCTTGATTGGCTGGGTGGCCTGCCTAGAGGCGAACCACGCCCTGCCCTCGTCCCTCCATCCGGCAGCGACAAGGTGCTTTGCCTCCTGGGGGCTCACGGTGAAGTTGTGCGCGCCGGCCCTCGCGTTGGGGTTGTACTGCCGGAGGACCGCCGTGCCGTCGTCTCCTTCGGACCTCCAGCCGATGCCCTCGTAGCGCCAGCCCGCCCTCACGAGCCCGTCGCGCTCCCGAGAGCTTGTAGTGTAGTGATGGTCCCCTGCGTTGGGGTTGTAGAGGCGAAAGACCGCCGCGCCGGAATCGGGAGACACCCAGCCCACGCCCTCGTAGCGCCAACCCGCCTCGCAGACCGTCTTGAGCTCCTTCTGGCTGCTCGTGTAGAAGTGCTCGCCTGAGTTGGGGTTGTAGAGCCGGAACATGTTGAGGTACTTGACGGCGGGCTTCTTGCCGGTCGGCTTGTTCGCCACGAGCTTGGGAGCCACGGGCTCGTCCACTTCGGGCTGCGTGGCTTTCACAGACTGGGGGGCCGTTGCCTCGGGCTTGCTGGACCAGCCCTCCTCCTCGCCTGCCGTCCCTGCCCTTGTGACGATGGCCATGTGGGGGCTGGGCGCGGCAGGGCCTGTCTCGATGGTCTCCTCGGGAGCGCGAGTAGGCGCCCCCCTCGAGAACTCGCTCGTCTGCGAGACCGCATGGGTAGCTTCGGCATCCTCGAACGACTCGTGCTCGTCCGGCGTCCCCTGGCCTTCGACGTCAGCTTGAGCCTGAGGGGCAACGACCCTCAGGGGAAATTCAAGCTTTGCTTCCGTGACCTTATCATCCGTTGGTTCCGTCTGACCCTCAGGCACATTTTGAACAGGGGATGCAGGCACGGATACGGGCGCATTGCACGCTTCCCGTGCGTCAAGCAAGGCCCCTTCCGCAGAATCGGTCGTGGACGCCGTGGCCCCAACGTCCACCTGGGATGAGCCGACATCGATGACGCGTTCCGCCTCGTTGGCAAGGGCGGTGTGGGCGCCCATGAGCAGGACGGCCACCACGGCGGCGGAGGCCAGAGCACCACAACAGGCGGGATGGGGCCACGAGAGGCTGATGTGGGCGGATGGTCGGTCTGTTCTCATGGGTTGCTCCAAACGGAGGATCTTCTTTGGGTAGGGACTCATGCAGCAAACTATCTTAAGCCTGTTTTTAGTCTTTTGCAAAGAAGCCCGGGCTCCGCACGTCGCAAAGCATGCCGTACCCGAATCCATCACATGCTGAACATGAACTCCAGGGCGCGAAGGCGTGCGTCCAAGTGGGTCGCCGCCCAGGCATGCGCGATGGAGAGGAGCTCCGTGGCCACTTGCTCGCCCACCTCGGCCCCCATGAGCTCCCCGAAGGTGGAGCCCAAAAGCGCCCGGAGCCACTGGAACTCGGAGCGGGAGAGCTCCTGGGCACCCGCCACGCCCCTCGCGCAGCTGGCGCAGAGCGCCCCTCCCGCCACGGGCGAGAAGTGCGTCACGTCCGGGTCGCCGCAGGCTATGCAGGAGTCGAGCTCGGGCATCCAGCCCTCGTGGGCGAGCACCTTGAAGGCGTACGCGGCCACCAGCAGGTCGAGATGGGGCTGCCCGCTTGCCCGCTCGCAGGAGCCCAGGGCGGCCGAGCAGATGCGGAAGAGGTAGGGGTCCTCGCTCTCCTCGAAGGAGCTGAGGCGCGCGACCTCGGCGACTGCGGAGGCGGCGCAGAGCCGGGCGTAGTCCCCCCTGATGCCGGGGTGCGCGTCGACGGTGACGGCCTCGCTCACCACGTCGAGGCTCCTCCCCCTGGCCATGAGGAAGTCCGTCTCGCAGAAGAGCTCCGAGCGCGAGGCGAGGCGTCCGCCCGGCTTCCGCGCGCCCTTCGCCACGGCCCTCAGCTGGGCCCCCGACTCCCCCAAGATGGTGAGGATGAGGTCCTGCTCCGAGAGCTTGGTGCGGGCGAGCACTATGCCCTTGCTCCTATAGGTCCGGCGCCCTCCCGCCACGGCCTACTCTTCCGCCTCGTAGCCCAGGCGGCGGATCTCGTTCTTGTCCCGGCGCCACTGCGGCTGGACCCTGACCTGCAGGTCGAGGAAGCACTGGGCCCCGAGGAGGCGCTCCACGTCATGGCGCGCCTCGGACCCGATGCGCTTGATCATCTGCCCCCCCTTGCCGATGACCATGCCCTTCTGCCCCTCGCGCTCCACGATGATGGTGGCGGCCACCGAGGCGTGGCCCCTCCTGGGCCACGAGATGTCCTCGCAGATGACGCCCACGGAGTGGGGGACCTCCTGGCGCATGTTGAGGAGCACCTTCTCGCGCACGAACTCCGCCACGAGATCCTCGTCCGTCATGTCCACGTCCATGTCGTCCGGGAACCACTTCGGGCCCACGGGCAGGTGGGCGGAGACCAACCCCACGAAGGAGTCGACGTTGAAGCCCTCCTTGGCACTCACGACGAGGGCGTCGTCGAAGCGGGCGAGTGAGTGCGCCGCCTCGAGCTGGGACTTGACCTGCTCGGGCCCGGCGAGGTCCGCCTTGGTGACCACGAGGACCTTGAAAGGCGCGCGCGCCGCGTCGACGTGCTTGGCGACCCACTCGTCGCCTCGGCCCACGGGCTTGGTGGCGTCGACGAGGAGGGCGACGACGTCCACGTCGGCGAGCTCTCCCAGGGCGACCTTGTTGAGCTCCTTCCCCAGGGCGTCCTTGGGCTTGTGGAGCCCCGGCGTGTCCACGATCACGAGCTGCGACGTGGGGGTGTTGACCACGGCGCGCATGCGCCGGCGCGTGGTCTGCGCCACGGGGCTCGTGATGGCTATCTTCCCGCCGTAGCAGGCGTTGAGCAGGGTCGACTTCCCCACGCTGGGGCGTCCCACCAGCGCGACGAAGCCGCTGCTGAAGTCCTCGGCGGGCACCGTGTCGTCCGTGCTCTTCTCGTCTTGCATCTCTCCTCCTTGAAAGGGAAGCCCTAGGGCAGGAGGGCGCGCACGAACACCACGGCGCCCACCACCGCCACCACGACGCAGAGCAACCACACCGCGGCGGCGGCGATGTCCTTCGCCCGTCCTGCGAGGGGATGGAACTCGGGCGAGACCAGGTCCACGACAGTCTCCACGGCCGTGTTGAAGAGTTCGGCCATGATGACCACCGCGCAGCACAGGAGCACAACGGCCCAGCTCAGCGCATCGATGCGCAGCACGATGCCCATGACGAGGGCAAAGGCGGCCCCGCCCAGCATGACCTTGATGTTGCGCTCCTGGCGCACGGCGGTGCGGAAGCCCTGGATGGCGAAGAGGAAGCTCCGCCTGAAGGTGGGGTGGCTCGGGCGCTTGCCGGGAATCATGCGTCGCCGCCTTCCCGGTGTCGGGTCAGGGTCACGTGATCCAAGGGCTGGTCGGTCTTCATCTTGAGGAGGAGCTGGTCCTCGCGGGCCTCCATGAGCTCCGCCTCCGCGTCCTCCAGGTGGTCGTAGCCAAGGAGGTGGAGCATGCCATGGACCAGGAGCAGGCGGAACTCGTCGCGTGCGGTGGTCCCGAAGCCCGGCGCCTGTTGGGCGATGTACGCGGGCGCGAGGACGATGTCGCCCAGCTCGCAGGGCTCCCCGGGGGCGAGGTCGGGGTCGTCCGGGCGCTCGCACTCGAGGCTCAGCACGTCCGTCGCCCGGTCCTGTCCGCGCCACTCGAGGTTGAGCTCGCGCATGCGCCCGTCGGACACGACGGAGACCGACACCATGCAGGGCCTGGCCACGCCCTCCTCGGCGAGCACCAGGTCGCAGGCGGCCTTGATGTCTGCTCCGTCGACCGGTGCGACGACGCCCTCCTCGAACACGAGGTCATAGTCGTTCTCCATGCTACCTCCCGCCGCCGCGCGCCGCGGCGCGGTCGTAGGCGTCCACGATGCGTGCCACCAGGGAGTGGCGGACGATGTCGTTGCGGTCGAGGTCCACGAACTCGATGCCATCAACCCCCTCGAGCACCTCGCGGGCCGACTCCAGCCCGTTGTGGCCCAGGAGGTCGCGCTGGGTGAGGTCTCCCGTCACGACGAACTTGGACGAGAAGCCCAGCCGCGTGAGGAACATCTTCATCTGGTCGGGAGTGGTGTTCTGTGCCTCGTCGAGGATGACGAAGGAGTCGTTGAGGGTGCGCCCGCGCATGAAGGCCAGGGGCGCGATCTCTATGACCCCCTGCTCGATGAGGGAGCTCCCCCGCTCCATGTCGGTCATGTCGAAGAGCGCGTCGTAGAGCGGGCGCACGTAGGGGTCGAGCTTCTCCTGGAGGGTGCCTGGGAGGTAACCCAGCGACTCGCCCGCCTCGACCACGGGACGGGCGAGGACGATGCGCGCCACCTCGCGCCTCTTCAGCGCCGCCACGGCCATGGCCATGGCGAGGTAGGTCTTGCCGGTGCCGGCGGGGCCGATGCCGAAGCTGATGGTGTTTCGCCGCATCGACTCGACGTAGCGCAGCTGCCCCGCCGTCTTTGGCCTTATGGCACGCCCGCGGTAGGTGAGCAGCAGGTCGCGACCCATGTCCGCGGGCTCCTGGGCGCCGTGCGACGCCTGGCCCACGAGGAGCTCCACCTCGTCGGTGGTGGGCACCTCTCCCCTCTCGACCATGTGGATGAGGCGAGAGAACACCGAGACGACGCCGTCCACGACTTCTGCGGGGCCCGAGACCAGGATCTGGCTTCCGCGCACCGAGACCAGGGCGTCGAAGCCCGCCTCTATGCGACGCAGGAGCGAGTCGGCCGGCCCCATGAGCAGGGTCGGGTCGACGGAATCGGGAATGGTGAGTCTGACCTGCGTCGGCTCCATGCTCCTCCAACTGCCTCCGGACGGCGCGCCGTCCCAATCATAGCCGCAACGGCGGCGTCCTACAGCAACGTGCCCACGAGCGTCCCGTCGTCCATGACGGACGTGACGCGGGCCCTCACGAGCGCGTCGAGGGGGGCGGACGGGTCGACCAGGAGGTCGTGCAGGCGCCCGGTGACGGCACGGCCTGGGTACTGGACCACGGCGAGCTCCTCTGAGCCCACTCGCGCGGAGGCGCTCTGGCGGCGCATGCGCGCGGCGAGCTCCCTCATGCGCCGGCCGCGCTCGGCCATAACCCGGGGAGGGACCTGCCCCTCCGCCGTGGCCGCGGGCGTGCCGGGGCGGGCGGAGTAGCGGAAGACGTGCATCTTGGCGAAGGCCATCTCCTCGCAGAAGGCGAGGGACGCCTCGAACTCCTCGTCCGTCTCGCCCGGGAAGCCCACGATAAGGTCGGTCCCCAAGGCGAGCCCCTCGATGCGCTCGCGCGCGTGGAGGACGGTCCTGCGGTACTCTGCCGTGCTGTACACGCGACGCATGCGCCGGAGCGTGTCGTCGCAGCCGGACTGCAGGCAGACGTGGAGGAAGGGCGCGACCCTCTCGCCTCCCCGCGCCATGGCGTCCAGGAGCTCGTCGGTGACGTCGGGCGGCTCGATGGACGAGAGCCGGACGCGCTCCACCTCGGTCTCCCCGAGGATGAGGTCGATGAGGCCCGAAAGCGCGATCCCCCTGCCGTCCTCTGCCTCACCTCGGAAGCGCCCCAGGTTGATGCCCGTGAGCACGACCTCGTGGCCCCCGCGAGCGACGGCGGAGCGGACCTGCCGCAGCACCTCGCCCACACCCATGGAGCGGGAGGCGCCGCGCGCCTTCCAGACGATGCAATAGCTGCAGCGGTTGTCGCAGCCGTCCTGGACCTTGATGCCGGGCCTCATCCTGCCCGTGGGCGTTGGCGTCACGGCGAGCTCGCCCGCGTCCGTCACGCTTCCGGGCTCAAGCCCGAGCCTGGACAGGGCGACCTCGGCGAGGCGCGACTTGTCGCGCACCACTTCGATGTTGGGGGCGAGGCCCTCGAGCTCCTCTCCCCTGAGGTTGGCGACGCAGCCGCTCGCGAGCACGAGGGGCGCCTGGGGCAGCTGCGCCACGCGGCGCAGCCGCTTTCGGGTCTTGGCCTCGGCCTCGCCCGTCACGGCGCAGGTGTTGACCACCACGAGCTCGGCCGCCGCGGGGTCGCAGAGCTCGAGCCCCGCCCCCTCGAGCTGGCTCGCCACGAGGTCATTCTCGACCCTGTTGACGCGACAGCCCAGGTTGACCAGGGCCACCTTGTGGCGCGTCACTTGTGCCCCTTGCGGCCACGGCGGCGGCCCTTCTTGGCGTCGTCGGCCCCTGCCTTGCCCGCGCCGTCCCCGGGACGGGACGAGCGCTGGCCCACGAGCTCGCGGACCGCCTCCATCTGCGCCTCGTCCAGGTCGCAAGGGACTTCGACCTGCACCACGGCTATGAGGCTGCCGCGTGAGCGCGAGTTGAGGCGGGGCATGCCCCTGCCCTCGACGCGGATCTGCTGGCCGTGCTGGCAGCCCGCGGGGACCTCGACGTCCACCCGCTCGCCGGCGAGGATCCCGGGGATGGCCTTCTCGCAGCCCACGATGGCCTCGAGGGCGTCGAGGGCGAGGCGGCAGTAGAGGTCGTCGCCCTGTCGCTCGAAGTCCTCGCTGGGCTCGACCTCGACGCGCACCACAAGGTCTCCCGCCACGTCACCGCGCAGCCCGGCCTCCCCCTTGCCCCTGATGCTTATCGACTGCCCGGAGTGGACGCCGGCGGGCACGCTGACCTCGACCGTCTCGCGCGAGGGAGTGCGGCCCTGCCCCTGGCAGGTCTCGCAGGGCTTGTCCACCACCTTGCCGGTGCCCCCGCAGTCCGGGCAGGTCGCCTGCGACTGCATCTGGCCGAAGATGGTGCGCTGGACCTCCACCACACGACCCGTGCCGTGGCAGCGCTCGCAGGTCCTCTCGTGGCCACCCTCGGCGACGCCGCTGCCGTGGCAGTCGTCGCAGGGGGCAAGGCGCTCGTAGGCGACCGTCTTCGTGCATCCCGCAGCGGCCTCGGCGAGGCTCACGCGCAGCGTCATGCCCATGTCGCGCCCGCGGGTGCGCGTGGCGCGCTGGCCGCCCTGGCGACCTGCTGCCCCGCCGAAGAAGGAGTCGAAGATGTCGTTTATGCCGAAGCCGCCGCCAAAGATGTCGGACATGTCCACGTAGTCGGAGCCGAAGCCACCGGGTCCGTCGGGCGTGCCGTAGCGGTCGTAGTTGGAGCGCCTGCGCTCGTCGGAGAGGACGGAGTACGCCTCGTTGACCTCCTTGAAGCGCTCCTCGGCGTCCGCCTCCTTGTTGACGTCCGGATGGAGCGTGCGCGCCTTCTTGAGAAAGGCCCTCTTAATCGTCTTGGCGTCGGCGTCGCGCGCGACGCCGAGCACCTCGTAGTAGTCCTTCGAAGCCAATGTCACCAATCCCCAAAGCAGTTGCAGACGAACGGATCGCGGGCAAGGGCCCGCGAAGGGAGGCTATCCCCTATAGCCGGCGCTTCCCAGCCCCGAGCCGCAGGAGAACATCATCACCAGGAAGAGCGCGAAGACCACGCCCGAGCTCGCGCCGTTTGCGAGCGACCTGAGGCCCGACCTCCACCAGCCTCGCGCGTGGGCGAGGCCCTCGCCGAAGGCGAGGAAGGCGCCGACCCCCACAAGCGTCACGATCACGAGGGCGACGGAGCCCAGGGTGTTGGTGAGCGCGCCCAGCACCAGGAAGGGCACGGCCAGCCCCAGCGAGTGGAAGCCGGAGGCCTGCCTCTGGCTCAGCCGCTCGGACGCCACCCCCACGCGGCAGACGAAGTCGCCCGAGGCCTGGCCGTTCGTGCCCGCGTTGCCCATGCCGGGGATGCGAACCTCGTCGCCGTCATGCGAGCCGGCGGGAACCTCGACCACGACCTCGCTCGCGGAGAGCACCCTGCCCGAACCACCGCAGTTGTGGCAGGGGTCGCTCACGACCCTGCCCGTCCCCTCGCACTCGGGGCACTCCATCTCCATGACGCCGAAGCCGAAGATGCCCGTGAGGTCGACGCTCATGTGGCCGCTGCCGCCGCAGGTGGGGCAGGTCTCCGCATGGTCGCTTCGCACCGAGCCCTGCCCGTGGCAGACGTCGCAGGCGACGTAACGCTGGTAGGTCACGCCCCGGCGCACGCCCTTGCGCGCCGACTCGTCGTCCAGGTCGAGGCGCACGGTGACGTCCGCGCCGACGCGTGGGTTGTAGGAGCGGGAGCGCTGGCC
This sequence comes from Olsenella phocaeensis, assembly GCF_048189965.1. Taxonomy (NCBI): domain Bacteria; kingdom Bacillati; phylum Actinomycetota; class Coriobacteriia; order Coriobacteriales; family Atopobiaceae; genus Olsenella; species Olsenella phocaeensis. The sequence goes on along the minus strand of NZ_DBEZHV010000006.1, from coordinate 99,128 downwards.
TCCGCGACCTCGCTGGGCCACGTCGGAGAAGGGGAAGCCCCAGCCGAAGGGGAAGCCCCCGTAGCCGTCGGGCGAGGCGCCGGGGGTGCCGCCGTAGTCGGCGGAGGCGAAGGGGTTCCCGGAGCGCATGGCGTCGTAGCGGCGCCTCTTGCCCTCGTCGGAGAGGACGGCGTACGCCTCGGAGACCTCCTTGAAGCGCTCCTCGGCGTCCGGCTCCTTGTTGACGTCCGGATGGAGCTTGCGCGCCTTCTGCTGGAATGCGCGCCTGATCTGCTCCGTCGTGCTGTCCTGTTCCACGCCCAGGATGGCGTAGTAGTCCTTCTCGTTCATCGAGGCCAAGTGCCTGCCCTACCTTCCCCCGTGCGCCGCCATGGCGACCTGACGTGCGGAACTATACCCCATGGCCGCATGCCGGATACCTCCGCCACGCAGCTTCACGAAGGGCGGTCATGGCTTGGGCGCGCCGCGGCCCTGGCAGCGCGACGTGAGGGTCTCTCCCCCGGCGAGGTCCCAGAGGGTCCCGTAGAGCTCGTTTCCCAGAAGCCAGCCACGATGGGTGGGGGCGAGCCTCCCGCCACCGTCCCGGGCGAGAAGCCCGCGCGCGACGCAGTCGTCGAGCGTCGCCTGGACGCGGCCCCCTCCGAGGACGAGCCTCGCGTGCGAGACGAGCGCGGGGTCGAGGCCCCGCGTCATGCGTGCCCCCAGCATGAGGTCCTCCGCCGCCGCCTGGCCCGCATCCAGCTCCTCCACCTCGAACGAGAGGCTGGAGAGCCGCGGGTCCTCCGCGATCGCCCTGCGGCCCGTGAGCACGCGGAGCCTCAGGCGCGCGCTGGCGGGGGCGGGCTCGGGCAGCTGGGGGCAGCAGGCGTCCCTGAGCCTCAGGTAGCCCTCGCGGGCGAGCATCCCCGAGGCGGAGCATCCCAGGCCCAGGTAGGGACGGCCGGTCCAGTATGCCTGGTTGTGCGCGCAGGCGCGCCCTGGCCGGGCATAGCTCGCCACCTCGTAGCGGGAGAGGCCCGCCTCCCCCAGGATCCGCTCCGCCTCCTCCATGAGCTCCGCGGCGAGCCCGTCTTCCGGCTCGTCCATGAGCCCCTCGTCCACGGCCCTGCCGAAGGCCGTCCCGTCCTCGATGGCGAGGGGGTAGACGCTCACGTGCCCGACCCCCTCGCCCAGCACGCCCCGGAGGCTCCTGGCCCAGCTCTCGGACGTCTGACGGGGGATGGCGCACATGAGGTCGCAGGAGACGTCGAGCCCGCTCGAGACGGCGTCCCCCAGCGCCCGAAGGGCCGTCCTTGCGTCGTGCGCGCGTCCCAGGAGGCGAAGCTCCCCGTCGTCGAGGCTCTGGACCCCCAGGGAGACGCGCGTCGCCCCCGCCTCGGCGAGCGCGCCGGCCATCCCCTCGGCAAGGGACTCCGGGTTAGCCTCCACACTCAGCTCTGCCGCCGTCGTCGAGGCGACGGCGCGCACGAGGTCCGACAGCCCGTCCGTGCCGAGGAGGCTGGGCGTGCCCCCTCCCAGGTAGGCCGTCCTGCAGGAGGAGAGGAGCCCCGCCCCCTTGAGCTCGCGGACCTGGGAGCCGAGGGCGCGGGCGTAGGCGCCCATGAGGGGGTCGCCCTCCCGGGTGACCCAGGAGGCGAAGTCGCAGTAGGCGCACTTGCTCTCGCAGAAGGGCAGGTGGAGGTAGAGGGCCTCTGCCGCCGTGGCGTGGAGGCGGCCCTCCCAGGCGTTGGGCGAGGGACCGTCACCCACGGCGGACGTCCTCCCGGCCCGCGGCGTCCCCATCCGCGAATGCCCTCACCCTAGCGAGGAGCCCGAGGTAGTCGTCCAGGCTCACGCAGCGCATGGCGCCGTCCCGCCAGGCGGCGGCGTGAGGGAGCCCCTTCAGGTACCAACCGGCAAGGCTGCGGGCGCGGGCGAGGTGGCCGCCGGTGGCGTCGAGGAGTCTCACGTGGCATTCGAAGGCCGCGAGGCGCTGGGAGAGGGTGGGCGCCGCAGGCCTCTCGCCCGACGCGAGGGCCAGCGCGGACGAGAAGACCCAGGGGTTGCCGTAGCTCCCGCGGGCCACCATCACGCCCGCGGCGCCCGTCTCCTCGAGCATCCGCAGCGCCGCCCCAGCGTCCTCCACGTCACCCGAGCCTATGACGGGCACGTCGACTGCCCCGGCGACCCGGCGCACGACGCCCCAGTCGGCACGACCGCGGTAGAGCTGGCTCGCGCTCCTTCCGTGGACCGCGATGGCGGCTGCCCCGGCGGCCTCGAGCGCGCGGGCGAACTCGGGCGCCTGCTCCTCCCCGTCGCGTCGGCCGCGGCGAATCTTGCAGGTGACGGGCACCTGACCCTGCTCGAGGCAGGCTCCGACGATCCTGGCCGCGAGGGAGGGGTCGTCCATGAGGGCGGACCCCTCCCCCTTGCGGGTCACCTTGGGCACGGGACAGGCCATGTTGACGTCTATGAGGGCGAGGCGCGGCCCCAGGCGCTCGGCCACCTCGAGGGCGGCCTCGCGGAACTGCTCGGGCTTCGACCCGAAGAGCTGCACGGCGACATCGGGCTCCCCCTCGGCGGGCAGGACGAGGTCCCAGGTCTTCTGGCCGCCGAAGTGTATGCCGGCGACCGAGACCATCTCGGTGTAGGCGAGGGAGGCCCCGCCCGCCCTCGCCATGAGGCGGTAGGCGCCGTCGGTGACGCCGGCCATGGGCGCCACGAGGAAGGGGTTCTGCGCCAGACGCGCCCGCACGTCCGCCCGCGGCACGGGACGGGCGTCAGGAAGCCTGAGCCCGGCTGGCGTGGCGAGGCCCTCGAGGATCCGAAGCGTCCCCTGGCCCCTGGCCGCGGACGTCACTCGTCGTCCACCTTGAGCACGGCGAGGAACGCCTCCTGCGGCACCTCGACCGAGCCGATGGACTTCATGCGCTTCTTGCCCTCCTTCTGCTTCTCGAGGAGCTTGCGCTTGCGCGAGATGTCGCCGCCGTAGCACTTTGCCAGGACGTCCTTGCGCACGGCACGCACGGTGGAGCGGCTGATGATCTTGTTGCCGATGGCACCCTGGATGGGCACCTCGAACTGCTGCCGCGGGATTATCTCCTTCAGGCGGTCGCAGAGGCCACGCGCCAGGGCGTAGGCCTTGTCGCGGTGCACGATGAACGAGAGCGCGTCCACCTCGTCGCCCGCGAGCAGGATGTCGAGCTTCACGAGCGGTGACTCGCGATAGTCCGCGAACTCGTAGTCAAGTGACGCATAGCCCTTGGTGCGGCTCTTGAGCTGGTCGAAGAAGTCCAGGATGAGCTCGGCGAGGGGGATGTCGAAGTGCATCTCGACGGACTTCTCGCTGAGGTAGACCATGTCCCTCGTGACCCCGCGGTGGTCTATGGCGAGCTGCATGACCGCGCCCATGTACTCGGGGGGCACGATGACCTTGGCGTTGAGGTAGGGCTCCTCGATGCGGTCTATGCGCGTGACGTCCGGCAGGTCCTGGGGGCTCCTGAGCTCGACCATCTCGCCGTCGGTCGTGAACACGTGGTAGTTGACGGAGGGTGAGGTAGCTATGAGGTCGAGCCCGAACTCGCGCTCCAGGCGCTCCTTCACAACCTCCATGTGCAGGAGTCCCAGGAAGCCCACCCGGAAGCCGAAGCCCAGGGCCACGCTGGTCTCGGGGGACCAGACGAGCGAGGGGTCGTTCACCTGGAGCTTCTCGAGGGCGTCGCGGAGGTTCTCGTACTGCTTGTTGTCTATGGGGAAGAGCCCCGTGTAGACCATGGGCTTCGCCTCGTGGTAGCCCGGGCAGGGCTCGGCGCAGGGCCTGGCCTCCTCGGTGATGGTGTCGCCGGTCTTGACCAGCCCGGGCTCCTTGAGGCCCGTCACCACGTAGCCCACCTCGCCCACCCCAAGCTGGTCGAGCGGGGTCTCGAGCGGGCGCTTGACGCCGACGCCGTCGCAGGTGAAGGAGTCGCCAAGGGCCATCATCTTGAGCTGCTGGCCCTTGCGCACCGACCCGTCGAAGACGCGCACGGTGGCGATGACGCCGCGATACTCGTCGAAGTAGGAGTCCAGGATGAGCGCCTTGAGCGGGCCATCCGGGTCGCCCTTGGGGGGAGAGACGAGGTACACGATGGCCTCGAGCAGCTCGTGGATGCCCTCTCCGGTCTTGCCCGAGACGAGCACGCTGTCCTCCGCGGGAATGGCGAGCTCGTCCTCGATCTCGGCCTTGACCTCCTCGGGATGGGCCGAAGGGAGGTCGATCTTGTTGATCGCGGGGACGATGTCCAGGTTGGCGTTCATGGCGAGGCTTGCGTTCGAGACGGTCTGCGCCTCGACCCCCTGCGTGGCGTCCACCACGAGGACGGCCCCCTCGCAGGCGGCGAGCGAGCGCGAGACCTCGTAGGTGAAGTCCACGTGACCAGGCGTGTCGATGAGGTTGAACTGGTAGGTCCCCCCGTCGTCCGCCTCGTACATGACGCGGACGGCATTGGACTTGATGGTGATCCCGCGCTCCCGCTCGATGTCCATGGAGTCGAGCATCTGGGAGGCGAGGTCCCTCTGCTCGACCGTGTGGGTGAACTCGAGGATGCGGTCCGAGATGGTCGACTTGCCGTGGTCGATGTGAGCGACGATCGAGAAGTTGCGGATATGTGAGGTATCGTTGGTAGTCATGCGGATGATATTATCCCAAAGGCTGGTGGAGTGCTATACTGCGCTGGTTGACCTCGCCGTGTCAGGTGTCGGATCCCCCACGTCCTTCACCTCATTAAGTTCAGAGGCCTCAGGGATAAGTACTGAAAGGAACCGCACGTGGCTAACATCAAGTCTCAGAAGAAGCGCATCATCACCGCCGAGAAGGCCCGCGTCCGCAACAAGGCGGTCCGCTCCGAGCTGAAGACCGCCGTCAAGAAGGTTCGCGCTGCCGTCGAGGAGGGTGACGCCACCGTCGCCCAGGACGCCGCCAACAAGGCCGGTCGTCTCCTCGACAAGGCTGCCTCCAAGGGCATCATCCACAAGAACCAGGCCGCCGACCGCAAGAGCGGCGTCCAGAAGCTGGTCAACACCCTGAAGTAGGCCGCTTCCCCTCAAATCGTCGTAACGTCGACGGGCCCGGAGCTGAATTCTGGGCCCGTCTAATTTATGTCGGCGGACCAAACCTGCCGAGCTGCCCCCTCAAGACATGTCGGGCTCCATCCCGAAAGCGCGACCGGGTCGCGTGGGGGCCTAGGGACGCCCATGGACGACGGCCGCCCGCATGAGCTTTTCCCAGGCGGCCAGGTTCGCCTCGTAGTTCTCCTCGTCGAGCGCCACGCGCCTGGAGAAGCGGGAGAACTCCCTGGCAACCTGGCCAAACGGGAGGTAAAAGCGCCTCTCCATCCTTGGGGCGAGGTATCTTAGCTCCCCGCTCACCCTCCGCGCCCTGGAGTCGAAGTCGTCCCGCCCCGCAAGCCACATCAGCAGCGGCTTGTAGCTGATCCACCCGAGGCAGGCCTTGTAGAACCTCTCCACGACCCTCGGATCCGTGGCCTCGACGCGCCCCAGGCGCAGGGGGAGGTTCCCCTGCAGGAGGCCCGAATACCGCATGAAGCCGTCGTGGAAGGTGTAGACCGGCGCGCGCGCGACCTTCTGGTCACCCAACGCCGCCGCAAAGAAGGCGTCCTCTCCCCCTCGCCCCGCTCGGATTGAAGAACGGGACCGTGCGCGTGCGATCCGTCAGCCTGATGCCGAGGTTCGACCCAGAGATTGGGAGCCCGTCCGTCCTCCCGCGCTCGAGGGCCGTCACCCTTGGCTCCGCGAGCGCCCCGTCATCCGCGTAGGTCACCCCACCGTTCCTCATCACGGCCGACATGCCGTCCCAGTTGAGGATGTCGTTGCTGACGGCGTCGGCGAAGACCCTGAAGTCGTCCTCCGTGAAGTCGTCCGTGAAGCCCATGTGGGGTATGGGCGAGACGTAGCCGCAGTGGTACCCGTTGGTCACGTCAAACGTGCCGAGCGCCTTGACGTGCTCTCGGAAGACGTCTTGGCCGCACCAGTACGCGAGCCCATCCCGACTCGTCACGGCAAGGGGGTACTCGTCGTCATCCAGGAAGAGGAGCGCATCCATGCCCCTGCGTATGGCCTCGTACAGGACCACGTTCCTCTTGCCCGCATAGCCCCTGCCGAAGAGCTGCCGTGCCTCCCTCTCCTCCAAGACCCCTCCGCCACAAAGGTCCTCGCACATGCCTCGCACCGACTCGGGTCCAATGAAGGAGACTGACCGGAACGTGTCCCTGATCTCGTCCTGGAGGTTGACGTAGTCGTCCACGCTCGTGTGGTTGTACTCCAGGTCGTAGGCAACGATCAGGTGAATACCTACGGGGTGTTCCCTGATCAGGCCCCTCCAGTGGCAGGCATAGGTCTTCAGAACGTTACGAAAGCTCTTCCGACCAGTCACGAAACCGATGGCGATGTCTCTCATCGGGTTAGCCCAACCTCCAGTCCTCGACGTGGCAACCAACAAGCGCGCGGCCGCGCGGGATGTGCGCGTTGACTCCCGGGGCGCGACCGCCTCGCGAACCTCAATGGCAGCAGCCGCCCTCGTGGTCGTGCCCTCCGCAATCGCCCTCGTGGCTGCCGCAACCATGGCCGTGCTCGTGGTCGTGATGGTTGCAGGTGGCAGACTCGAGCTTCACGAGCCGTCCGGAAAGGTACGCGTCCACCGCCGCGTCCGCATCGCCCTCCTGCCCGGGGTACACCTCTATGCCCGCGCGGGCCAAGGCAGCCTGGGCCCCACCGCCGATGCCGCCACAGACGAGGAGGTCGACCCCTCCCTCGGAGAGCAGCCCCGCCAGAGCGCCGTGGCCCACGCCGTTGGACCCCAGCACCCGGGACGAGGTGACCTTGCCTCCCTCGACCTCGTACACCTTGAACTGCTCCGTCCTCCCGAAGTGCTGGAAGACCTTCCCGTCCTCATAGGTGACCGCAATCCTCATGGTTCTCTCCCCCTTCTCAAGCGCCCAGGACCCGTCCCGGGCGTCCATGCCGGGGCGGAGGCGGACGTTTCCGCCTCCCACCACCAGCTCCCCGCCATTCACGAGGAAGTCCGCGACCTTCTTCCGCGCCCGGTCATAGATGCTGGCGACGGTGGAGCGGGCCACGCCCATGCGCGACGCTGCCCCCTGCTGGTCCAGCCCTAAGAGGTCGATGAGCCGAATGGCCTCGAGCTCGTCGAGGGCCAGCTCGAGCACGCGCTCGTGCGCCACCCCGTCCGGTACGAAGCGGAGGTATTCGGGCACCAGGCCCACCTCCCTGACCTTGGGTCGCCTTCCCAGCATGGGACCTCCTACTTAATGGCAAATGTCAGCAAGTAGTATAGGGCTTCTTGGGATGATATGTTGGAATATGTCAAAAGATTTAGAGAGGGCAGGTCAGCACGGGAGGCTCCCGTGACGCGAGGGAGCCGCACCACAGACGTCCAGGATGAGGGAGCTGACGCAGCTGCGTGGGTCGGCGCCGCCCTTCAGGGCGGCATCCGCGCCCCCACAGAGCACAAGCGCGCGCTCCAGCTCCCCATCGCCAAACGAGCCGGCCCACCTCTGGTGGTTCTTGAGCTGCCAATCCTGCTTCACGCGGGGCTTCGCTGGCCTCTTCGACCCCTTGCGCCTCACCGCGGGAGTCGCCGCGATCGAGTCATAGGCGAGGAGTTCGCCACCCAGACCCGCGATGGTGCCACGACGCATGAGCGAGCGGGCGCAGACGAGCTCCCGCAGGCGCGCGGCGAGGAGCGAGACGAGCCTGACCTCGGAGTTCGCAGGCATGAGCGCGTACACCGAGAGGGCCCTTCCAGCGTCCCTGTCGCAGACGGCGTCGAGGAAGTCCCAGGGCTTCACCTCCGCCATCCGGACGACGTGCTCCACCACATCCGCACGCGTGATGGAGCCGCTTGCCCGGCAGAGCTCGCTCAGGGTCTTGAGCTGGCCGTCTATCAGGGCGATCGACTCGCCAACGCGGTCGACGAGCTCGCGGGCGGCGGACTCGTCGATCGACATCCCCCGGCGCTGGGCGAGCCGGCGGACCTCCGCCGGGAGCTGCCAGGCCTTCTTTCCGCCGCAGTCGATCACGGCATCCCTGCCCACCGCCGCCACGGCCTTGTAGAGGCGGGTGGTCCTTGCGAGGGCCTCGGCCACCAGGCAGAGGACGCAGCCGGGATTGGGGTTCTGGAGGTACCCGACGATCGCCTCCGAGCAGGGCTTGGCAAGCTTGTCCGCCCCGTGGATGATGACGAGGCGCTGGCCAGGGCCGACGGGCAGCGTGTTGAGGGAGGCGAGGAGCTCACCCGGCTCGCTCACGGCAGCCGACTCCCGCTCGTCGAGGTTGAAGGCCGCGAGTCCGTCGTCGAGGCGCGCGCGGAGCCTTTCGACGACGCGCCCGGCCTTGACGGAGTTGCTGCCCACCGCCAGATATGCGGGGAGAAGAGCCCCCGATGCCTTTCCTGTCAAGACGACCCCCCCCTCTGCACGTCAGACCACTATGACACATGGCGACCACGGTGGTCGTCCTCTTCCATGCGGACGCATGACCGGACGAGGGCCAATGCAACCAGGCCCGACCAAAGGAGGGGCTCGACCCCTCCCCAATCCGGAAGTCCCACGGCGGCGAGGGGAAGGGCGGAGAGTGCGCCCACCAGAGCGGAAAGCAGCTCGAAGCAGCATCGGGACACGTCCAGGGGGAGTCGGGCCCAGGGCAGCAGACCCTCGAGCAGGAGCCCGGGGAGGCCTGTGGCGAGCCCGAGGGTGAAGGGGACGACCGCCAGGAGGTTTGAGAGGGGGGCGACCAGCGAGAGCGTCCCGAACGCAGAGCTGCACAGGGGCAGGGTCGAGACCTGGGCGACGAGGCTGGCCGACGCGAGGTCGAGGGTGACGGACGAGAGCTTGGAAAGCGGCTGGGGCAGGCGACGGCGCCCCATGCTCCATGGGGGCGCAAGACGTCCCAGGGCCCGGCGCAGGGCCTGGGACGTCGGCCAGGAAAGGAGGCAGAGCCCCGCAACTGAGACGAGCGAGAGCAGGAAGCCCAGGCTCCCGGAGAGCGAGGGGTCGAGGAGCGCCATCACCAACCCGACGAGGCAGAGGGACGACAGCGCATGTCCGCGCCTTCCCAGGAGCTCCGAGCCAGAGGCCGAGGCGGACATGAGAAGTGCCCTCACGGCAGACGGTGGCGCGCCACAGAGCAGCACGAGGGCCATCCCCAGGGAGAGGGAGGCCGCGAGACGGGGCGCAAGCGGCATGTCGAGGCGGAGGAGGAGCGTGCAGGCGATGGAGGTGGCGATGGCCAGATGGCTGCCGGAGACCGCCAGGAGGTGCGACAGCCCGCAGCGGGAGAGCCTCTCTCCCATGCCCCTCTCGCGCGCCAGCGCGGGACTGCCGAGGGCAACACCCGCAATCCATGCCGCCGAGTCGGTGGGTTGGGCGAAAAGCCCCTCCAACCTGTCCGAGCGCCAGGCCCTGAGCCGACCCAAGGGGCCCGGCTGCCAGGACCTGGAAGAGATGGACACGATCCGCAGGCTCCCAACGACCCCCTGCATCCTGGAGCTCGCGCCAAAGCCGTCCTGGTCGAGGGGCGACCAGCGCGTGCTGCAGCGAAGCAGCTCCCCCATCCAAACCCTCTGGGACGAGCGCAGCCAGACGCGGCAGCTCCTGCCCGAGGGCAGCTTCACGCTCGCACGACAAGAGTGGCTCCCCCGCCCGCACACGGAGTCCGACTCCACGAGCAGGGTGCAGCTCGACCCCGCGACGCGACCGAGCTCCGCCTCGCAGAGCCCCATCCCCCGGACAAGGAGGCCCGAGAGCGCCCAGGCGAGGGACGTGGACAGGGCCAGGGTGAGGATGACGCCCGCGACGGGCAGGCGCAGTCCGTCCCCAACAGTGGCCGACGAGGCGGCCAAGACGACCATCGCGCATGACGCGACGACGAGCGCAGTGACGTGGGAGGGAGGCGGGGGCGGCAGGCGGCCACCCAGCACGGCGCGCTCGACGAGGACGCACGCAACCAGCAGGTGGGCGCTCGTGGGAATCTGCGGGCGCGGCATCCCCTCCCCCGCCCGCGCCCTAGATGCAGGCATGGTCCCTGATCCTCTCGAGCTTCTTCTGCCCTATGCCCGACACGCGCGCCAGGTCGTCCACGCTCGCGAAGTCGCCATGAGCCTCTCGGTCCTCGATGATGGCCCTGGCTGTCGCGGAGCCCACGCCCGGAAGCGACTGAAGCGCGGCCACGTCCGCCGTGTTGAGGTTCACGAGCTGGCCCTCGGTGCGACCACCGGTCGGAATGACGGACGCGGTCCCGACCGACCCAGCGGCCTCGCCCTCGTGGGGAACGTGTATCTTCTCGCCATCCCTCACCTCGGCCGCGAGGTTGAGGCTCGTGCAGTCGGCGTCGTCGAGAAGCCCCCCGGCTGCCTCCACGGCATCGTTGGCGCGCGGGCTGCGCTTCCTCAGCTCGACGAGCCCCGGACGCGCGACGGCCCCGTCAACGTGCACCAGCACCGCAGCCGGTTCGGGCGCCTCCTGGACTGCGGCGCCTCCCTCGGCGGCCTCCTCCGGGTCTGCCCCAGGCACGCCCTCGGCCGCGACGTCGACCGTGGCGGCCTCTCCCTGGGACGCCCGCCCTCCCATACCCCAGGCGCCGACGCCTGCCGCGAGGAGACAGGCGAGCGCGCACGCCGCAATCGTCCCTCGCGACGGCGCGAGCCCCAACCTCGCGATCGACCCGCCCTTCCTTCCGCCGCCAAATCCCCTTTGTGCCAAAGAGACCACCCCCACCCCCATCTTGGGGGCGGGGGCGGGGCGAAGCGGCGGGAAATAAAACTGGGCTTGCAGCTGGCTGGCGGCATACTTGCAGGCAGCTGCAAGCATCTAGGGCGTCAGCTGGGATTTCTATGCGTTCCGGTCAGGCTCGATCGGGGCCAGGCTCGAGTGCCTCGCCCTGAGGCCCCTGGGAGGCCTGTAGGACGGGCACTGGTCGAAGTCGACGTACTCGGCCTCCTCGACCAGCTCGTCGATCATGGCGTCGTGGTCGAAGGAGTCCCAGGCGGCATGCACCTCGTCCATGCGGGCGTGGGTCTCGGGACAACGCGGCATGAAGAGGGTGCAGCAGTCGTCGGCGGACTGGCTGCTTATGTCGTAGGTCCCGATCTCCTCGGCGCGTCGCATTATCTCCTGCTTGTCGGAACCGATGAGGGGGCGCAGGACGGGCAGGCCCACCATCTCGTTGACCGCGGCGATGTTGTCGAGCGTCTGCGAGGCGACCTGGCCCAGGGACTCGCCCGTCACGAGCGCCTTGGCGCCCTCGAGCCGCGCGATGCGCTCGGACACGGCGAACATGACGCGCCGGTAGGTGATGATGCGCAGGCCCTGGGGCACCGCGAGCGAGATCTCCCTCTGGCGCTCCCCGAAGGGCACGGCGTACATCCTCCCCACCATGCCGGAGGGCTCGAGCGCCTGGACGATGTCCTGGCAGAGCCATTCGCTGGTGTCCGCGGTCATGGGACGGCCCGAGAAGTGCACGGGGACGCAGACGGCGCCCCGGCGGCCCACCATCCAGGTCGCGACGGGAGAGTCGAAGCCGCTCGAGAGCAGGGTGACCACCTTGCCCGCCGTGCCGACGGGAAGCCCCCCCACGCCCGGCATGGAGGCCGCATAGACATAGACGCAGCCCTGCACCACGTAGACGTAGACGGTCACGTCGGGATGGTGCACGTCCACCCTCTTGTCGGGGAACTCGCCGCAGAGGACGGAGCCGACGAGACGGTTGAGCTCGAGCGTGTGGAGCTCATAGGTGGTCGAAGAGCGGCGCGCGTGCACCTTGAAGCTCTGGAAGTCCCCCGCCTCATGCAGCGCCCTCACCGCCGCCGCGCTGAACTCGTCGCTGTCGAGCGCACAGACGTAGGCGAGCGAGACGCGCGCCACGCCAGGAACGCGGGAGACGACCCTCGCCACCTCCTCGTCGGCGTCGCGACCCTCGAGCGAGACCAGGATGTGGCCGGAGATGCGCCTGACGGAACCGACGGGCCAGTCCCTGAGGGCGCGGCGCAGGTTCCTCACGAGCTGGTTCTCGAAGGTCGAGCGGTTCTTCCCCTTGAGGCCGATCTCGTGGTAATGGACGAAGCAGACTCTTCTCGGCATGCGCTTAGAGGTTGTGCTCGACCTGGGCGTTGGAGCCCTTGATCTGGTTGTCGAACTCGTCCTTGACGAAGCTCAGGGTGCCGTCCTCGATCTCGGACATGGCGATGGAGACGGGGTCCTCCCCGGAGATGACGGGCGTGATGTCGTCGAACTCCTGGATGGCCGTCACGCGCAGGTGCTGGCCGCGCACCATGTTGTTGATGTCGCAGGCGCGCTTGGACGCGACGGCACAAAGGAGGAAGGGGTTCTGCTCGGTCTGGTCGAGCAGGGTGTCGATCTCGGGCTTAGTCACTGCCATCTTGGGAGTTCCCTCCGTTTTTCTCGAATGAATCGATCGTGTCCGCGAGGCGGGCCGCCGCTGCCTCGAGCTCGTCGTTGACGACGCGCGCATCGTACTCGTGCGCGCGCGCCATCTCGAGCCTGGCGTTGGAGAGTCGCAGCCCTATGGAGGCCTCGTCCTCGGTGCCACGGGCGCGGAGCCTCTGCTCGAGGAGCTCCATGGAGGGGGGCTCGATGAAGACGAGCACGGCATCAGGATAGATGCGCCGCACGTTGAAGGCTCCCTGTGGGTCTATCTCGAGCACCACCGAGCTTCCGCGGGCGAGACGGTCGTCCACCTCGCTTCTCAGCGTCCCATAGCGATGCCCGTGGACGTTCGCCCACTCGAGGAAGGCGCCCTCCGCGACGAGGCGCGAGAACTCGTCCTCGCCGAGGAAGTGGTACGAGACGCCGTCCACCTCGCCGGGGCGTGGGTTCCTCGTGGTAGCCGAGACCGTCAGGCCCAGGTCGGGACGCTGCCTCAGCACCTGCGAGAGCAGCGTACCCTTCCCCGCTCCTGACGGTCCGGAAATGACGAAGAGTCGTGGGGTCCTAGGCACTACTTGGAGAGCACCTCGATGAGCTGCTCACGCTGGCGAGCACCCAGGCCCTTGACGCGACGGGTGGCGGAGATGCCCAGCTCGTCCATGATCTTGGTGGCCTTGGCCTTGCCGTAGCCGGGAAGGGACTCGATGAGGGCGGAGACCTTCAGGCGGCTGGCGATGGGATCCTCGGAGTTAAGAACCTCCTCGAGGGTGATGTCACCCCTCTTGATCTTGTCGCGGAGCTCAGCGCGCTCGTGGCGAGCGGCAGCGGCCTTCTCGAGTGCGGCCTTGCGCTGCTCGTCGGTAAGCTGAGGTAGTGCCATGGTTCCTCCAAACATCGGAAAAATACGTCGTGATCCATACGTCACGGCAAGTACGAGCCGTCGGCGCAAGCCCATAGTTTGCCAATTGACTAGGTATTTTACAAGTCTACAACTGCAGCTTTGTTCTTCAAGGCCATTCTTCTACACAAAATGGCCCCGAATCGACCGCAACCGAAGGGCGCCTAGCCCTCGCAGAGCTCGGAAACGATGGACTCGAAGGTGGCCACGGGGTCTCCCGCCCGCGTGACGGGGCGGCCCACCACGAGCTTCGAGGCGCCGGCCGCAATCGCCGCGGCGGGCGTGGCGACGCGCCTCTGGTCGCCCAGCGCGGCGCCCGCCGGCCGCACGCCCGGGGTGACGATCAGGGCGTCGGGGCCGAGGAGGGCGCGCATCGACGCCGCCTCCTGGGGAGAGCAGACGATGCCGTCCGACCCCGCGCCGACGGCGAGCGAGGCGAGCCGGGAGACCTCGTCCGAAAGATCGCGGTCGATGCCGACCGAGCTCAGCGCCTCCTCGTCCATGCTGGTGAGGACCGAGATGGCGACGAGGCGGGTCCTGTCTCTCCCGCACTCCTCGGCGGCCCTCTCCACGCCCGCCCTGGCCTGGCTCACCATCTGCGCGGACCCCAGCGCGTGGATCGAGAGCATGTCGGCCCCACTGAGCGAGGCGGAGCGCGCGGCCCCGAAGACCTGGAAGGGGATGTCATGCAGCTTGAGGTCCAGGAAGACCCTGAGCCCCCTCTCCCCCATCTCGCGGACGATGGAGGGCCCCTCGGCATAGAAGAGCGTCATGCCCACCTTGACCCAGCGGGCCCTGCCCTCGAGCTGGCCGGCAAGACGCAGGGCCTCCTTGCGGTCGCAGTCCAGTGCGACGATGACGCTCTCGCGCGCCTCTGACTCGCTTAGCATTCCACGGCTCCAATCAGGTCGTTGACGTCCGCGACCCCCTGGTCGCGGACCCAGTCGGTCAGCTCCGCCAGGATCCTGGGCGCAGAGCTTGGGTCGGTGAGGTTTGCGGTCCCCACGGCGACGCTCGTGGCACCCGCCAGGATGAGCTCCGCGGCATCCTCGCCCGTTCGCACGCCCCCGATGCCCACGAGGGGGAGGCCCACGGCCTTGTGGGCCTCCCACACCATGCGCACGGCTATGGGGTGTATGGCGGCGCCGGACATGCCTGCCGTGGGCCGCGAGAGGCGGCTCCTGCGGCTGCGGATGTCTATCGCCATCGCGGGAATCGTGTTGATGAGCGAGAGCGCGTCCGCGCCCTCCGCCTCGAGCGCGCGGGCGATCTCGGACACGTCATGGGGGGCCATCTTCACCACCAGGGGAAGCTTCGTGCGGTCGCGTACGGCCCTCATGACCTCGGCGGCGGCCTGTGGCGTGGCGCCCATGGCCGCACCCCCCTGGCTCACGTTGGGGCAGCTGATGTTTATCTCGAGCCCTGAGGCGAAGGGAGCCAGCTCGTCATAGAGCTCCACGGCGCGGGCGTACTCGCCGAGCGAGTGGCCAGCGACCTGGCAGATGACCTGGCAGCCGCGGTCGCGCAGGCCCTGGAGGTACTCCCCGGCCTGTTCGACGAAGGCGGGGATGCCCGGGTTCTGGAGCCCCACCGAGTTCAGGATGCCCGAGTCGACCTCCGCCAGGCGCGGCGCGGGGTTGCCGGCCCAGGGGACGGCGGAGCAGCCCTTCGTCGTTATGGCGCCGAGCAGTGACACGTCAAAGAATCCCTCGAACTGCCAGCCGTAGCCAAAGGTCCCCGAGGCGGTGTTGACGGGGTTCTTCATCCTGATCCCGCCAAGGTCGACGGCCATCCTGGGTTCGCTCACCATGCCAGCTCCTCCGCGTCGAAGACGGGCCCGTCGCTGCAGCAGGAGCGGTAGCCCCCTGCCGCCATGGCCACGTTGCAGCTGTTGCAGGCGCCGAACCCGCAGCCCATCATCCGCTCCGTCGAGACCTGGCAGGCAATGCCCGCCGAGCGCGCGAGCCTTGCCACGCCGGCTATCATGGGCTGTGGCCCGCAGCTCATGACGAGGCCGTAGTCCCTCTCCCCCAGAAGGCGGGACATGGCGTCGGTCGTGAAGCCCTTGATGCCCCGGCTCCCGTCGTCAGTGGTGACGAGCACCGTCCCGGCGCCAAGGGACGAGAGCCGCTCCTCTCCCCAGAGCCTGGAGGCGGTCTGCGCGCCCAGGACGGCGTCGAAGGGGACCCCCGCCCCGGCGAGCATGCCCGCGGCGGCGACTATGGGAGGGGCGCCCACGCCACCCGCGACGAGGAGGACGCGGACGGGTGCGGGCTCCGGCAGCCTCCAGCCATGGCCGCTTGGCCCCACGGCCGTCGAGCGCTGCCCGGGAGCCATGTGCGAAAGGCGCTCCGTCCCCTCGCCCACCACCGCATAGACCAGATCGACCGTCCCTGCGACGGCGTCGGCCGAAGCGAACGAGAGGGGAATCCTCAGGGGGTGGCTGGGGTCCCCCGGGACCTCGAGGTTCATGAACTGGCCGGGCCGAATGGAGCCCGCCAGGGCGGGCGCGCGCAGGACAAACCGCCAGGTGGAGGTAGCGACCTCCTCGTTCGAGACGACCTCGAACTCGTGCAGCCCCACGCCAGAGCTAGGAATCAACTCGCTACTCCCCGCTACGAGGGGAGGCGCCCCGAGGGACGCCTCCTGTCCGACAGAGGCCCAGGCTAGGCGACGACGCCATCGACCAGGGTACGGCGACCGTCCACGAAGACGTCCGTGGCGGCACCGACGAGGGTCTGCCCCAGGAAGGCGGAGTTCTTCGAGAGCCCCTGGAGGTAGTCCTCGTCCACCTTGACCTCGAGCTCGGGGTCGACCAGCGTGAGGTCCGCGCGCGACCCCGCCTCGACGCGGACGGGGCGCAGCCTGAGGATGCGGCGCGGGTTGACCGCCATGACCTCGACCAGGCGATCCCAGCTCATGCGGCCCGTGCGCACGAGGTGAGTAAGCATGAGGGGAAGCGAGGTCTCGAGCCCGACGGTGCCAAAGAAGGCTATCTCCCACTCGCAGTCCTTCTCGTGCTGGGCGTGGGGGGCATGGTCGGTCACGACGCAGTCGATCGACCCGTCCAGGATGCCCTCGACCAGCGCCTCCATGTCGGAGGGAAGGCGCAGGGGTGGGTTCATCTTGAGGTTGGTGTCGTAGGCGTCGGTGATGTCGTCCTCGTTGAGGAAGAGGTGGTGCGGGGTCACCTCGCAGGTGACGGGCAGGCCCTCAGCCTTGGCGGCCTTGACAAGGTCGAGCCCCTTCTTCGTCGAGATGTGCGCGATGTGCAGCGGGCAGCCGGTGAGTCGGCAGAGCTCGATGTCGCGATAGATCTCCATCTCCTCGCCCAGCGCGGGCCAGCCGAACATGCCGAGCCTCGTGGAGGCCCTGCCCTCGTTGATGACGCCGTGTGCCGTGAGCGACTCGTCCTCGCAGTGCGCGATGGCCACGCGGTCGAACTGGGAGACGTAGTCCATGCAGGTGCGCATGATGCCGGCACTCTGGACTCCGTGCCCGTCGTCGGAGAAGGCGCAGGCGCCCTCCATCACCATGTCGCCGATCTCGGCCAGGGCCTCGCCCCTCTGTCCGCGGGTCAGGGCCCCGATGGGACGCACGTGGCAGAGCCCCGCGGCGTGCGCGCGGTCGATCTGGTAGCGCACGCCGGTGCCGGTGTCGATCACGGGGTCGGTGTTGGGCATCGTGGCGACGTCGGTGAAGCCGCCGTGCGTGGCCGCGCGGGCGCCGGTCTCGAGGGTCTCCTTGTACTCGAAGCCGGGGTCGCGGAAGTGGACGTGCATGTCCACCAGACCAGGAAGGAGGTACTTGCCGGAGCAGTCGATGACCTCGCAGCCCTCGGGGGCCTCGAGCGACTCCTTGACCGCGACGACCTCCTTGTCGTCCACGAGCACGTCACGGACGTCGTCCAGGCCAAGCTGAGGGTCGACGACGTGGGCAGCCTTAAGCAGAAACGGCATTGTTCTCTCCTCCCAGAAGCAGGTACATCTCGGCCATGCGGGTGAGGACACCGGCATTGACCTGGTCGAGGATCCTCGAGCGCGCGCAGTCGGCCACGTCTGCGTTGATCTCCATGCCGCGGTTCATGGGGCCGGGGTGGCAGATGATCGCATCGTCCTTCATGCGGCTCACGCGCTTCATGTCAAGGCCGTAGAGGCGGTTGTACTCGCGGCGGGAGGGAATCGCCGCGCCCTCCATGCGCTCCAGCTGCACGCGGAGCATGTAGACGACGTCCATGTCCTCGATGACCTCGTCGAGGCTCGCGGTCTGGGGGCAGCCAAACCAGTCGGGGTCGTCCACCTGGAAGGTCGGGGGGCCGACCAGCGTGACGTCGGCGCCCATGGTCTTGAGCGCGGGCGCCAGCGACCCGCAGACGCGGCTGTGCGCGAGGTCGCCCACGATGGCGACCTTCAGCCCGTCCAGGTGCCCGAAGTTCTTGCGGATGGTGTAGAGGTCGAGCATCGCCTGTGTCGGATGCTGGTGCTTCCCGTCGCCGGCGTTGATCACCACGGCGTCAGTGTTCTCGGTGATCTTCTGCGGGGTGCCCGCCAGCTTGGCGCGGCAGATGAACATGTCGACGTTCATGGCGTCGATGGTCTGGATGGTGTCCGCCAGGCTCTCTCCCTTGACGACCGACGAGGTGGAGCCCCCCATGCTCAGGCTGTCCGCCGAGAGGCGCTTCTCGGCCAGCTCGAAGGAGCTCTTGGTGCGGGTGGAGGGCTCGAGGAAGAGGTTGACGATGGTGCGGCCGCGCAGGGCGGGGACCTTCTTGATGGCGCGGTTGTTGACCGACTCGAAGGAGGCGGCCGTGTCGAGGATCTGCGTTATGTCATCGGCAGTGAGGCTGTACGTGTCGATGAGATGCTTGACCGAGAGCATTTACCTGGCACCTCCGGAGTTCTTCTCGCTGTTGACGTCCCAGATCTCGACGCTGTCGCGGCCGTCGAGGGCCTCCACGCAGACGCGCACGTCCTCCTCGTGGGAGGAGGGCACGTTCTTGCCCACGTAGTCGGCTCGGATGGGCAGCTCGCGGTGCCCGCGGTCGACCATGACCGCCAGCTGGACGGTCTTGGGGCGGCCGTAGTCCATGAGCGCGTTGAGGGCAGAGCGCACCGTGCGACCGGTGTAGAGGACGTCGTCCACGAGGACGATGTCCTTGCCGTCGACCGAGAAGGGGATGTTGGTGGCGTGCAGCACGGGCGCGATGTTGCGCATGACGTCGTCACGGTAGAAGCTGATGTCCAACGACCCGATCTGGGGACGCGAGCCCTCGATCCTCTCGATGGCCTCGGCGAGCCTGTTGGCCAGGGTCTCTCCGCGACGGATGATGCCGACCAGCGCGATGTGCTGGGCCCCCTCGTTGTGCTCGATTATCTCGTGGGCTATGCGGGTCACCGCCCGCTCCATCGCCTGGCCGTCCATGATGGTCGCCTTGGGTCTGGACTGTTCCATTGCTCTCCTCCCAGAACTAGAAAAAATGCCCTGACCGTCTGTCGACGGTACAAGACACCTGGGATGAGGCTATGTAGGGACGCATCGGTCCCGCACCTTACCGGTATCTCGTACCGCGCTTAAAGGTCAAGGAGAACGATACACGAATTCCGTCGGCTGGCAAGGGCGATTCGCCACTCTTGCCAGACCTGCCCTCGGGCGAAAAAAATCCAGAAATTCATGCTTGCAGGATCGTCTCTCTTGGCTATACTGGTCACCCGTGCACAGCGCACGACGAATTCCCCGGTGGCGCAGTGGTAGCGCAGCTGACTGTTAATCAGCGTGTCGCAGGTTCGAATCCTGCCCGGGGAGCCAGACGCATCAGGCCCGTGGGACTCGTTCCCGCGGGCCTTTTCCATGGGCGGGCCGCATGCCCGTCGCCTGGTGCCGTCTGGCGTTTGCATGAGGCCGCCGTTGGTGTGATAGCATCAAAAGGATTAGTGCGAACATGGCATCTACCTGCATGTGGGCAGGCATTTCATACCCAGGAGGAACCTTGGAAGAAGCTCCGAGCACAGGCGTGCCCAAAGCCCAGAGGACATCCCGAGAGGACGCGTGGTATCCCGCCGGCGAGCGCAACGCCTCGATCCTGCGCCAGCTCGTGTCGAAGGACTTCAAGCTCAAGTATCGCCGCAGCGCCCTGGGCGTCGCATGGAGCGTCCTCAACCCGCTCATGATGATGGCGGTCATGGCGGTGGTGTTCTCCGCCCTGGCCGGCCGCTCCGCGGAGGGCATCCCGAGCTTCCCGCTTTACATCATCCTGGGCAACGTGACCTTCTCGCTCATGAGCGAGTCCACGAGCCAGGGCATGTCATCAATCATAGGGGCCGCGTCGCTCCTCAAGAAGGTCAAGATCGACCGCTGGGTCTTCCCCATCGAGAAGGTCCTCTTCGCCGTCGTGAACTTCGTCTTCTCGCTCATCGCCGTCGCGCTCGTCATGGGCTTCGTGGGCATCTCCCCCACCGTCTACGTCCTGATGCTGCCCCTCCTTGTCCTCTACCTGGGGACCTTCTGCGCCGGCCTCTCGCTGCTCCTCTCCGCCGCCTCGGTCTTCTTCCGCGACGTGATGCACCTCTGGGGCGTCGTGCTCACCGCCTGGACCTATGCCACGCCGCTCTTCTACGCGGAGGAGATCCTTCCCGGCTGGCTCCGCTCCCTCGAGGTCTTCAACCCCATGTACCACTACGTGCGCTACATCAGGGAGCTCGTCCTCTACGGGCGCATGCCCTCCCTCAAGCTCAACCTCGCCTGCGCGGGCTGCGCCGTCGTCTCGCTCGCGGTCGGCGCGCTCGTCTTCCGCAAGAACGAGCGCAAGTTCATCCTCTACATCTAGGAGCAGCTCGTGTCCGAGACCAGCAGCAACGTTTCCGGCGCGACGCCAGCGAGCCCCGAGGGGCCCGGCTGGGGCGTGACCCTCAAGCTCTCGGCCGACACGGTCGACGACGCGACCCCCATCTTCGCGACAGCCCACGTGGAGGGAGCCGTGGAGTGGACGGACCTCGAGTTCCGCTATCGCTGGTCGCTCGACGTGGAGGAGGACGGGCCGCTCCACGGCAGCTCCGGCGTCTACGACGACCAGTCCCAATGGGGCTTCATCCCGCCGCAGACCGGCTCGTTCTGGCTCTGCGTCAGCGTGCGGCACAAGCACACGGGTGTCGTGATGGAGGCGTCGCGCTGGGTCACCGTCCAGGAGGACGAGAGCTTCAGGAGGCCTCCCCTGCCCTCGGCGGACGCGCCCAGCGTGGTCGAGGTCAAAGACGTCTCGATGATCTTCAACATCGCGTCCGAGCAGTTCAACTCACTCAAGGAGTACTTCCTCGCCCTCGCCCGACACGAGCTCAAGTTCAAGGAGTTCCGCGCGCTCGACCACATCGACTTCGAGGTCAAGCGCGGCGAGGCCTTCGGGCTCGTGGGAACCAACGGTTCCGGCAAGTCCACCATGCTCAAGATCATCGCGGGCGTGCTGGACGCCAGCGAGGGCAGCTGCAAGGTCACGGGCACCATCGCGCCCCTCATCGAGCTCGGCGCGGGCTTTGACATGGACCTCACGGCCAAGGAGAACATCTACCTCAACGGCGCACTCCTGGGGTATCGCAAGGAGTTCATCGACGCCCACTTCCAGGACATCGTCGAGTTCGCCGAGCTCCAGAACTTCATGGACATGCCGCTCAAGAACTACTCCAGCGGTATGGTGGCGCGCATCGCCTTCTCCATCGCGACCATCACCGAGCCCGACATCCTGATCGTCGACGAGACGCTCTCCGTGGGTGACTTCCTCTTCCAGAAGAAGTGCGAGCGCCGCATCAAGGAGCTCGTCCAGTCGGACGGCGTCACCGTCCTGCTCGTGAGCCACTCCATCGACCTGGTGGAACGCATCTGCGACCGCGTCTGTTGGATCGAGAAGGGCAAGATGCGGATAGTGGGCCCCACCGACGAGGTCTGCGACGCCTACAAGCGGCTGGCCGGCTAGGTGCTAGGCGCGCGCACCAGGCGAGGGCGCGGACGTCCTCGCCTTCGAATTCCTTTGGAAGCGACCGGGCGACGCCTCGCCCAGAAACGGGAGAGAGCATGACAGACGTGGCCCCGACGAGGACGGCGCAGGACGGCATCGACGTCAGCGTCATCGTCCCCTGCTACAACACCGAGGCCTTCCTGGACCAGGCGCTGAGTTCGCTCGAGGCAAATGACCGCTGCTCGCTCGAGGTCATCGTCGTGAACGACGGCTCCACCGACGGCTCGCTGGCCATCATGCGCGAGCACGAGGCGCGCAACCCCCGCGTGCGCGTCATCGACAAGGAGAACTCGGGCTACGGCGCCAACATGAACCGCGGGATCTCCGAGGCGCGCGGGACCTACGTCGGCATCCTGGAGCCCGACGACTACCTGCGCCCCCACATGTTCGACGTCATGTTCGAGTGCGCCGAGCGCCACGGCCTGCCCGACATGGTCAAGACGCCCTACATACGTGTCTGGATGCCCACGACCCCGCAGGAGCACCTCTACATGTGCTCCTACTACGGTCGCATCAAGCCCGAGGACGAGCCCTTCACGCTCGCGGACTGCCCCCGCCTCATCCAGCACCACCCCTCGATCTGGTCCGCCATCTACCGGCGCGACTTCCTGACGCAGAACGACATACGCTTCATGGAGGTGCCCGGCGCCGGCTGGGTGGACAACCCCTTCCTGATCCAGACCTGCGTCCTGGCCAAGTCCATCGTCTACATAAACGAGCCCTTCTACTGCTACCGAGAGGACCTTCCCGGCTCCTCGTCGGTGCTCAGGAAGGCGGGGCTCTCGTTCGAGCGCTGGAACGACATGGCCGACGTCATCGACCGCTGCGGCGTCACCGACGAGGGCATCCTGAGGTCCTTCTATGTGATCGGCTTCCGCTACGCGGGTGCCGCCATCGACGAGTTCGGGCTCGAGGTCCCCGAGGTCAGGGAGTGGATCAGCCAGATGTTCAGGCGCATGGACCCCAAGGTCGTGGCATCGATAGTCACGCTCTCGGGCTCCTTCAAGCGCACCTACTTCAGGCTTTCCGGCTACGAGCCGGTCCCCTTCAGCGACCTCCCCTACCTCAGGAGCCTCGTGGGCGAGTTCTTCTACAGCTGGTGCACCAACGGACCTGCCTTCGCCCTCTCGCGCCTGGGCATCTTCGCCCGCAGGCGCGCGGCGGAGAAGGGCCTCGTCAAGCCGACGTCCACGCACTCCGCCTCGATCTAGGATGCGGGGAGAGGGACGCGCCGCCCAGGTCGCAAGACCATGTGAAGCGCAGGGCCCGCAGCCATGTGGCTGCGGGCCCTGCGCTTCGCTGGCATGACCGTTCGACGGCCTACGTCGCAGAGGGGCCCCTCTCCCCCTTCAGGTTCCAGAGGTAGTAGCCCACGACGGAGACGGCCACTCCGCAGGTCACGAAGACGTCCGCGACGTTGAACACCGGGAAGTCCACGAAGCGCGTGGCGAGGAAGTCGGTCACCGAGCCCTGGAAGAGGCGGTCGATCATGTTGCCCACTCCCCCACCGGCGACGCAGCCGATGGCAACGGCAAGGGGCAGCGGGATGTCCTCCCTCCAAACCAGGGCCACGCAGCCGGCGAGGACCGCGATGGCTATGACCACCAGCAGCGGGCCCATGCCGCGCGCCATGCTGAAGGCGGCGCCCGTGTTCTCCACGTGCAGGAGGTCGAGCACGCCGGGAATCAGCGTCTCCCCCTCCCCCACCGGATAGAGGGCGCGCACCGCGGCCTTGACTGCCTGGTCGACCACCACGACGAGGCACACAGCAAGGAGGAAGGCCACGGAGCGCATTCCGCGACGGGACAGGGGCCTCGTGGCGTCCACGTCAGCCCTCCTACTCTGTCGCGCCGACGACGGAGGAGCAGCGCGCGCAGAGTCCATCCTCGCCCAGCTCGCGCCAGTTCCAGCAGCGGGGGCACTTCTCCCCGTTGGCGGGAAGGACCTCGCAGGAGAGCGCCTCTCCCTCGTGGACGCAGACCTCGGAGCACACGAAGGCCTCGGCGAGGTCGGGGGCGCCATCGCCTGCGAGGAGCGCGAAGGCGTCCTTGGTCAGGGTGAGCTCGGCGCGCGTGGCCTGGGTGGTCTTCTCGCTCACCACGCCGGAGGCGAGCGCCTCGTCATAGGCCTTGGTGAAGGCGCCGCGGGCGTCGACCATCGCCTGGTACGTGGCGAGGAGCGGCTCGTACTCCGACGCCTGCATCGGTGCCTGGAACCAGTCGAGGAGCGCGGCGTAGCGCTGGCCGTCGCGCAGGGACTCGGGCAAGAACGCCATGGCCTCGTCAGTGGTGTAGGCGAGGATGGGCTGGAAGTCGTGGACCAGCATGGAGAGGACATACGACCAGACGGTCTGGGCGCTCCGACGCTCGACGCTGCCGGGGGCGCCGCAGTAGCTGCGGTCCTTCGTCGCGTTGAGGTAGTCGTTGGAGAGCTCGGTGATGATGTAGTCGTACAGGGTGCGGTAGACCACGTTGAACCGGTAGCCCTCGTAGGCGCGCGAGACCTCATCGTGCACCTGGCACATGCGGGCGAGGGCGAGGCGGTCGTACGGCAGGAGTCCCTCGACGGGCAGGCCGTCGGCCGCGAGGTCGAACTGGCCCTCGAGCTCCCCCAGGAGGAAGCGGAGGGTGTTGCGGATCTTGCGGTAGGCGTCGCCCACGTGCTCGAGGATGCTGTCGTCGCAGGGGACGTCGGTCGAGGTGTCGACGGACGAGACCCAGAGGCGCAGGATGTCGGCGCCGCGGGTGTCGCACTCGGCGTTGGGATCGATCACGTTGCCCAGGGACTTGGACATCTTGCGGCCCTTGCCGTCCAGGGTGAAGCCCTGGCTCACCACGGACTTGTAGGGGGCCACGCCATACGCGCCGACGGAGGTCATGAGCGAGCTCATGAACCAACCGCGGTGCTGGTCGGAGCCCTCGAGGTACATGTCCGCGGGGAACTGCAGGTTGTCGCGGTGACGGCAGACGGCGGTGTGGCTCACGCCGGAGTCCCACCAGACGTCCAGGATGTCCTTGTTGGTCTTGAGATGGTGCCCTCCGCACTTGGGGCAGACGCAGGCGTCGCCCAGGTAGCTGGCGGGGTCCTCGGTGAACCAGCAGTCGGAGCCCCGCTCGCGGAAGAGCTCGATCACGGCATCGAGGGTCTGGTCGTTCATCACGGTCTCGCCGCAGTCCTGGCAGGTGTAGGCGGGGATGGGCACGCCCCAGTTGCGCTGGCGGCTGATGCACCAGTCCGGACGGCCCTCGACCATGGAGCCGATGCGCTTGACGGAGTGCGCGGGATAGAAGTCGACGTGCGAGAGCTCCTCGAGCGCCTGCCTCCTGAGGCCGGTCTTGTCCATGGAGACGAACCACTGGCTGGTGGCACGGAAGATGACCGGGTTCTTGCAGCGCCAGCAGTGGGGGTAGCTGTGGTTGATGTCCTCGTGGAGGATCAGCGCGCCGCGCTCGTCGAGCCACTCGATGATCTTGGGGTTGGCCTCGTTGACCTCCATGCCGCCCCAGGGGCCGCCGGTCCCCATGCCGTCTCCCACGTAGAAACGGCCGTCGTCGTCGACGGGCATGACCACGGGCACGCCGAAGCGCATGCCGGCGTTGTAGTCGTCCACGCCGTGACCGGGGGCGCTGTGCACGATGCCAGTGCCGTCGTCCAGGGTGACGTAGTCGGCAAAGATGAACACGCCCTCCTCGCCCTGGTCGCCGAAGATCGGCTGCCTGTAGCGGTTGCCCTGGAGCTCGGTGCCCGTCGCGTGCCAGGGCTCGCCGTCGGCGTCGCGCACGAGCTCGACGCCCTCGTAGCCAAACTTGGCGCAGCACCTCTCCTGCAGGGCCTCTGCCATGAGCTCGACCCTGCCGTCGACCCGCACGGCGACGTAGCTCGCCTCGGGATGGAGGATGACGGCGTCGTCGGCAGGAAGCGTCCAGGGCGTCGTGGTCCAGATGTCGACGAAGAGCGAGTCGGCATAGGGCTCGAGGCCGGCTGGCGCGGTGGTCATCCGGAAGCGGACGAAGATGGCGGGCGAGACCTCGTCGGAGTACTCGATCTCCGCCTCGGCGAGCGCCGTGTGGCAGTGGGTGCACCAGTGCACGGGCTTGCGGCCGCGGTAGATGGCGCCCTTGTCGAAAATCGCCTTGAAGATTTCCACGTCGGTGGCGTCATAGTCGTTGACGTAGGTTAGGTAGGGGTTGTCCCACTCGGCGAGGACGCCCAGGCGCTTGAAGCCCTGGCGCTGGGTGTCGACCTGCTCGACGGCCATCTTGCGGCAGAGCTCGCGGATCTTCTCCGTGGGAAGCTGGTTGAACTTCTCGGTGCCCAGCATCTCCTCGACCTTGTGCTCGATGGGCTGGCCGTGGCAGTCCCAACCGGGCACGTAGGGGGTCTGGTAGCCCCGCATGGACCAGTAGCGGTTGATGATGTCCTTCGAAATCTTGTTCTGCGCGTGTCCCAGGTGGATGGGGCCGTTGGCGTAGGGAGGGCCGTCGTGGAGCACGAACTTGTCGTGGCCTTCGTTCTTCTTGAGCATCTGCCCGTAGACGTCGTTGGCCTCCCACTCGGCCAGGCGCTTCGGCTCGTTCTGGGCCAGGCCCGCCCTCATGGGGAACCCCGTCTTGGGGAGGTTCATCGTCTTCTTGTACTCGTTTGCCACGCTCGCGCCCTTCCTCTCGTGCCCTTCGCCCCCGCGCGCCGCGGGTGCGTCCCCTCCGGACGCATGAAAAAAGCGCCCGTCCCTCCTGCTGGGACGAAGCGCTCGCACGACACTTCGCTTGTGACCACCCAGCGAGCGGAAATCCGCCAAACTCGGCTGGCCTGTGACGGCGGCCACTCCGACGGCGCCTACTCGCGAGCGTGCGACCCGTTGCCGGTCGCGCCCGCTTTGGGGCCGCGGCTCCGGGGTGATGTTCTCCGGGACGTGGTCGCGACTTCTCAGCCTCGTCGCTCTCTGTTGGCCACGCTGCCCCGGATACTCTTCCCCTTCACAGCTTTTGATGGGAGAGATGATAGCACGCAGGCGGTAGCAATGCGCGGGCGAACGGACCCTCCACGCCGGCGGTACGCGGGGCGGTCGTCCAAGGTCCGCCAGGCTCACCACATGCGGCCGGCCGTCGCCTGCCGAGGCCGCCATCTTTCGGCTGCCCGGCCGGCCGTCGCCTGCCAGACCCGCCGCCTTTCGGACGCCCGGTCGTCCATCTTGTCTATTGCCACGCTTTTTGGCGAGAATCGCTCACATTCCGTGGCGAAAGACAAGATGGTGCGTCGGGCGGCTCCTGGCAATGGTGCCTGAGAGGAGGCTGCGGCTCTCGCCTGCGGGCATCGTGCAGCTTCACGCAGGCGCACGACGCCTCCCACAGGTATCTTTGCCTCCCAAGCAAACACAGGGCACGAGGAGGGGGAGCGGAGATGTCGCGCGACGCGGACCAGAGGATTGGCAAGCTGCTCGACGCCGGAGAGCGCAAGCGCAGACTCGTCCATGCCGACACGAGGGCGGACGCGGCAAAGCTGCAGAGGCTGCGAGCCAAGGGCGCGCTGGTCTCCCCTCATCATGGCCTCTACGTCCGCACGAGCGCCTGGGCCGCGCTGACAGAGCCGGAAAGGGCCCTCTGGAAGATGAGGGCGCTCTGCGCCAGGCATCCCGGCTGGATGTTCTGCGACGTGTCCGCGGCGCTGGCCCATGGGCTGTCGGTGCCCCTCCGGGAGGTCGGGACCCTCCACGTCCTGAGCAGCCCTGGCTCGCCCACGAGAAGCACCGGAGCAATCGTTCGGCACGCGACGTCGGCACGAGGGGCGTGCTGGAAAGACGGCGTCCACGTCACCGACCTTGCGCAGAGCGTCTACGACTGCCTGAGGAGGCTTGGCTTCAGGGACGGCCTCGCGGTGGCGGACTCGGGCATGGCGGCCATGGAACTGGACGACTGGGAGACCCTCGCCGACCGCCTGATCGCCCTCCATCACGGCGAGCCGGGACTCCGCCGGGCGCTTGGCATCCTGCGGCACGCCGACCCCCGCGCCGAGAGCGGCGGGGAGTCCATCGCCCGCGCAGCGATGCTCGAGCTGGGCTTCGAGCTTCCGGAGCTCCAGGTCGAGGTGCCGGACCCGTTCGCCCCCGGACGCAGCTACCGGGTCGACTTCCTCTGGACGCTGCCGGACGGGAACCGGGTCGCCGGCGAGCTGGACGGGCGCGAGAAGTACGTGAACCCGCAGATGACCAAGGGTCGCAGCGCCGTCGAGGTACTGGCGGAGGAACGGTTGCGCGAGTCGAGGCTGAGCGCCGCGGGCGTGCGCGTCATGCGCTTCTCGTTTGCGGACGTCTGCAGGCTGGGCTTCTTCGAGTCGCTCCTGGAACGCTACGGCATCCCGCGGCCGGGACGCCCCTCTCGCCTGCGAAGCCCCTTCAGGGAAGAGTGGCGTCCCATGGAGCTTGGCGGCTGGAGGCTGCGCTGCAAGCGGGTCTGGCCGAGGAGCCGGCTGGCGCGCGAGCCGGAAGGTGGCCGCTGACATGGTCGAAGAGCCGCTCCGTACGCGACGGCAAGGCGGTCGATGGGCGGGTCCAGCCATCCATCTTGTCTTTTGCCACGCTTTTTGACGAGAATCGCGCGAATTCCGTGTCGAAAGGCAAGACGGATGGCCTGACGCCACCGGAGCCCGACGCCACCGGAGCCCGACGCCACACAAGCGCCACGACCACGCAGCCAAGCGGCGCCCATGCCGCCCGTAGGCTACCACGCACGGAAATCCACAGCTTGCGCATTGAAAGAGACGCCGCCGTCCCCAACGATGGGCACATGGCACAAGAGTTCCGCGGCCTCGTCCCAGCTGGCGCGGCCGCGACGGGGAGAAGGGCGGGACACCTTGGCAGGCGAGGCTCTGGAACCGACGGGCACGACGGCGGACGAGGCTCACGGAGGCCCTGACGACCTCCGCTACCTCAGGCTCCTCTCGCAGAACTTCCCCACCATGCGCTCGGCCTTCACCGAGATCATCAACCTCGAGGCCATCCTCAACCTGCCCAAGGGCACCGAGCACTTCATGAGCGACGTCCACGGCGAGGACGAAGCCTTCGAGCACATCCTCAACAACTGCTCCGGCGTCATCCGCGAGCAGGTGGACCGCATCTTCGCGACCGAGCTCGGGAGCGGCCAGCGCGCCGACCTCTGCACCCTCATCTACTATCCCAAGCAGAAGCTCGCCCGCGTGCGCGCGGCGGGCGCCAACACCGACGAGTGGTATGCGGCGACGCTCTTCCGCCTGGTGCGCCTTGCCCGCTACCTCTCGGGCTTCTACACCCGCTCCAAGGTGCGCAAGGCGATGCCCGTCGAGTACGCCTACATCATCGACGAGCTGCTGCACGCCTCCGGCCAGGGAGAGACGAGCCGCCACGAGTATCACGAGCAGATCATCTCGTCGATCGTGGGCACAGGTTCCACCGATGACTTCCTCGTGTCGCTGAGCTCGCTCATCAAGCGACTCGCCGTCGACCACCTGCACGTGGTAGGCGACCTCTTCGACCGGGGCGCGCACGCCGACAAGATCATCGAGCGCCTGATAGCCTACCATTCGCTCGACATCCAGTGGGGCAACCACGACATCTGCTGGATGGGCGCGGCGGCCGGCTCCGAGGCCTGCGTGGCCGCCGTCGTCCGCGCCAACGTGCGCTATCGCACCCTCGAGGTGCTCGAGAGCGCCTATGGCATCAGCCTGCGCCAGCTCGCCCTCTTCGCCGAGAAGACCTATGTGGACTATGACGTCATCTCCCCCATGGAGAAGGCCATCAGCGTGATCCTCTTCAAGCTCGAGGGCCAGCTCATCCAGAGGCACCCCGACTTCGGCATGCAGGACCGCCTGCTCCTGGACAAGATCGACGTGGTGGACGGCACGGTGGCCATCGGCGGACAGGAGCACGAGCTCAGGACCTGCGACTTCCCCACCATCAACACGGCCCACCCCTACGAGCTCGACCCCGAGGAGACCGAGGTCGTGCGCGGCCTGGTCAAGTCCTTCCGCGCGAGCGACCGCCTGCGTCGCCACGTCGCCTTCCTCTACGAGCACGGCAGCCTCTACCTCGTGCGCAACGGCAACCTGCTCTTCCATGGCTGCCTGCCGCTCGACGAGGACGGGCGCCCCAGCACCGTCACGGGCGAGGGCGTCAAGTACGCGGGCCGCGGGTACATGGACTTCTGCGACCGCATCGCGCGCCGCGCGTGGACGCGGGGGGACCAGCCCGCGCTGGACTGGATGTGGTACCTATGGTGCGGCCGGCACTCCCCGCTCTCGGGCCGCGTCGTCAAGACCTTCGAGCGCACCTTCGTGGCCGACCGCGCGACGTGGGAGGAGCCGGAGGACCCCTACTACCGTCTGACCAACTCCCCTGAGGTCTGCGAGCGCGTGCTCGCGGAGTTCGGACTCACCGGGAGGCACTCGCACATCATCAACGGCCACACCCCCGTGAGGGCGCGCGCGGGCGAGAGCCCCTGCCGCGCCGGGGGGAGACTCCTCGTGATAGACGGCGGCTTCTGCCATGCCTACCACAAGAAGACCGGCATCGCGGGCTACACGCTCATCTTCGGCGCGGGCGGCATGCGCATCAAGGCGCACGAGCCCTTCCAGGGCGTGGACGCGGCACTCGACCAGAACGCGGACATAGAGAGCGACGTCACCGTCATCGAGCAAGCCGACCGTCCCCTCAAGATCGCCGACACCGACACCGGGCGCAGCATTCGCGCGCAGATCCAGGACCTCTCTCGCCTCCTCGACGCCTACCGCTCCGGCCGCATGGGCGAGGGCAAGCGCCCCTAGGGCGAAGGCGAGAGGGCCCGCATCCCGGCACGAATGCGCCTCGCATGCGACCTGCTTCCGCGGCAGGGGGAAGGCGCCTCTCCCCCGCCCCACTTCCTGTGGAGCGGGAGTGAAGTGCCCCAACTTGGGTATCTAAAGCAGAACCGCCCCCTCGCGAGGGGACGGGGGAATCACGGCTCGAACACCAGCACGCGCCCAGAGGCACGGCAGAAGGAGAAATGCCAGATGGAGATGGACAACAGGAAGAAGCGACAGTCGATGATCCTCTACATGGTCATCGCCATCGCCCTGGCCATCGCTGTTCGGACGACGCTCTACCCCAGCATCGTGAGCAGCCAGGTGACCAGCGTCAGCTACAGCCAGTTCCTCGGGATGGTGGACTCGGACGAGGTGAGGCAGCTCCAGCTCGACACCTCGAACGGCAAGATCCGCTTCACCACCGGTGAGGGCGACAGCGAGAAGATATACGAGACCACGCAGTTCCCCGGCGACTCGACGCTGGTTGACAAGCTTCGACAGCACAACGTCGACATATCGGCAAACATCCCCGACCAGAGCTCCAGCGTGTGGCTCTACCTGCTGCTCTCGTATGGCCTCCCTCTGCTCTTCATCTTCGGCGGCGGCTGGCTGCTCAACCGCAGGCTCAAGAAGTCCATGGGCGAGGACGGACCCTCGATGAACTTCGGCGGCGGCTTTGGCCTGGGAGGCGCAGGGCTCGGACGCTCCGGCGCCAAGGAGGTCAAGGGGGAGGAGACCGGCATAACCTTCCAGGACGTCGCCGGCCAGGACGAGGCCAAGGAGTCCTTGGAGGAGATAGTGAGCTTCCTCGAGAGCCCCGAGAAGTACAACCAGATCGGCGCGCGCTGCCCCAGGGGCGCCCTGCTCGTGGGCCCTCCTGGCACCGGCAAGACCCTGCTCGCCAAGGCCGTCGCCGGCGAGGCCAAGGTGCCCTTCTTCTCCATCAGCGGCTCCGAGTTCGTCGAGATGTTCGTCGGCCGCGGCGCCGCCAAGGTACGTGACCTCTTCAAGCAGGCCAAGGAGAAGGCGCCCTGCATCATCTTCATCGACGAGATCGACACCGTGGGCAAGAGGCGTGACGCGGGCCTGAGCACCAACGACGAGCGCGAGCAGACCCTGAACCAGCTCCTGGCCGAGATGGACGGCTTCGACAACCACAAGGGCATCGTGGTGCTCGCCGCCACCAACCGTCCCGACTCCCTCGACCCGGCGCTCCTGCGCCCCGGCCGCTTCGACCGCCGCATCCCCGTCGAGCTCCCCGACCTCGCGGGCCGCGAGTCCATCCTCAAGCTCCACGCCAACGACGTGAAGATGGAGGGCGGCGTCGACTTCGGCGCCGTGGCGCGCCAGACCCCCGGCGCCTCGGGGGCCGACCTCGCCAACATGATCAACGAGGCGGCGCTGCGCGCGGTGCGCATGGGACGCAAGAAGGTCACCCAGACCGACATCGAGGAGTCCGTGGACACCGTCATCGCCGGCGAGAAGAAGAAGTCGACGGTCCTCTCGGAGCACGAGAAGGAGGTCGTCGCCTACCACGAGACCGGCCATGCCATCGTCGCCGCCGTGCAGGACGGCAAGGCCCCCGTCTCGAAGATCACCATCGTGCCCCGCACCTCGGGCGCCCTGGGCTTCACCATGCAGGCGGAGGAGGACGAGCACTACCTCACCACCCGCGAGGAGTACAAGCAGCGCATCGCCGTGCTCTGCGGCGGGCGCGCGGCGGAGGAGCTGATCTTCGGCCACATGACCTCAGGTGCCGCGAACGACATCGAGAAGGCCACCAAGATCGCCCGGGCGATGGTGACCCAGCTGGGTATGTCGGACAAGTTCGGCATGACCGCCCTGGGCGAGACGACCAACCGCTACCTGGGTGGCGGCTCCCAGCTCACCTGCTCGGAGGGCACCGCCCGCGAGGTGGACGAGGAGGTGCGCGCGCTCGTGGAGGAGGGCCACCAGACCGCCCTCAGGACCCTGCGCGAGAATCGCTTCAAGCTGCACGAGATTTCGCACTACCTGCAGAAGAAGGAGACCATCACCGGCGAGGAGTTCATGAACATCCTCAACCGCGACGACGGCTTCGCGCCCAAGTACCAGCAGGACTAGCGCAACGCTCCAATCCCAGGCCCCGCCCTCTCCGATCGGTAAGCGAAGAGCATCAAGCCCACGCTTTCCTATTCGGAGAGGGCGGGGCCCTTTCTGTCGGCACGCTCCTCCAGGTCCGGCGCGAGGGCGGCGTGCGGATGGAGGAGCGTGGGGAGGGGACGAGCCTAGCGCCTCGCGCAGAGCTCCCAGAAGGCGACGGCGCTGCTGGCAGCCACGTTGAGGGAGTCCACGCCCGCGGACATCGGGATGATGGCGCAGTCGTCGCAGGCGGCGAGCGCCTCGCGGCTGAGCCCCCAGCCCTCGCTGCCAAAGGCGAGCGCGAGGCGCGAGTGCTCCTTGAGCGACGTGTCGTCGAGCCGCAGGGCGCCCTCCACGAGCGCCATGCCCGTGACGTGGAAGCCCTCGGAGCGGAGCACGTCGAAGGCGTCTCCGGGCCAGTCACCCTCGGCGACGGCCCAGGGAAGCTTGAACACCGTTCCCATGGACACCCTGATGGCGCGTCGGTTGAGCGGGTCGGCACAGCTGGGCGAGAGGAGCATCGCGTCGACCCCCAAGGCGGCCGCGGAGCGGAAGAGGGCGCCGACGTTGGTGATGTCGACCAGGCCCTCAAGCACGGCGACGCGACGCGCCCCGCGGAGCGCCTCGGCGGCGGAGAGGGGCCGGGGCCGGTGGGCGACCGCGAGGTACCCCCTCGACTTGTTGATGCCCGTCACGTCCTGAAGCAGCTCCCGGTCGCAGCAGTAGATGGACAGGTCGGCTTCCTCGAGCTGCGGGACGCGTCCGAGCAGGGTGCCCAGGTGCCTCTCGTCCACGAGGACGGACTCGAGCTCCAGGCCCTCCCCCACGGCCAGCTCGATGACGTTGAGGGACTCGAGGACGCACCTCGCCTCCAACTCGTCACGCAGGCTCCTGAGCTGGCGGTCCGTGAGCCGTAGGTAGGGGTCGAGCTGCGGGTCGTCCGGTGTGTCCATGCGAAGAATTGCCATCCTTGCGCCCTCCATTGGAAGAATGCCCTAGCCGAAGGGTACTATTACTCCCTACCCATGCAGCAGGAAATGACGACGTACCAAGGGATGAGGCCATGAGCCTGCAAGAGAACCCCAAGACGACACCCTTCGTGCCCGACCCGGCGCTGAGCTCCCTCAGCCGCTCGAGGATCGGCTCGCACTTCTCCCCCGCCGACGGGCCGACGCGCCAGGACGAGACCCCCGGCAGGGGTGGCTCCGGCCGCGCCCCCAAGGTCGCGGCCGCCGTGGTGGCTGGTCTCGCCGCGGTCTACCTGGGCGGCGTCGCAGTCTGGTCCAACGTCTTCATGCCTAACACCTCGGTCAACGGCGTCGACGTCTCGCTCGAGACGCCGGCCTCCGTGGCCCGACAGCAGACTGTCGCCACCAGCAGCTACGAGCTCGCCGTGTCGGGCGAGGGACTCGACCTCAAGGTCTCGGCGTCGGACGTGGACCTCAGCTGCGACGTCGACGCCTTCGCCCGCGACGCGCTCGCGCAGACCAACGCCTGGGCCTGGCCCGTCGCCGCGATCAGGGGCAGCAAGGTGGACGTGCGGCCCCAGGCCTCCTTCGACGCGTCCAAGCTCGACGGGCTGGTGGGAAAGGCCGTGGACGCCGTCAACGCCCATGCCACCCAGCCCGTGAACGCCTCGGTCGGCTATGACCCGACGAGCTCCGGCTTCGTGGTGAGCCCCGAGAAGGCGGGAACGGCCCTCGACGCCGCGAGCGTGACCAAGGCCGTCGGCTCCGCGCTTAAGGAGGGCGCTACATCGCTTGCGCTCGACGAGTCGGCGCTCGCGCAGCCCAGCATCCTCTCGGGCGACGGGCGGCTCGCAGAGGCCGCCAAGACTGCCAACTCCTACCTCGCCGCGACCCAGACCCTCACGGTCGACGGCAATGCCGTCGCAACGGTCGACGCCGGCAGGATCGCCGAGTGGGTCCACGTCCAGGACGACCTCTCCGTCACCCTGGACGATGAGGCTATCAAGGCCTGGACCACGGGCGAGCTCTCGCGCCAGCTCGACACGGTGGGCACCACGCGCACGTACACGCGTCCCGACGGGGTCACCATCAAGGTGAGTGGCGGACGCTACGGCTGGAACCTCAACGGCACCGAGCTCGCGGAAACCCTCGCACAGAACGTGAGGGCCGGCAGCGCCACCTCCGTCGAGCTCCCCTGGTCGAGCACCGCCGCGCAGTACGGGAAGCGTGGCGCCGCCGACTGGGGAGACCGCTACATCGACGTCGACCTCACGAACCAGCACGCCCGCATGTATGACGGCGGTAGCCTCGTCTGGGAGTCGGACTTCGTCTCCGGCAACACGAGCCAGGACCACGGCACCCCGGAGGGCGTCTATTCCGTCAACTCCCACATGGGGACCAACCAGACCCTCAAGGGCATCGACGAGGACCACGACGGGGAGCCGGACTACGTCAGCCACGTGAGCTACTGGGTGCCCTTCATCGACAACCTCTACGCCTTCCACGACGCGAGCTGGCGCTCGCGGTTCGGCGGGAGCATCTACCAGACCGACGGCAGCCACGGCTGCATCAACCTCCCCAGCGCGAAGGCAGAGGAGTTGTACGACCTGGCCAAGGTCGGAGACGTCGTGGTGGTGCATTACTAGTCGTCTGGCGAGAGGGGCGCTAGTACCTCTCGCACAGCTAACCTAGACGAGCAAAAGGCCGCACCCCGGAACCCAACGGTCCGAAGCGCGGCCCTCCTTGACCGGGTTGTCTGCGGCGAATGGCGCTAGAACTTCCGACCGCCCTTGCCACCGTACATCTTCTGGAGCGCCGAGAGGTCCATGCCTCCCACGCCGCCGCCCATGCCCATGTTACGCATCATCCCGCGCATCTGGCGCATGGACTTCTTGGAGCCCATGCCGGCAGCCCCCGTCATCTGCCGCATCTTGCCCATCATCTTGTTCATCTCGCCCCATTGCTTGAGGACCTGGTTGACCTCCTGGACGCTGCGGCCCGACCCTGCGGCGATGCGCTTGCGGCGCTGGCCGTTGATCTTCTTGGGCTTGAGGCGCTCCTCCTTGCTCATGGAACGGATGATCGACTCGATGCGCACGATCTGCTCGTCGCCCATCTGGCCGCCCGCCTGCTGCAGCATGCGCTCTCCTCCGGGCAGCATGCCGATCATCTTCTTGAGACCGCCCATCTTGCGGATCTGCTGCAGCTGCGAGAGGTAGTCGTCCATGGTGAAGCCCTCGCGGAGCATGCGCTCGGCGTCCTCGACCTGCTGCTGGTCGGCGACCTGCTGGGCCTGCTCGATGATGCCCACGACGTCGCCCATGCCCAGGATGCGCTTGGCCATGCGGTCGGGGTGGAAGACCTCGAGGGAGTCGGGCTTCTCCCCCATCGAGACGAACTTGATGGGCTTGCCGGTGACCTCGCGGACCGAGAGCGCGCCGCCGCCACGGGCGTCGCCGTCGAGCTTGGACATGATCACGCCGTCGAAGTCGACGCGCTCGGCGAAGGTCGAGACGACGTTGACCACGTCCTGGCCGGCCATGGCGTCGACCACCATGAGGATCTGGTCGGGCTTGACGGCCGCCTTGATGTCGACGGCCTCCTGCATCATCTCCTCGTCGATCTGCAGGCGGCCGGCCGTGTCCACGATCACAATGTCGTTGAGGTGGTCGACGGCCTGCCGGATGGCTCCCGAGGCCACCTGGACGGCATCCTTGCCGTCGCCGCGCCAGACGCCGACGCCGATCTCTCCCGCCAGGGTCGCCAGCTGGTCGGCGGCGGCCGGCCGGTGGGTGTCGCAGGCAGCGAGCAGGGGGCTGTGGCCCTGCCTCTTGAGCAGGTAGGCGAGCTTCGCCGCGGCCGTTGTCTTGCCCGAGCCCTGCAGGCCCACGAGCATGATCACGTTGGGCGTGCGGTTCTGCGCCAGGACGAGCTTGGACTCGGTCGAGCCCAGGAGCTGCGTGAGCTGGTCGAGGACGATGCGCACCACGTTCTGCGAGGGCGTGAGGGACTCCATGACCTCGGAGGTCAGGCACTTCTCCTTGCACGCCGCCACAAAGCCCTTGACGACGCGGTAGTTGACGTCCGCCTCGAGCAGGGCCATGCGGATCTCTCGCATGGCGACGTTGATGTCGTCCTCCGTGAGGCGGCCCTTGCCGCGCAGCTTGTCGAAGGTTCCCTGGAGGCGGTCGGAAAGGCTGTTGAACATCGTCTACTCCCCCTCTCCCTCGCCCACGAGCGCGCGCGAGAACTCGAGCGCGTCGAAGCTCTGGAGGTCGTCGATTCCCTCGCCCACGCCTATGCGCAGAATGGGGAGGGCAAGGTCATGCGATATGGCGACGGCGATGCCGCCCTTGGCGGTGCCGTCGAGCTTGGTCACCACGAGGCCGTCGAGCTCGAGGGCCTCGTTGAACTCCTTGGCCTGGGCGAGACCGTTCTGCCCGGTGGTGGCGTCTATGACGAGCACGACCGAGACGGGCATGCCCGCGCGCCTGCGCGTCACCTTGACCACCTTCTGGAGCTCGCGCATGAGCTCGGGGGAGGTGTGCAGGCGGCCTGCGGTGTCGATGAGCACGAGATCGCAGCCCTCGCGCTCGGCCCTCTCGATCACGTCATAGCAGACGCTCGCCGGGTCGGCGCCGCGCTCCCGCGTGACGACCTCGACCCCCGCGCGCTCGCCCCAGACCTGGAGCTGCTCGATCGCGGCGGCACGGAAGGTGTCGGCGCCTCCCACGAGGCAGGAGCGCCCCTCCGAGCGGGCGACGCCGGCGAGCTTGCCCACCGTGGTGGTCTTCCCCGCCCCGTTGATGCCCACGAAGAGAACGCAGGACGGGAGGTCCCGGAAGGGGTCGCGCTCGGCATGCGCGAACTCCCCCGCTATGCGCTGGGCGAGGGCCTCCTTCAGCTGTCGGGAGGTCCTGAGGCCCTCGCGCGCGGCCTGTTCGCGCAGGTCGTCGGTGACCTGCATGGCCACCTCCGCCCCCATGTCGCCCATCACGAGGCGATCCTCGAGCTCCTCCCAGAACTCCTCGTCCACCTCGCCGCCCATGTAGAAGATCTCGGATATCGCCTCGCGCGAGCGGGTGAGACCCTCGCGCAGCCTGTCGCGAAGACCCATCAGGCCTCCACCACCTTTCCGCTGGCACGGTCGAGGCGCTGGCTCACCACGTGGCTCACGCCGTCGGCCTGCATTGACACGCCGTAGAGGACGTCCGCCTGCTCCATCGTCCTGCGCTGGTGCGAGATGACGATGAGCTGGGTGGAGTCCTTGAGCCGCTCGATGGCGTCGAGCAACTTGGAGAGGTTGGAGTCGTCGAGGGCGGCCTCAACCTCGTCGAACACGTAGAAGGGCACCGTCCTGGTCTTGTAGACGGCAAAGAGGAGGGCGAGCGCGGTGAGGGACTTCTCGCCGCCGCTCATGAGCGTCATCTTCTGGATGCGCTTGCCGCGCGGCTGGGCCACGATCTCTATGCCCGTCTCGTCCAGGTGGTCGGGGTCGCACATCTCGAGGTGGGCGTGGCCGCCCGGGAAGAGCAGGGAGAAGATCTCGGAGAAGTTCGCGTTCACCTGGTCGAAGACCACCAGGAACTGGCGGCGCATCTTGCGCTCGATCGCCGCGGTGATCTTCTGCAGGGACTTGCGGGCGCTCTCGAGGTCCTCGACCTGCTCGCCGATGTAGTCCGCGCGCTCCTTGAGCCTCTCGTACTCGTCCATGGCGACCTCGTTGACGGGGCCGATGTGGGCGAGGTCACCCTTGAGCCGGGCGACGTCGCGCTCCATCTGGGCGCGGTCGTCGGGCTCGGGGAGCCGGAGGGCGTCGTCGAGGCCCCAGCCGCTGCCCTCTATGGACTGGATGGCGTTCTGGACCTGCACCTCGATCTTGCCTGACTCGACCTTCACCTCGCCCGAGGACTCCCGTGCGGCGTCGAGCTCGCGGCTCGCCTGTGCCACCGCCTCGCGTGCGTCCGAGATGGTCTTCTTGAGGGAGTCGGAATCCGCCTCGGCGAGCGACGCGCGGTCCTTGAGGCGAGCCGCCCAGGCGAGTGCCCGCTCGCGGACGGCCTCGTAGCGCCCGTGCAGGGGCTCCACCCTCAGCTGGAGGACGTCAAGTGCGCGGGCGCTGCGCTCCATGGTCCCCCGCCTCCGGTCGAGGTCGGCGAGCTGGCGCGAGAGCTCCTCCTCGCGCACGGCGAGGTGGTTGCGCCGCTCAGAGACGGTCGCCAGCTTGAGGCGGGCGTCAGACAGCCTGCCCTCGGCGTCGGACTCCTCGCGCGAGGCGCGCTGCCGCTGGGCGGAGACCTCCTCGAGCTCCTCGCCGAGGCTGGCGGCCCGGGCCGTCGCCTCGTCGGCCGCGGCCCTGTGGCGCTCGACCTCCTCGCGGGCCCGGCTCGCCCTCTGGGCGGCGGCCTCGCGGCCCTTGGTCACCTGCGCGCGCTCGGACTCGGCCTGTCGCAGCTGCGCCTCCAGGCGTCCGAGCTCGCCCGTGACAGACGAGAGCTCACCCGCGAGGCGCGCGACCTCGCCCTTTGCCCTGGCGCTCGCCTCGCGTGCCTCCTGGAGCCGCAGCTCGCTGTCCTGGGCGGCCTGGCTGGCCTCCCCCAGCGCCCCCTCGAGCCGGGGCAGGTCGCCCCGGAGCTGCCTGATGCGGCGCTTGCGCTCGAGGGCGCCCTGCTCGGCCGTGGAGGCGTTGCCCACTACCACGCGTCCGTCGGGAAGCGCCATCGCCCCCTCCGCCGTCACGTAGCAGGCCTCGGGATGGCTGGCATGCGCCTCGATGGCGGACGCGACGTCGTCCACGAGCCGCACGTCTCCCAGGAGCCCCGCCACGAGCGCCTCCGCGCCGGCCAGGGGCACGAGCTCGGCGAGGAGCGAGCGGCCGGGAAGGCCATCGCCGGGGAGCTCCCGCCCGCGACCCTCGAGCGAGAGCAGGGACGCCCGCCCCTTCGCCTTGCTGGAGGCGGCCTCGCGGGCGAGGGCGACGAGCTCCTCCCCCGTGCTCACGACGAGGCCTCCCAGGTCGTCCCCCAGAAGGGACTCGACGAGGCCCTCGAGCTCGGAGGGGGCCTCGACCAGGTCTGCCACGCGGTACCTGATGGTGGAAGACAGCCTTCCGGCCGAGAGGGAGCCGACGAGGGCGCTCGAGTTCTGCGCCTGGCGGTCCACGGACTCGAGGGCGGAGAGGCGGGCGCGCGCGTCCGAGAGCGCGTGGCGGGCGTCGTTCTCCGCCTTGCGGGCGTCGCGCTGCTCGTCCTTGCAGCCATTGATGCGCGTTGCGAGCGCGGCGTCCTCCTCGCGGGCGGAGGCGAGCGCGCCCTCGAGCTCCTCCCTGCGGCCCCTGCGCTCGGAGAGGGACTCTGTGGCGGTGGCGACCCCATCCTCGATCTGGGCGAGGCGGCTCTCGAACATCTGGTCCTCCACCTGCGCGTTCGAGATCTGGTCGCTCAGCTTCGCGTAGGCGAGCGTCTCCTGGTCCGCCTCGCGCTGGGCGGCCCTCTGGTCCGCGGTCAGCTGGGCCTGCCTGGACCCGAGGGAGCGACGGAGCTCCTTCGCCTCCTTTGCTGCGGGGCCGAGCTCCGCCACCTTGCCGCGCAGGTCGTCCGCGAGGGCGCGGGCCTCGAGGAGCTCCCCCGTGACGCGCTCCAGCTCGGCCGCCGCATCAACGCGCTGGCGCTCCAGGGCGGAGAGGCCACGGCGCGTCTCGGAGAGGCGCGAGACCATGTTGCGGCCCTTCTCCTCCAAGAGGCGCATGTC
This sequence comes from Olsenella phocaeensis, assembly GCF_048189965.1. NCBI lineage: Bacteria > Bacillati > Actinomycetota > Coriobacteriia > Coriobacteriales > Atopobiaceae > Olsenella > Olsenella phocaeensis. The sequence goes on along the minus strand of NZ_DBEZHV010000006.1, from coordinate 59,141 downwards.
AGAGTCCATACGGCCCAGGAGGTCCTGCATGCGCCGGCGCTGCTCGCCCAGGTCCCCCACGAAGATGCCCTTCTGCTCCAGGAGGGACTGGTATCGCTCGAGCTCCGCGTTCCTCTCGTCCAGGCGGTACTGAGCAAGCTCGACCGCGGCGTCGGCCTCGCGCCCGCGGTCGGCGAGGGCCTGGTAGCGCTGCTGGAGCTGGCGGAGGTCGTCCACGGCGAGCGTGGTCGTGAGGGTGGAGAGCTCGCCCGTGATGCTGCGGTGCCTCTGCGCCTTGTCGACCTGTCGCTCGAGGGGCTTGAGCTGGCGGCCGATCTCGCGCTGTATGTCCTTGGCACGGGTCAGGTTGTCCTGCATCGCCTGGAGCTTGCGCTCCGAGCGGTCCTTGCGGCGGCGATGCTTGCTGATGCCCGCCGCCTCCTCGACCAGCTCGCGCCGCTCCTCGGGCCGGCTCGCCAGGATCGAGTCGAGCTTGCCCTGGCTGATGATGGAGTGGGTGTCCTTGCCCAGGCCGGAGTCGTGCAGGATGTCCGTGATGTCGCGCAGGCGCGAGGGCGCGCCGTTGATGAGGTACTCGGACTCGCCCGAGCGGTACATGCGGCGCGTGACGGCGACCTCGGAGAAGTCGATCGGAAGGGTGTGGTCCACGTTGTCGAGGACGAGCGTCACCTCGGCGAGGCCCACCGCGGCCCTGCCCGAGGAGCCCGAGAAGATGACGTCCTCCATGGCCTGGCCGCGGAGCATCTTGGCGCTCTGCTCGCCCAGGACCCAGAGGATGGCGTCGGATATGTTTGACTTGCCGCTGCCGTTGGGGCCCACCACGACGGTGAGGCCGGGGTCGAAGACCATGTTGGTGCGGTCCGCGAAGGACTTGAACCCCTTGAGCGTGAGCGACTTCAGATACACGTCGAAAGAATCCCTTCCAGGCGCAGGGCCGCTAGTTCTTCTCGCCGCCCGAGGCGGGCAGCTGCCCCATGCGCTGGAGGGCATCCAGCGCCGCGGCCGACTCGGACTCCTTCTTGGAGCTTCCCTCTCCCCTGCCCATGCGCACGCCGTCCACGAGGACGACCGAGGTGAAGGTGGGGCTGTGCGCGGGACCGCGCTCTCCGGCGAGCTTGTACTCGGGGGCGCAGCGGAGGTCGCGCTGGGTCACCTCCTGGAGCCTCGACTTGGGCGAGAGGGGCCTCTCCGCAAGCTCCGGCGACATGTGCGGGGCCAGCGTGCGGGAGACGAACTCGTGCGTCGCGTCGTAGCCGGCGTCGAGGTAGAGGGCCCCGACTATGGACTCGTAGACGTTCTCGAGGGCGGAGTGCAGCCCCCGGGCGCCGGTCCCGCGCTCGGACTCGCCGAAGACGATGACCTCCCCTATGCCGAGCTCGTCGGCGACGGCGCTCAGCATCTTGCCCGACACGAGCGAGATCTTGAGGCGCGTGAGCTCGCCCTCGTCCATGCGGGGGAAGCGCTCGAAGAGGTCGGTGGCGACGATGGCGCCGAGTATGGAGTCACCCAGGAACTCGAGCCGCTCGTACGAGGCCGACACGGGCTTGTTCTCCACCGCGGAGGGATGCGTGATCGCCGAGGTGGCGAGGTTCTGGTCAGCGAAGTGGTGGCCCACTATCTCCTCGAGGCGGGCCACCTGCTTGTGGGACTTCAAGTGAGCGTGCCTCCCTAGGCGCCCAGGGCGCTGGCGATGGCGTCGACGGCGTCGCCCAGGGTCTGGATCTTCTGCAGGGAGTCGTCGTCGAGGGTGGAGCCGAACTCGTCCTCGAAGGCGGTGACGAGCTCGAGCAGGTCGAAGGAATCCGCCCCTAGGCTCTTGAACTCGGTTGACTCGTCCAGGCCCGCGGCGTCCGCCTCGAGCTCGTCCGCCGTGAGGGAGACGACCTTCGCCAGTATGTCGGAACGCTCCATGGATCCTCCTCGACCAAGGTGGCGCCATCGCCACCGGCTGCATTCTCCGTCGATTGTACCCTGCTACTGGCCCTGCTGGACCAGGCGGGCGACATTGTCCACAAGCCCTGCCCGCACGGCCCGCGCGCAGGCCAGGGTGCCGTTCATCACGGCGTCGGCGGAGGTGGCGCCGTGGCCGATGAGCACCGGCGCCTTGACCCCCAGCAGGACCGCGCCGCCCTTCTCGTCTCCCGAAAGGCTCGCCGCCACGGCCTTCAGCGCGGGCTTGAGCAGGAACGCCCCGAGCTTGGAGCGGCCCGAGCTCGCCACCGAGCGCTTGACCTCCGAGAGTATGAACTTGGCGGTGCCCTCGAGGCTCTTGAGTGCCACGTTGCCGGTGAAGCCGTCGGTGACGATCACGTCGTAGCGGCCGGCGAGCACGTCGGTGCCCTCGCAGTTGCCACGGAACCAGTCCGGGCCGGCCTCGGCGAGGGCCTTGTGCGCCGCCAGGACCGCCTCGGACCCCTTGGTGTCCTCGGAGCCGTTGGAGAGGAGCGCGACCGTGGGCTCCGCCACGCCCAGCGCGACGCGCGCGTAGGCGCGCCCCATCTGGGCGAACTGCACCAGCATGTCGGGGCGCGCGTCGGCGTTGGCGCCCATGTCGGTAAGGACGGTCTCGCGTCCCGTCATGCCTGGAAGCGAGCTGGCGATGGACGGCCGCTTGATGCCCTTGACGCGTCCGATGTGGAGCGTCGCCGCGGCGAAGATGGCGCCGGTGGACCCGGCGGAGAAGAAGCCGTCCGCCTCCCCTGCCCTCACGCTAGCGCAGCCCCGCACGATGCTCGAGTCCCTCTTGGCGCGCACCGCGTCCGCGGGATGCTCGTCCATGCCTATGACCTCGGTCGAGACGAGCGCGCGCACCCGCTCGTGGGACGCGGCGAAGGGAACCACCACGTCCTCGTCGCCCACGACGAGGACGCTCAGGTCCCCGTCGGCCTCAAGCGCCTTCCCTATGCCCTCGAGGACGACCCTGGGCTCCTCGTCTCCCCCCATGGCGTCAACGCAGATGGTGGTCATGTCCTGCCTCCCCCGTGCCGCTGCGCGGCGTGTACGTCTAAAGAGGGAGGCCGACCCCGGTTGGGGCCGGCCTCCCCAGGCCTCGTCTGTCAGGAGGGCTACTCGGTGACGACGACCTCGCGGTCCTTATAGTAGCCACAGTTGGGGCACACGTGATGCGGAAGCTTAGGAGCGCCGCACTGGGGGCAAACGGAGCGTGCCGGAGCGGCGAGCTTGCTGTTGGCCGAACGACGAGTGTGCGTGGCGCCACGGCCCTTTTTCTGCTTGGGAACTGCCATCTTGAACCTCTCTTAGACTCACATCATGCCCGCGCGGTTGCCCGGAGCGGTCTGACCTGCAAACACACAAGGACAAATATAGCACCAGACGCCCCCTTGTGAAGGAGAGCGCACCATTTCCACGGCAAATTGCCTCTAGGCGCCACGGTGCGTCCGACATGGTAGCAAAAGCCGGAGTGCATTGGGGATGACCGCGCCCCACCCAACACCCACCAGGGATGGCAGGCTATGCCCTGAGCGTCGCCCTCAGCCGGCTGGGACGCAGAAGGAGGTCAAGCGCCTCGCAGGGTCCGGGCACCAGCACGTCCGCATGCCCGAGCAGGGCAGCGCACACGCCCTCCTCCCCCACCACGGCGATTCGGAGCGCGGCGAGGTCGAACATCCCGATGTCGTTGTAGCCGTTGCCGACGCAGCAGACCCCACCGCCGAGGGAGCGCACGATCTCCTCCTTGCTGAGACCGGCGGAATCCGAGGGGAAGGTCAGGAGCCTGAGCGGCAGGCCCTCGCAGGCAGCGGCGGCGCTCCCGTAGGTGTCGGCCGTCAGCACGATGACGTCGACGAGGTCGCTGAGGAGCGCGATGCGCTCGGCCACGCCCCCGACGAGCCTGCCATCTGCGGCGATGGTGCCGTTGAAGTCGAGCACGAGGTGGTCAATCCCGAGCTCTTCCCTTCCCGGTATGTCGATGCGGATCACGTCGGGCCTCCCGATCCTGGACGGGGAACAAGAAGCTGCCCGGCCAGCTCAGCCGACCGGGCAAGGCGACGAGCGTGGCACGGCCCCCGCCTACGAAAGGTCGAGACCCTTGAGCACGGAGAAGGGATTCGACTCCATGCGAGAGGCCTCCAGCAGGGCGGCATGACCGCAGTTCTCGTGGTTGAGGTTCGTCCCGCAGACAGGGCAGAGCCCCGCGCAGTCCTCGCGGCAGAGGACGACGTAGGGGGTCTCCATGAGCAGGGCGGAGTTGATCGCCTCACCCAGGTCGATGCTGTGGTCGGGCAGGACGAGCGAGTAGTCGACCTCGTCTTCGTCATCGCCCTCGGGGAGGGTGCCGGGGTCCTTGAAGAGGTAGTACTCGTCCACCTCGCCGTCCACGTCGAACTCGGCGGGGTCGAGGCAGCGGTCGCAGGTGCCCACCACGTGCGCGCGCACCATGCCCGTGGCGAGGATTCCCTCGCCCACGTTGGTGAGGACGAGGTCGTAGTCCATGCCCTCGGGGAGCGAGAACTCGTGCTCGCCCAGGCTGTAGCCCTCCTGGTCGACGTGGCCCGAGAGGGGAAGGGTGTCCCCCGCCTCGGCCAGGCGCTCGTCCAGGATTTGCTTGATCTCTGCCATGGCGCTACCAGGCGACGTCGTTGGTCTGGTTGCGCGGGCCGGAGTTCTCGTCCAGCGTCTGGCGGACGCGCGTGACGGAGTTGGTGAGGGACTTGAGGTTGTCCTCGAGGTGGGCCAGGACGGTGTCGGCGTACTCCTCCGCGTTGTAGCGGGTGTCGCGCTCGTACTGGGCCGCCTTGTCGCGGATGTCGTCGGCCTGCTGCTGGGCGAGGCGCACGACCTCCTGGTCGCCCGCGAGGATCATCGCCTGCTGCTGGGCGTCGGCGATGATGGAGTCGGCCTGCAGCTGGGCACGCTCCAGGGTCTCCGCCTCCTCCTTGACGATGCGGCGGGCGTCAGAGAACTCCTGCGGGAAGACGCGGCGGATCTCGTCCAGTATCTCGTAGACCTCGTTGGCGTCGACGATCTTCTTGTTGGCGCCCGCGGCGAAGGGCGTCTTGCCCTCGCTCACGATCTGCTCGAGTTCGCCGACCAGGCTCTCGATCTCCTCACCCGGCTGCATACGGGCTCCTTTCGTCATGCTGGCGACCTGACGTGCGCCCCTCGGTTTGGATTCAGGCCGCATCGTTCACATGTTAGCAGATTGGATGAGCTGCCCGTTTGCCGGAAGGCCATTTGCGGGCAGCGTGAAGGCATGGGCGGACGACATGCGGTGGCTGCGCGCCTCTCGCCTAGGTCCTGTAGTGGAGCCTCAGGCGCTCCGCCACCCCCGGGGGCACGAGGAAGCTCACGTCCGAGCCCAGGGAGGCAAGTTCGCGCACGATGGAGGAGGAGACGTAGCCGTACTGGGGGTTGGACATGACGAAGACCGACTCGACGTCGGGCGCCATGTGGCTGTTGAGGTCGGCCTGCTGGAGCTCGTACTCGAAGTCAGTCATGGCCCTGAGGCCCTTGACCACGCCGCCGGCACCGACCTCCCGGCAGAAGGACATGAGGAGCCCCGAGAAGGGCCTGACCTCCACGCCGTGTATGCCCACCTCGCGCAGGGACGAGCGCAGCATGTCCACGCGCTCGTCGAGCGAGAACGCAGGACCCGTGCCGCGCTTGTTGACAGAGGCGGCTACGGCGACCGTCACCTGGGGGAAGAGCCTGCACGTGCGCTGGATCACGTCGAGGTGCCCGTAGGTCACCGGGTCGAAGGTGCCGGGCACCACCACGTGCTGGATCCTGTCGTCTGCCATCCTAGGCCTCCTGCGTCTGGAAGAGGGTCACCGTGGTGATTCCGTGGGACTTGCTGCGAACTAGGCGAGCGCCCGGGAGCGCAAGCTCGTCGGCATCCGTCGAGCGCTCGTAGAGCACGAGGCAGCCCGGGACAAGCAGGCCCCCGGAGCCCAAATCGACCACCATGTCCGAGACCGTGGAGGCGGGCAGGGCATAGGGTGGGTCAAGCACCACGATGGAGAAGGGCGAGCCCCAGATGCCGCCGCGACGGGCCAGCTTGAGCGCGTCGCCGCAGACCACGCGCGCGACAGAGTCCGCGCGGTCGCCTGCGAGCGACTGGACGTTGCGACGCACGCGCGCGGCGCTGGGCCGGTCACGCTCCACGAAGCAGCAGGACTGCGCCCCGCGCGAGAGGAGCTCGAGCCCGATGGCCCCCGACCCCGCGAAGGCGTCGAGCACCCTCTGGCCCGCGAGCTCCAGCCCGCAGGCCGACATCAGCATCGACGCCATGGACTCCCGGGTCCGGTCGGTCGTCGGTCGCGTCACGTTCCGGCCGTCAGGAGCCTCGATGTAGCGGCCCCTCCAGTCCCCTCCCACTATGCGAATGCGGCTCATGCCCGCTCCATCTCCTCGAAGTAGCTTGGGAATCGGTCCCTGACCTCGAGGGCGAGGGGCCTGTCGTCGTCGCCCGAGAGCGAGGGGTCCGCATCCAGGAGGGCGAGGGCATCCTCGTGGGCCCACTCTGCGAGGGTGGCGTCGGTCGCGAGGTCGGCGACGCGCAACGACACGTTGCTGCCATGCTGCCGGTATCCCAGCACCTCTCCCTCGTGCCTGAGCTCGAGGTCGAGCTCGGCGAGTTCGAAGCCGTCGTCCGTCGACTCCAGGGCGGCGAGGCGCTTGCGGGCGGGCGTGCCCCTCTTGGCAGCGCAGGACAGCCAGACGGAGCCCGCCACGGAACCCCTGCCCACGCGCCCACGGAGCTGGTGGAGGGTTGCCAGGCCAAAGCGGTCGGCGTCCAGAACGAGCATCGCCGTGGCATTGGGGACGTCGACGCCCACCTCGATGACCGTGGTGGAGACCAGGACGTCGATCCCCCCGGCAGCGAACTCCTCCATGACGCGGTCCTTCTCCGCCGCGGGAAGGCGTCCCGTGAGCAGGCCCACCCTGAGCCCGGGTAGCACGCGCCTCTGGAGCTCCTGTTGGGTCGACGTGGCCGAATGGAGCCTCTTGGCGTTGGAGCGCACGGACTCCGGGACGTCCTCGAGCTCGCCGCCCTCGTCGGAGTCGTCCACGAGCGGGCAGACCACGTATGCCTGGTGTCCCGCCTCGCAGGCCTCGCGCAGGCCTGCGTATGCGAGGTCCATACTCTCGGGCGGGATGACCCTTGTGGTCACGCCCGCCCCGGGCACCGGCCTGTGACGGATGCGCGATATCGAGAGGTCGCCATAGAGTGAGAGGGCCAGCGTGCGAGGTATGGGCGTCGCCGTCATGGCCAGGAGGTCTGCGCCCGGGCCCTTGCGCCTGAGGGCGGCGCGCTGGTCCACGCCAAAGCGGTGCTGCTCGTCGATGACGGCGAGCGAGAGGCGGCGGAACTCGAGGTCGTCCGAGAGGAGCGCGGTCGTGCCGAAGAGCGCGCAGGGCTCGCCCGACGAGAGGAGCGCGGCGGCACGCGCCCGCTCGTCTGCCGGGGTGGCGCCCGTGACCAGGGCCCAGGGCACGCCCGCCGCGTCGAGCAGCGGGCCGAGCTTGCGGGCGTACTGGCGCGCGAGCACGGAGGTCGGCGCCATGACGGCGGACTGGTTGCCGGAGTCTGCCGCCGCGGCGAGGGCGAGCGCCGCCACGGCGGTCTTTCCCGTGCCCACGTCTCCCAGGAGGATGCGGTTCATGACCTCGCCGGCCGCCATGTCGTCGAGTATCTGGCGGGCGGCCATGCGCTGCTCGTCGCTGAGCTCGAAGGGAAGGGAGGCCACGAGCCGCGAGAGCCTCGGTCCGTCCGTGACGTGCCTGAAGGGAGTGACGCCCCCAAGCTCCATCTGCCGTCTGGAGTGGAGGGCGAGCTGCAGGCAGAGGAGCTCGTCGTAGGCGAGGCGCTCCCTGGCCGCGGCGGCCTCGGCGAGGCTGAGGGGGAAGTGGACGGCCCTCAATGCACGACCCAGGCCCATGAGGGATCGCTCGAGCCGGAATCGGACGGGGAGGAAGTCCGCCACGTCGCCCGAGCTGGCGAGCGCGGACGAGACGATCCTGCGCATCCAGGAGGTGGAGACGCCCTCCCCCACCGGATGCACGGGAAGGATGCGGGCATAGGACGAGACGTCCCCCTGGCCCTCGATGACCTCGAAGAAGGGGGAGCGCATCTGCTTGAATCCGTAGGCGAAGCCCACCTTGCCCGAGAGGGCCACCTGCATGCCAGGCTTGAGCTGGTCCGCCACCCAAGGCGCGCGGAAGAAGCTGACCCGCATGACGCCGGTCTGGTCGAGCACGTAGACCTCGACCACCTGCATGCGCGGCCGAGGGCGTTTGAGCGTAACGCGGTCCACCGTGGCGATGACCGTAGCGTCATCCCCCACGTCCGCGAGGGCTATGTTGGTCAGCCTGCTGAAGTCGAGGTAGCGGTGGGGCAGGTGTAGGAGGACGTCGCGGACGCGGACGAGGCCCAGGCGAGCCAAGGCCTCATGGCGCGCGCCCGAGACGAACCTCAGGCGCGACGCGTCGTCCGTGAGCGAACAGGTCCTCGAGAGGCGCTCGCCCACCTCTGCACAGGTGGGAACGCTTGCTCTTCCTGCCAAGGCTTACTCTATCGAGAAGACCACCGGGTAGAGGGGCTGCTCGCCGCGGTGCGCGTCGACCTCGAGGTCAGGCTGGGCCTCCTCGATGGCGGCCACGAGCTCTTCGAAGGCCTCGTCGCCGAGGTCGGAGCCCGCGAGGATGGTGAGGGTGTCCCCCTCCTCCTCTTCCTGCATGCGGGCGATGACGTCGAGGGTGACCTGTCGCACGTCACTGCCCACGACCTCGATGGCGCCCCCCTCGATGCCCATGACGTCGCCCGCGTGGATGGGGGTGCCGTCCGCTGCGGCGGAGTCGCGCACCGCGGTGGTCACCTCGCCGTCACGGATGGTGCCGATGGCCTCTCCCATCTGCTCGACGTTGGCCTCGAGTCCCTCTTCGGCGTCCGCCGCGAACATGGCGGCAAAGGCCTGGAGGACGGTCTTGGTTGGGACAACCGCCGCCTCGACGTCCGTGCAGGCGCTGACGGCGGCCTCGGCGGCCATGCGGATGTTGCCGTTGTTGGGAAGCACGATGACGCTCGTGGCGTTGCAGGCCTCGATGGCCTCGAGGATGTCTGCCGTGGAGGGGTTCATGGTCTGCCCGCCGGACACGATGACGTCGACGCCCAGCGAGCGCAAGATCTCGGCCTGCCCGGACCCTGCGGCGACGGCCACGAAGCCCAGGCCCTTCTTGGGGGCGGCGTGGCGCGGCGAGGACTCCTTGTCCTCGCGGATGCCCTCGGTGCGCTCCTGTGCCTCGAGGTCCATGTTGTGGACGAACACGTTGAAGATCTGGCCGCGGTGCAGCATGTGGCGCAGGACGCGGTCGGGCCTGTTGGTGTGCACGTGGATCTTGTAGTCGGGGTTGGTGCCCACGAGGAGCTCGCAGTCGCCCATGGAGCTCAGGTACTTGAGGTTGGCCTCCTCGTCGAAGTCCTGGCTGTCGGCATGGAAGAGGAACTCGGTGCAGTAGCGGAACTCGGATCCCTCCCAGTCGTCGTTGATCTCTATGTCGACGACGTTGGCGACCTGCGCCTTGGCGCTCGTGGGGGTGACGCTGGTGTCGAAGTCCGAGACCTCGCCCGCCTTGCCCTCGTAGGCGTTGACGAAGGCCTCGATGAAGGTCGCGAGGCCGAAGGCGCCAGAGTCGACGACGCCGTTCTCCTTGAGGACGGGCAGGAGGTCGGGGGTGCGGGCGACGGACTCGTAGGCCTCCACCACGATGGCGTCGAGGGCCTCCTGGGGCGTGGCCTTGGCCCTCTCCATCTGGTCCGCCCTGGCCGAGACGTCCTTGAGCACGGTGAGGATGGTGCCCTCGACGGGCTTGCGCACGGCCTTGAAGGCCACCTTGACGCCGTTGCGCAGCGCCGAGGCGATGTCCGCCGTGGTGGCGTCCGGGCCCTTGGCGCCGGTGAGGCCCTCGGCCACGCCGCGCAGGATCTGGCTGGTGATGACGCCCGAGTTGCCACGGGCGCCCATGAGCGAGCCATGGGTGATGGCCTTGGCGATGTCGTTCACCGAGGCGTTGGCGGGGAGCGACTCGACCTCCTTCACCACCGTGCCCAGGGTGAGGGACATGTTGGTGCCCGTGTCGCCGTCAGGGACCGGGAAGACGTTGAGCTTGTTGATCTCGTTCGCCTTGTCGGCGACGACCTTGGCGGCGACGGGGAAGCAGCTGCGAATGGTGTTGGCAATCATGATCTGGAGAACCTCGGTTCCTCTCGTATCGTGGGGCACGCCTAGCGGGCGGTGCGCATCCCCTCGACGTGGACGCGTACCTCGACGTTGTCAAGCTCGGCAATCTGCCTGAGGATGAACTTGACGGCGCTCACGAGGTTTTCTGACACGGACGCCATGTTCACGCCCTGCTCAACGACCACGTGGAGGTCCACCTTGACGGTCTCCCCCTCTGCGGAGACGCCGACGCCCTTGCGCAGGCGGTAGGTCGGAAGGAGGTGGGCAGGGCCCTCCTGCTCGTCGGTGACCGCCATGCCCACCACGCCGTAGCACTCGAGGGCGGCATAGCCCGCGAGGTCGGCGATGCAGTCGTTGGACACCTTCAGGGTTCCGGGGACGACCATTGCCATAGCTTCTCCTCTCGCTTGGTCGATGTTCGACCGGCGCATTCATTCATAGAAGTCTAGCACGCGAGGCATGCGGCGCAGGAGGACAACCCGTACGCCCGGCCCACAGCCCGACGCCGCTGCCGTGGAAAGTCCACGCGAACGCCACCGCAGCCCGTCTCCCGTCTGCTAGTATCTTTCGTCGGTGACACGGGGCGGACTCCCCCGGAATGCTCTGCCACCAAAGGTCTTGTGGTCTGGCTACAAAACGCACACAAGCTGTCGCGCTTTGTTCTTGCATGCCGCTGGTCCTGTGCTATATTTGGACAGCTTTTGGTAATTGCTGGCGCCTTGCGCCACCCTATGGAGGTCGTAAACATGTCGAAGGTATGTGATATCTGCGGTAAGCACGCCGTTGCTGGTCGCTCCATCAGCCACTCCCACCGCACCGTCGCCCGCAAGTTCAAGCCCAACATCCAGCGCGTCACCGTCGTCGTCGACGGGCGTCCGCAGAAGAAGAACGTCTGCACCCGCTGCCTGAAGAAGGGCAACCTGGCTCGCTCCGTCGCCCAGGCGTAGCGCGGCGCGCGACATACCGGCGATTCCTCGGAGGCCCCTCGGGGCCTCCTTTCTTGTGCGTCACAGGCGGCTGCCCGCGGGGCGTCGCGCACCCCTCCCCACGGCCGCCGCGGACCTAGCTGACGAGAAAGACGGCCAGCACCCCCTCGTGGCAGGTCACGCTCGCGTCAGGCACGCACACGACGTTGGACACCCCCTCGTCCCCAAGCAGGGGAAGCGCGCGATGGTCGAGCTCCCACCTGAGCCCCCGCTCGCTCAGCACGCAGCCCGGGGAGAGGGCGATGGCAGAGAGCGTGCGCCCCTGCGCCTCAGGACCCAGCTCCCAGCTGGGCCGGCCCGTCGGCGAGAGGACGCGGCACTCGAAGCCGTCCTCCACGAGGCGAGGCCGCGCGTCGGCGGCGGAGGCGAGCTGGCCGACGACGGCCAGGGCGTGGTCGCTCCTGCCCCCCGACGCGCAGCAGAGCGTGAGCTCGAGCGCCTCCCGCCTGCGAGCCGCCTCGTTGCGGGCACAGGCTATGGCGATGGCGAGGTCGGTCGAGTACTTCTGCGAGGGGAAAGCGATCCTGGTCCGCGCCACCCCCTCCGCCCAGGCCCGGGCCGAGCCCCTCACGGAGTCGAAGTCGCCGCAGAAGGCGTCGGGCACGACGCCGGCGGCACGGAGGGCCTCGGCACCCCTGTCCGCCGCGACCACGTAGTCGGCATCCCGTGCGAGACGTGCCACGAGGCCGGGCGAGCTCGGTTCGGGGGAGCCGTCCACCACGAGCGCCCTGAGGGTGCCCCGCGTGCGCGGGGGCACGGGCTCGAGGTCGCGGATCAACGCCAGCGAGACGTCCACGTACCCATGCGAGAAGATCGTGGATGCGTCCTCGCAGAGCGCGCGGTCGCGCCCGCCCCCCTCGCTGTAGACGCAGACCGTGGGGAAGCCCGCCCGGTGCGCGGAGCCCAGCCCGAGGGGATCGTCCTCAAAGACCCAGGTGGCACTGACGTCGCAGCCCAGGCGCTGCGCCGCCTCGAGGTACACGTCGGGATGGCCCTTGCCCTTGCCGCACCCCTCTGCGGAGACGACGAGCTCGAAGAGCCCGAGCAACCCTTGGACCTCGAGCGCCTCGCGCACGAGGTCGGCGCTCGTGGAGCTCGCCACGGCGAGGTGGATGCCCGCATCATGCAGCTCGAGCAGGAGCTCGCGCGCGCCCTCGACGGGCCGCACGCGCTGCCGATACCCCTCGAGCGCCCTGCGTCGCAGGTCGCGAAGGATGCATTCCGGCTCCTCCCGCATTCCGTAGCGCTCGTGCAGAAGGCGACACATCTGGACCAGGGGCACCGACTCGACCTGCGCGTAGACTTGCCCTGGGTCTGGCGCTCCCCCGTCCTCGAGGAGCTCGAGGACGGCCTCTCTCCACATGGGCGCGGAGTCGAGGATGGTCCCGTCCAGGTCGAAGATCGCCCCGTCTATGCGCATGGCGTCAGCCCTCCCAGCCGCTGGTTGCAGGATTCATGGTAGCAGCCGCTCGGCGGCGGCCCCGGCGCAAGAGCCGGCCACACTTGGGTACAGTAGTCCACGTGGCCGTGAGGCCGCTTTTTGTGCACGCACTCTTCCGGAGGATTCACATGGCTCGCTATGACTACAAGTGCCCCTCGTGCGGGACCCGCTTCGAGGTGGAGCATCCCATGAGCACCCACCCCAGCGTCAGCTGCCCCAAGTGCGGCAGCAAGGCCCAGAAGGTCTTCTCCAGCTCGGGAATCGTCTTCTCGGGATCCGGCTTCTACAACACCGACCAGAGGGGCAAGAAGTAGCGCGCCTGGTCGCCGCCCGACTCCCACGGAGAATCGGAGTCGCGGTCGCGTCACCATAGCAAGAGCGGGGAGGAGGCCCGTCTGGCAGCTGTCCGGACGGGCCTCCTCTCGTGCGTCCGTCAACCGAAGCCGCTATCCCAACCTGCACAGGCGCGCCATGAAGTGACCGTCACAGAGCGGGGAGCCGAGCCGGTTCGCGCGCGAGGTCCTCAGGAAGCCCTCGGGGGTGAGCATGGAGCGCGCCAGGGCGAGCTGCTCGGGGGCGAGGACGCCCGTGGCGGGTGCGTCCAGCGGACCAGCGAGGCTGAATTCTCGCCCGACGTCCGAGGCGAGAAACGCCGCGACGACGTCCTCATCCTCCTGTCTCAGCTCCGAGCAGGTCGAATAGACCAGACATCCCCCGACCTCGACGCGACGGGCCACGGCCCCGAGGAGTTCGAGCTGGAGCTTCGGGAGCTCGCGCAGGGCCGCCTCCTCCCCCAGCGACCAGGCGACCTCGGGATGGCGGCGCAGGGTGCCGCTGCCCGAGCAGGGGGCATCCAGGAAGGCAAGGCGGAACTCTCCCCTGAGCCCTTCGGGAAGCGACTCGTCGGCTCCCGAGAGGGTCCTGCCGTCCAGGGCGTGGCAGCTCGCACGCCCGGCAAGCCCCACGGACCCCAGGCGTCGTGCGGACGAGGTGCTCTTGTGCGGGTCGCTCTCCACGCAGGCCATGCGAAGGTCCACGTCGAGCGCCCTGGCGGCGGACTGCAGGAGCAGGCTCTTGGTGCCCCTGCCCTGGCCGACCTCGAGGAGCCTTCCTCCCCGGGGGCAGGCGAGCCAGGCGACGACCTGCGCCGCGAGGTCGGCGGGAAGGACGTCGGACGTGCGCACCAGGCCGGAGCCAGCGAGGGCTGACGGGCGGCCGAGCCTGAAGGCGCCCGGCCACGGGAGCGGCTCCGGGGCGAGTCCTGCCACCTCGAGGGCCAGGCGAGAGGGGGCCTCGCCCTGCACTACGAGGTTGCCGGCCACGCAGGGCGTGGAGGGCTCGAGGGAGTCGAGCGCGACGGCGGCGGCGCGGGAGGCGCCGAGGGAGGAAACGAGCTCGCGGGAGAGCCAGCCGGGAAGGCAGCAACCGAGCGAGATGTCGCCTGCCGGGGAATCGGGGGTGGAGCCCTCGTCGACAGGCCGTCCTCCGGGGGCCGCGGCCGCATGGAGGCGGTCGCGCGCCTCGGCCAGGCGGGGCCGGTCCTCCTCCGCGATGCGGCGCAGGACGGCATTGGCGAGGCCGGCGGCGCGGGGGCTCGCCTCGCGGGTCAGCTCGACCCCCTGGCTCACGGCCGCCTGCGCGGGGGTGGAGAGGAAGAGGAGCTCGAAGGCAGCGACCCTCAGGGCGTCACGCAGCCGGGGCTCGAGCCTCGTGCCACGACGGAGATGCCCGTCGATGACCCCGTCAAGGCCGCCGGAGCAGCGTGTCACGCCCAGCACCAGGCGGGTAGCAAGGGACCGGTCGCGGGGCTCGAGGGCGTCAAGCCCCTCCGAGGCCCTCATGAGGTCGCGCGCGCGGGCAGAGCGACGCCGGCATTCGCCCAGCAGGCGCAGGGCCGCCCTCCTGGCGGCGGTCGCCCTCGCCATGCCTAGGCGCGCCCCCAGCCAAGGTCCCTCTTCTGGAGTCCCGCCGCCCAGGCGGAGGCGTCCATCTCGCACTTGCCGTCGGGCTTGACCCGCAGGAGCTCGATGGCCCCGTCGGAGCAGCCCAGGAACACGCGGCCCTTGCGGACCAGCACGCCACCCTGGGATAGCGCCTCGCCAGAGACGCGCGCGTCGAGCACGCGGACCCCCTTGCCCTGGAGCGCCATGCGGGCCGGCGCAGCGTCGAGGGACGCCTGGACGCGCCTGCGGTTTGCCAGACGGCCGTCCGCCGGGTCGAGGAGCATCTCTCGCTTGTCGATCTTGCGGGCATAGCTCACCTGCGACTCGTCCTGGTCGACCCAGCGGGCCGTCCCGTCCTCCATCTGCGCGAGGGCCAGGAGCAGCTCGTCTGCCCCCAGCTCGGCAAGCTCGGACATGACCGTCGCGCAGGGCTTCTCGCCCACCTCGACCGACGCCTGCCTGCAGTAGGCGCCGGCATCGAGCTCGTGGACAATGCGCATGATGGATATGCCCGCGCGCTCGTCGCCCTCGAGCACCGCCCTCTGGATGGGCGCGGCGCCGCGCCAGCGGGGCAGGAGCGAGCCGTGCACGTTGACGCAGCCCATTCGCGCGATGCCCAGGAGCTCGTCGGGCAGGATGCAGCCGAAGGCCGCGACGGCCACGGCGTCCAGGTCGAGGTCGCGCAGGCGATCGAGGAGCTCCGACGTCACGCGCCTCGCCTCGGCCACCTCGAGCCCGAGCTCGAGGGCCGCCGACTTCACCGCGGAGGGCACGAGGGCCCTCCCGCGGCCGCGCACGGCATCGGGCCGCGTCACGACGAGCGCGACCTCATGGACGGCGGCGAGCTTCCTGAGGGGGGGCACGGCGAAGTCTGGCGTGCCCATGAATGCCAGGCGCATCTGCGGCTCCCCTTCCGACTAGTCTACGGAGACGTCGCCGGGACGGGCGCCCGCGGCCGTGGCCTCCTGATAGGCCCTCATGGCGGCGATGCGCTGGCCGGCGCTCAGGTGGTCGACCATGGTCACGCCGTGGATGTGGTCGATCTCGTGCTGGAGGCAGACGGCCATGAGGTTGTCGCGGGCTTCGTACTGCATGAGGTCCCCGTCCAGGTTGAGGGCCTGGACCACCACGTGGCTGGGTCGCCTGACGGGAACCGTGATGCCGGGGAACGACAGGCAGCCCTCGCCCGTCTCGCGCTCCTCGCCGTCTGCGACGACGATCTTGGGGTTGATGAGCACGTAGGGGTTCTTGCCGTTGGGGCCGGAGTAGTCGACGTCTATGACGACCATCTGGACGAGCTCGCCGACCTGGGGTGCCGCCAGGCCGCAGCCGTCGGCGGCGTACATGTCGTCCAGCATGCGGCGCGCGAGCCTCTTGATGCGCTCGTCGATGGCCTCAATGGGCGCGCACTCTGTCTTGAGCCGCCCGTCAGGGGCACAGACGATGTCTTCCAGTGCACTCATTGCATGGCTCCTTGCTATGTGGGGGGCGCCGGGGGCGCCACGCTTTGTCCAGGCTATGTTACTACCCCAGCGACATGCCTCCCAAACCGCCGTCGCATGGGGCCAGGGACCCTACATCAGGTCGTACGCGTCCACGTCGATGGCGACGCTCACGCCGCGGGGGACGTCCAGCCCCCGCACGCAGGACTGCAGGAGCTCCCCTGGCTCGGAGCCCAGGGGGGCCTTCACGAGCAGGTGCCGGCGGGTGCGGTCCTTCACGCGGGCCTTGAGGCAGTCGGTGGGACCCAGCACCTCCCATCCCCGCCTCCCCTCCACCCTCTGGCGGACGGCGTGGGCCAGGGAGGCAATCGCCCCCGTCACGGCGGGGGCGCTTCTCCCCCAGACGACGACGTTGGCCAGCCGCGAGTAGGGCGGGTAGTTGCCCTCCTCGCGGTCCCTGAGCTCGGGCTCGAGGAAGAGGGACCTGTCGTGGTCCGCCACGGCCCGGATGGCGGGATGGCTCGCCCAGTAGGTCTGGATGATGACCTCCCCCGGGACCTCCCCCCTGCCGGCGCGCCCGCTCACCTGCTCGAGCAGGTCGTAGGTACGCTCGCCCGCACGGAAGTCGGGCAGCTTGAGCGTGGTGTCCGCGTTGATGACGCCGACCAGCGTGACCTCGGGGAAGTCCAGCCCCTTCGCGATCATCTGGGTGCCCACGAGCACTGCGCACTCCGCGGCGTCGAACTCCTCGAGCAGCCGCTGGTGGTCCCCCTTCCCGCGCGTGGTGTCCGCGTCCATGCGAATCACCTGGGCCCGCCCGCCCAGGAGCAGCGAGAGCTCGTCCTCGACGCGCTGGGTGCCCACCCCGAAGGCCGCCAGGTAGCGGCTGCCGCAGTTGGGGCAGGTCGTGGCCGGGTTGGGCCAGGCGACGACCGGCCAGCTCCTGCCGCAGCTGTGGCACATCAGCGAGTGCGTGCGCTCGTGGTAGGTGAGCGAGGTGGAGCAGTGCGGGCACTCGGGCACGCAGCCGCAGTCGCGGCACATGAGGAAGTTGGCGAAGCCTCGGCGGTTGAGGAGGAGGACGGCCTTCTCCCCTCGCTGGACCACGCCCTCCAGGGCGTCCCTCAGGGGTGCCGAGAAGATCGACTTGTTGCCCCCGGCGAACTGCTGCGTCATGTCCACCACGCGGACGCGGGGAAGCACAGCCGAGCCCGGACGCTCCGGCATCGGGACGCGCGTCCACGACACCCCGGCGTGCGAGCCCTGGCGGCAGCGCAGGAGGCTCTCGAGCGAGGGGGTGGCCGACCCCAGGACGAGCGGGCAGCCGCGCAGGCGGGCGAGGCGGGCCGCGACCTCGCGGGCATGGTAGCGGGGGGCCGACTCCTGCTTGTAGGACAGCTCGTGCTCCTCGTCGATGATCACGAGCCCCAGGTCCGACACGGGCGCGAAGAGCGCGGAACGGGCGCCCACCACGACGTGCACGCTGCCCTGGCGCACCAGGTCCCATTGGTCGAAGCGCTCCCCAGCAGAGAGCCTCGAGTGCAGGATCGCGACGTCATCGCCGAAGCGCGAGCGGAAGCGGCCCACGGTCTGGGCGGTAAGCGAGATCTCGGGCACGAGGACGATGGCGCCCCTCCCCTGCCCCACGCAGCGCTCGATGGCGGCGAGGTAGACCTCGGTCTTGCCGGAGCCCGTCACGCCGTCCACCAGGACGACGTCGCCGGCGCCGGCCTCGGTGGCACGGGCGATCTCTGCGAGGGCGTCCCGCTGGCCCTGGGTCAGGCGCTCGGGCCGGCGGGCGACGGCGCTCGAGAGCGTGGTTCCCGTCGTCCCGCGCACGCGGCGCCTCTCCTCTATCTGGACGACGCCATGGCGGGCGAGGGCCTGCGCCGCGGCGACGCTCCCCGGCATCGTGGCCGAGAGCTCCGCCAGACGAAGCGGGCCGGAGGCGAGGGCCTCCATGACCTGGCGCTGGCGCGAGGCGTTGGCGCGAGGGCGCCAGTCCTCGGCCTTGGGGGTGAGGGACGCCCAGCGCTCGTCGACGGGCCCGCTCTTCTCGCATACGAGCTCCCAGGGGTCGTCCGAGCCCCTGCGACGCACGCGGACCGTCTGGCCGGGGGCGAGGAAGGGACGGACGGCGTCGCAGAGGGTGCAGCCGTACTCGTGCGCCATCCAGGTGGCAAGCCGGGCCGAGACCTCGTCGAAGGCGGAGTCTGCCAGCACGCGCGCGATGCCGAGGAGCTTGTGCGCGGCGACGCCCGCGGGAGGCTCGTCCGACACCGACATGACGTAGCCCACCACGTTGCGATGTGAGAAGGGCACGAGGACGGTGGCGCCCACCGCGCAGGACGTCGAGAGCTCGGGAGGGATGACGTAGCTGTAGCAGCCGTCTATCGCCCGCGTGGGGATGTCCAGCGCGACCGAGGCGTAGGCGTATGGCATGTCGTCCCTCCCTCCCGTTGCCGTGTCGTTGTTGCCTTGCAGGCGAGGCCTGCGTTGGAAGTCGATTGTAGCCGCAACGCGGATGGGGGCGGGGGCCTGGCGGCGGGCGCGAAGGGTGGCGCTGAAGACAGCGCGGTGACAGTACGGAAGGCGGCGCCGAAGACAGCATTCTGTGAGATTTGCTGTCTTTCTCGCCCCTCAACAGGCCAAACGCCAAAATCGACAGCATTCTGCACAGAATGCTGTCTTCGCGAGAGGCGCTGGCGTCATCCATGGGCAGGCGGAGGGTCGAAAAAGCAGGCCAACGGCAAATGCGTCGCTGGCCTGCTGCTCTTGTGGTGGGCCCAGCAGGATTCGAACCTGCAACCCAGGGATTATGAGTCCCCTGCGCTAACCGTTGCGCCATGGGCCCCTATGAAAAAGGCGGCGACCGAAGCCGCCGCCACGTTTCTCGTGGTGGGCGATGCTGGATTCGAACCAGCGACCCCTTCCGTGTGAAGGAAGTGCTCTACCCCTGAGCCAATCGCCCTTAGCGCGCTAGCATCTTATCAGATGCCCCGACGGATGTCAGCAAAAAATTTGTCAGAGTCCGTCCCCTCCCCAAACGGGCAGCGCGTCTGCGACCACAATGGATGGGCACAAGGAGGAGGAGTTCGACCTCAAGAAGCGGGAGCTGCTGGGAATCTAGGCACCCCTTCCCGCATCGGTCCGCAGGCGAGAGGAGATTCGAAATTCTCGCTTGAACTGCTTCGCGGGATAGTGCTACTATGCACAAGCGCTGCGTGGGTCACCGCGTGGCAGACATAGCGGGTGGTGGCGCAGCTTGGTAGCGCACTTGACTGGGGGTCAAGGGGTCGCTGGTTCGAATCCAGTCCACCCGACCAGAAAATAGCAGGTCAGAGGTTAAGAGCCTTTGACCTGTTTTTTGTATGTACCAAGGGGCATGTGGCTCTACGTCGGGCGTGCGCCAAAATCTGCTGCCCCTTTTCACCTGTTTTCGAATCGGCGAGCGTCCACTGATTTATGCGCCATGCATGAGCGCATCGGGGAACACCACTTGCTGTCGAATCTGTCCCTACAGCTCCAGAATCCTGCCGATCTCACGGACACACCGCATTGAGTCCTCCGCCGTCACGACCGCGGCGTAGGGGTTAAGCCTCACGTATGCCTTCCAAATTCGTGCAATCTCTGTCGAATTCTCTATTTCGCGACTCACGCGCTCGTAGTCTCTCATCATGTGCCAGGCCCCTCGGTGCTCGGACGTACGACGCAGTGCGTTCGCGAGGACGTCCCACCTGATTTCCCGTTCGTACAGTCTCGTGAGGGTCGCAAGGTCGTACAAATCGCGGGCGCGGGTCGTCGCGGCACCACGCTTGACAATCGACTCGAACTTCTCTGCGATGCACGTCTCGAGGGGATACGACATCACATGAATCGTGCCCTCCTCGAAAAGAGTCGGGAACTCATACTCAACCTCATGCGGGGTAATAACGTCACCCGTCGTGACGTCTATTTTGAGTGGCGTCCTCATGCGTCCGAAGGAGGCGATGAGGTGGGCTCGCAATCCACCGTAGTCGTCATCCTCGCGAATGGGCTCTACGCTCTCGAGCTTGCAGGTCACATCGTCGTCCAGATCTTCAGCGCAGATTTCCTCTATTGCTATCGAGAGGTTCTCCGCGTCAAGCTTCATTGCCCGCACCGTTGCATCGAGATCCATGGTCGTTCGCTGGGCCACGCCCAACATGGCAGAAAGCAGAAGACCACCCTTTATGACGAAGTGCTCGCGATACCTAGTCCTCTCGAGCCTCATCAGGAAGTGCTCGAAGAAGTAGCGCTGCATCAGCTCCTGGGCTGACAGTCCATGCTCCTTGGCGAGTGCCTTCGCCTTGCCACGCAGGCTCGCGTCGCTCTTGATGGTCACGAGAGCACCTCCAGGTAGGTCTGAAGCTCAGGCGAGATACCCATGGCGTTGGCGTATCGCGCAAGCCGGGGAAGATCCTTGTTTGGCAAGGAGAAGTACGAGCCCATCGCTTGGCCCAGAAGCTGCGCGTCGGCCTCATCACGTCTGCGGGAGAGCACCAGGTCGCAGATGCTACGCTCGCAGTCGTGGAGGGCGAGCGGAGTTCCGGTGGGAGAATGCCCGGAGGCCACCCCAAGGCCGTAAAGCGCCTCGTTCTCGTGCGTGACGAGGCAGTTGGGAAACTCCTCCATTATGTGTCCCTCCTTGTAGCCCCGCGGGAGTGCAACCTCGTACACACCGGGGACGAAGTCCACCAGACCGTGCAGGTAGAGCGAGCTGCTGCAGCGAAACACCGCCCTCGGCCACCTCAGCGCGATTACGGCGAAGTCATCCGGCGGCGTCTCCGTAAGGGCATACACCCCACGACTCTCGAGCACCGCGACCCCCTGCGAGACGAGCAGCTGGAGCATGCTCGAAGAGAAGCCCGCCTCCCGGGCCTGCTTCGTGGTGATTCGGCCTGCGCAACCTTGCATGAGGGATATGAGCTCATCCTTCTTCGTGGCTTCCTCCTATGGTAAGATATACCAAAATATATTAATAAATTTGGTACATCTTACCATTTTAGGCGTTAGGAAAAAAAGTGTTCCACAATCAGGCGTGACATAACCGAGCAATTCGATCCTACGACCTACCTTCCTCCATGAGACCGCGTCCGCGCAGGCTCTTGTGGGCCAGGACCCTACTCCCCCACCCGTTCGAACTCGCCTGTGGCGTAGTCGATCAGGTATCCCCGCGCCGCGTTGTACACCTCCACCTCGAGGTCCAGCGAGCCGTCACTGGACATCAGGTCGACGATCACGCTGCGGGGAACGAGCTCCTCGCCCTCGTAGAGCGGGGTGACGACGTAGGTGACGCTCCCCTCCTGGTGAGCCTCGAGCCAGTCGCGCACGAGCGTCTCGCAGAAGGCCATGCCGCCCGTCTCGTCGTTTGACCCCACGTTCTGCATGCGCGTGCCGCACACCATGTTCTGGACGACCTCGGCCCCGCCCAGTGACTTCGCGACGAGGTGGGAGCGGTTCCAGAAGTAGCCGTGGTATGCCTTCCCGCGCGCCAGCGGTATGTCCACCTTCTCGTTGTGCCCCCATCCCGAGGGGCTGAGGGCCTGCATGTCCCCCCTTGGGCGAGAGGTGCCCTCCCGGACCATGTCCCAACTCACCCTCGCGGCAGCTTGCCCGGACCTCCCGAGGTCATCCAGCTCCGCGTAGCTGACCTCCCCGTCCGCGAGCTCCACGTCCACGAGCGCGAGGCCGACCACGCGATAGTAGTCGGGACTCGCCCGTTCGTCCCACTCGCTCCGCACCCTCGCGTGCGGGCGCCTCAACCCGTAGCCAGGGACGATCGCCCGAAACAGAGCGACTGCATCGACGCCGGAAAGGACCCCGCCGGGCGAGAGGGACCTCCCCAGCCAGAACGACGCAAGCACGCAGGCGAGACAGACCGCCCCGCCACGCAGCCTCAGGGCCCTCGCCCTTCTCCTCCCCCTCCTGACGCGCGCTCCCAAGACGCCCCTCCCTTCGTCCTCCTTGGGAAGAGGCTAGGGGACGGGCCGCGACATGAGGGGCACGAGGGACCACGTTCCAAAATGGGCTCGCCGCAGACTGACGCCAGACTGCCCCGACCTTCCGTGCAGACTGCCGGCAGTCTGCACGGAAGACGATGCTCCACGGACGACGCTCCCCGACGCAAGGGGCCCGCCGCCACCGCAGGGATGGCAGCGGGCCCGAGGCGCCGCATGCGGCCGCTGGCAAGGGCCCGTGCGGGAGCTACGCCTTGGAGACGACGGTGTACTCGCCGGAGTGGGGGTTGATGACGAAGGAGACGAACTCCCCCGCGAAGGGGTCTCCCACGAAGCCGGCATCGCCGTTCTGGAGCTTGCCGTTCAGATAGTCCTTGAGGCTCTGGGCCTCCACGAGCGCCACGTTGTGCATGCGCCCCTCCCTTCGATAGACGATACTGGGACGCATGCTATTTCCCGGCGCGCGCGATGTCTGTCGCTTTTCCAACACCATGCGGACTCCACCGCCGGGACGACGGGCACGATGGCGGCTCCAGCGCGAGGCAGGGGGACGGACATGGCGGACAAGGGCTTCTTCGGGCGCGTCTATGACGTGGTGCGACAGGTGCCGCGCGGGCGCGTGGCCACCTACGGCCAGGTCGCGGCGATGACGGGCGAGCCGTGTCGCGCTCGCTACGTGGGCTTTGCCATGCACCAGAGCCCCGGTATGGCCGGAGGCGTGCCCTGCCACCGCGTCGTGTTCGCGGACGGCAGGCTCGCGCCGGGCTTCGCCTTCGGGGGTCCAGACGCGCAGAGGGACCTCCTCGAGGGAGAGGGCGTGGGCTTCCTCCCCGACGGGAGGGTCGACCTCGCGCATTTCCGCTGGGAGGCGTGACGGGAGCTCCCGCCGCCCGCCGCCTACACGTCCTTGGTGGCCACGACGTCCACGCCCGTGCCGCAGACGTCTGCTAGCACCACGTCCCCGATGCGGACGGGGGACGTGAGCCTCACGTCCGCGAGGGCGCGCACGACGTCCAACACCCGCGCCTTGGGAACGTCGCCTGCCGTCTTGACCGAGACCACCGCGGCGACTGCCGACCCCCCCACGGGCACCGTAGTGGTCACGACGCGGGTGGGGTCGCAGACCTCTTTGCGCGCGTACGCGTCACCGCGGGGGCAGGCGTTGCCCCTGACCCCCACGACCTCGTCGCCGTCGAGCGTCACCTCGACCTGGCAGCCCCTCGGGCAACGTATGCAGGTGAGTTCCCTGGTCTCCATGGCACCTATGCCTCCTCGAGCAGGACGCGGATCTTCTCTCCCCCGTGCAGCCCCTGGAGTTGGTCGCGCCGCAGCACGACCTCCTGCATCTCGCCGGGGGCGACGACCTGCTTGCGACGGTGCACGATGCGCCGCTCACCGGCATAGACGCTCAGGTGGCAGTCCTGGTACACGCCGGACACGCGGAAGCGCAAGGTGAGCCTCTCCCCCATCCTCTGGGGAGAGAGGTGCGCGGGGACGGTGTAGCGGACACCTTCCCCGCAGACGAGCTCGTGCTCGGTCGGCATGGCATCTGAGGCAGCCGCCCGTCCCCCTCCCAGAGCCCACGCCGCGGCGGACCTCCCCGCGACGGCAGCCTCCTCGCTCACGTAGTCCACGAGGTCGTGGACGTGCAGGACGTTGCCGCAGGCGAAGATGCCCGGGACGCTGGTCTGGAGGGACTCGTCCACCACAGGCCCGCGGGTCACGGGGCTCAGCTCGACCCCCGCCTGGCGGCTGAGCTCGTTCTCGGGCAGGAGCCCAACCGAGAGGAGCAGGGTGTCGCACTCATAGCGCCTCTCTGTCCCTGGGATGGGACGAAGGGCCTCGTCCACCCGAGCTATGGTCACCGCCTTGACGCGTCCCCTTCCCTCGACACCCACGACGGTGTGCGAGAGGTAGAGGGGGATCCCGAAGTCGTCCAGGCACTGCACGATGTTGCGCTTGAGGCCTCCCGAGTAGGGCATGAGCTCCGCCACGCAGGCGACGTGCGCCCCCTCAAGGGTGAGGCGGCGCGCCATGATGAGCCCGATGTCGCCCGAGCCCAGCACCACGACCTCGCGCCCGGGCAGGTAGCCGTCGATGTTGACGAGCCTCTGGGCGCAGCCGGCGGTGTAGACGCCGGCAGGGCGCGTCCCCGCGATGCCGAGCGCGCCGCGCGGCCTCTCGCGGCAGCCCATGGCGAGCACGACGGCGCCGGCCTCGATGCGGAAGACGCCACGCTCGGCGTTGACGGCCGTCACCACCCTGTCGGCCGAGACGTCCAGGACGGTGGTCCTGAGCAGGTGGGTGATCTTGCGCTCGGTCGCCTGCGCCACGTAGCGCGCCGCGTACTCGGGCCCAGTGAGCTCCTCCTTGAAGGTGTGGAGGCCGAAGCCGTTGTGGATGCACTGGTTGAGGATGCCGCCGAGCTGCCCCTCGCGCTCGAGCACGAGGACGTCCCCCGCTCCCGCGTCGTGCGCCGCGACCGCCGCGGCGAGGCCGGCGGAGCCACCTCCGATCACCACCACGTCATGGCGCTCCGCGCTAGCCACGAGCCTCGCCTCCCTCGACGGGCTGCTTCGCGAGCCCCACTACGTACTCCGAGCCGGGACCGGACTTGCTCACGTGCAGCATGTCCATCCCCTCGACCTCCTCGCAGATGATCTGCATGACGCGGGGCGAGCAGAAGCCGCCCTGGCAGCGGCCCATCGTGGCCGTCACGCGACGCTTGACCCCGTCGACGGAGCGCGCGCCCGGAACGCGATGGCAGGCGTCGCGGATCTGCCCCTCGCTCACCCTCCTGCAGCGGCAGACTATGGTCCCGTAGCTGGGATCCCCCTCGACGAGGGCGTTCCACTCGTCCGGCGAGACCTTGTCCAGGTCGACGAAGCCCCT
Organism: Olsenella phocaeensis; assembly: GCF_048189965.1. NCBI lineage: Bacteria > Bacillati > Actinomycetota > Coriobacteriia > Coriobacteriales > Atopobiaceae > Olsenella > Olsenella phocaeensis. The sequence goes on along the minus strand of NZ_DBEZHV010000006.1, from coordinate 34,260 downwards.
GCGCGTCGCCACGAAGCCCTCCTTGGGCTCGAGGCCCAGGATGTCCCGGACGATGCCGGCGACCATGACGCCGATGGCGGGGCTCGCCGTGAGGCCCGGGCTCTCTATGCCCGCGCAGTCGACGAAGCCGGGGGCGCCATGAACCTCCCCGATGGCGAACTCGTGCTCGGGACGGTGCGCCCTCAGGCCCGAGAAGGAGGTGATGGTCTCGCGGAAGGGGACGTCTTTCACCGTGAGGGCGCTCTTCTCGACCACCGAGCGCATTCCCCTGGGGGTCGTGGACGTGTCGTCCTTGTCGTCGATGTCGTCGGCGGTGGGTCCCACCAGGAGGTTGCCGTGGGTGGTGGGGGTGACGAGCACGCCCTTGCCCATCTTGGTGGGAAGGGCGAACACGGTGTGGCGCACGTGCGCGCCTGCCGTGGTGTCCAGGAGCTCGTACTCGCCGCGGCGCGCCACGATGGTCATGCGCCGTGGCGAGACCATGTTGTGCAGCTCGTCGGCGTGCACGCCCGCGGCGTTGACCACCGTGCGCGTAACGACCTCCCCGCCGCCCTCGAGCCGCAGGCGCCAGAGCCCCTCCTCGTCGCGGTCGATGGCGGCGACCCTGGCGTCGAAGCGGAACTCGACGCCGTTCGCGGCGGCGTTCTCCGCCAGCGCGCAGCAGAGGCCCCAGGGGTCGCAGATGCCGCCCGTCGGGGCCCAGAGCGCGCAGACCGCCTCGTCGGAGACGTTGGGCTCCATCTGGCGCAGCTCGTCACGCTCGACTATCCGCAGTCCCGGGACGCCGTTCGCGGCACCTCGGTCGAGGAGCGCCTCGAGGTCGGGCCGTGCCCCCTCGTCCAGGCAGACCACCAGAGACCCGACCTGCTCGAAGGGGAAGTCGAGGTCGCGCGAGAGCTGGGGGAACATCGCGTTGCCCTCGACGTTGAGGCGCGCCATGAGCGTGCCCTCGGCGGCGTCGAAGCCCGCGTGCACGATGGCGGAGTTGGCCTTGGAGGTGCCGCAGCACACGTCGTCCAGCGCCTCCAGGACCAGCACGCTCGCATCGTAGCGCGAGAGCTCCCGAGCCGTGGCGCAACCGCTCACCCCCGCGCCGACCACGGCGACGTCATACCAGCGCTTCTCCATGCTTCCCCCTCCTGACGCGGCACATGCGTTGACATCTTATGTCGCTGGTGGCATGCGGGGGAGCCGGCGTGCCGCCAGCGGTAGCGGCCGTGGGAGGGACGGCCCCAGGCGAGAGGGTCCCCTCCCGTCGCGTCCGCAGCTGGGCGCAGGCCTACGAGAGCGCGAACTGGCTCTGATAGAGGCGGGCGTAGAATCCGCCGCGGGCGAGGAGCTCGTCGTGGGTGCCCATCTCCACGATCTTGCCCGCGTCCATGACCACGATGCAGTCGGCGTTGCGGACGGTGGAGAGGCGGTGCGCCACGACCAGCGAGGTGCGTCCCACCATCATGCGGTCGAAGGCGTCCTGCACCTGCAGCTCGGTGCGGGTGTCGATGGAGCTCGTCGCCTCGTCCAGCAGGAGCACCGGGGGATCGGCTAGCATGACGCGGGCGATGCAGAGGAGCTGGCGCTGCCCCTGCGAGAGGCTGCCGCCGCCCTCCCCCACCGGGGTGTCGTATCCCTGGGGAAGCTGCATGACGAACTTGTGGGCGTGGGCCCTCCTCGCCGCCTCCTCCACCTCCTCGTCGGTGGCGTCGGGACGTCCGTAGGCGATGTTGTCCCGCACGCTCCCCTCGAAGAGCCAGGTCTCCTGCAACACCATGCCGAAGGCGGCGCGCAGGCTGCTGGCGCTGAGCCCCGAGACGTCCTGCCCGTCGACCAGGATGCGCCCGGAGTCGAGGTCGAAGAAGCGCAGCAGCAGGCTGATGAGGGTGGTCTTGCCGCAGCCCGTGGGGCCCACGAGGGCGAAGCGCCCGCCTGCGGGGACGTGGAGGCTGAGCCCGTGGATGACCTCGTGGCCGGGCTCGTAGGAGAAGCGCAGGTCCTCCAGGTCAAGCTCTCCCCTGGGGTCGGCGAGCTCCGCGGCGTCGGGCGCGTCCTGGGTCTGGGACTCGCTGTCCATGAGCTCGATGAGCCTGCGCGCGGAGGCGAAGGCACCCTGCACCTGGCCCACCACGGCCGAGACCTCGTTGAAGGGCTTCATGTATTGGTTGGCGTACGAGAGGAAGCTCTGCACCTGGCCAACGGTGAGCGGGCTGGGGCCCACGCCGATGACGCAGAGGCAGCCCACCACTGCGACGACGGCGTAGATCGCGTTGTTGACGACGCGCGTCGCGGGGTTGGTGAGCGAGCTCACGAACTGGGCCCTCTCGCCCGACTCGTAGAGGCGGGAGTTGATCTCGGCGAAGCGCTCGCGTGCGCCGTCCGCCCGGGCGAAGGCCGTGAAGAGCCGCTGGTTGCCCATGACCTCCTCCACGTAGCCCCCCAGCTCGCCCTGGATGCCCTGCTGGGCGGCGAAGCTCGAGGACGAGCGGCGGGCTATGAGAGAGGCGACGAGGGCCAGGGCCGGCGTGAGGAGCACCACCACCAGCGCCACGGGGACCGAGATGGAGCACATGAAGGCTATGGTCCCCGCGATGGTGACGATGCCGCCCATGAGCTGGTTGAGCCCCTGGAGGAGGCCGTCGCCCACCGCGTCGGCGTCGGCCACCACGCGAGCGAGGAGGTCGCCGTGGGGATGGGCGTCGATGGTCGCGAGCGGCAGGTCCGAGAGGTGGTCGTAGGCGTCGTCGCGCAGGTCGCGCACCGTCTCGAAGGCGAGCCGGCTCACGAAGTAGCCCGAGAGCCACTGGCAGGATGCAGCGGCGACGACCACGGCGGCGAGCGTCCTCAGCACGGGGACGAGCGCCGCGGTGCCCCCACCGTAGGCCATGGCGTCGATGGCCCGCCCGATGAGGATGGGGACGTAGAGTTGCAGCGCCACCGAGGCCATGGACGCGACGAACGAGGTCGCGAGCGACGCGGCATGGGGGGCCACGTAGCGCCCCAGTCTGCGGAGCACCGCTCCCGCGGAGAGGCCCTCCGCCACGCCGGCACCCTTGGGCGAGAGGGACGCGCCCCCTCCCCGGACGGACGAGACGAGGCCGGCGCTGGACCCCCCGGCCTGGTATGGGTTGGCCATCAGGCGAGCACCTCCCTCTCGGAGAGCTGCGAGAGGCAGATCTCCCTGTAGAGGGGGCAGCCCCCCACGAGCTCCTCGTGCGTGCCGAGGCCCGCGGGGCGCCCGTGGTCGAGCACGAGGATCTGGTCGCAGCCGCGCACGCTGGACACGCGCTGGGACACGATGACGCGGGCGCTCTGCGAGAGGTCGCGGGCGAGGGCCGCGCGCAGGCGGGCGTCCGTCGCGAGGTCGAGGGCCGAGGCGGAGTCGTCCAGTACGACGAGCTCGGGCTCGCCGACCAGGGCGCGGGCGATAGTCAGCCTCTGGAGCTGCCCGCCGGAGAAGTTCCTCCCGCCGGCCTCGACGACGGCGTCGAGGCCGCCCTCCTTGTCGCGGACGAAGTCCTCGGCCTGGGCGGTGGCGAGCGCGGACCAGAGCTCCTCGTCGCCCGCGTCGCCCTTCCTCCACAGGAGGTTGGAGCGGACGGTGCCCGAGACGAGCGCCGCCTTCTGGGGCACGAGCCCCACGTGGGAGCGCAGCTGTCCGCTGGGGTACTCCCGCACGTCATGCCCCAGGACCCTGACGCTGCCCGAGGCCGCGTCGTAGAGCCTGGGCACGAGCGAGACGAGCGTCGACTTCCCCGAGCCCGTGCCGCCGATGACCCCCAGGCTCCCCCCGCGCGCGAGCGTGAGGGTCACGCCGTCGAGGGCGGGCACCGCCGCGCCCGGGTAGGCGAACGAGACCCCCTCGAGCTCGAGGGCGGGGGCGTCCGCCAGGGGCTCGACCGGCCCGCTGGCGAGGTCCACCACGCTCGGCTCGCAGTCGAGCACCTCCACGAGCCTCTGCGCCGAGGCGGCGCCGCGGGTGAAGACCACCACGAGGTTGGCGATGTAGACGATGGAGAGCAGGGTCTGGGTCATGTAGTTGACGAAGGCGATGACCTTCCCCTGGGTGAGGGCGCCGGAGTCGACGCGCACCCCGCCCAGCCAGAGGATGACCACGACCCCCAGGTCCATGACGAGGAGCGTCGTGGGGTTGAGCAGGGACGAGAGACGTCCCGACGCGATGGCGTCCGCGGCCTGCGAGGCTGCCGCCACGCGGAAGCGCCCGCGCTCGTGGTCCTCGCGGCGGAAGGCCCTCATCACGCGCGCGCCGCCCAGGGCCTCCCTCACCAGGAGCGAGATGTGGTCGAGCTTCTCCTGCATGCTCCGGAAGTAGGGCACGCAGCGCGAGAGCACGGCCCAGAACACCAAGGCGATGACGGGCGTGCAGACCAGGAAGACCAGGCCGAGCCTCCAGTCGATGAGGAGGGCGGCCACGATGGAGCCCACGCCCAGGAAGGGCCAGCGTATGAGCTGGCGGATTCCCAGGGCGATGGCGAGCTGGACCTGGTTGACGTCGCTCGTTATGCGCGTGACCAGCGAGGCGGGGCCCAGGCGGTCGACGTCGACGGCCGAGAGGCCCACGGCCTTGGCGAAGCTCGCCTCGCGCAGGTCGGTCCCCATCCCCTGCGATACCAGTGCCGCCATCTTCTGGCAGACCGTCGTGAAGCAGAAGCCCACGAGGGCGAGGACCACGAGGAGCCCTCCCCTGAGGGCGATGGCCCTTCCGTCGTGCCGCGCCACGCCGACGTCCACCATGGACGCCACAATGACCGGCACGAGGAGCTCGAAGGCCACCTCGACGACCTTTGCGAGCATGCCGAAGGCCGCCTTGGCGCGATACGGCCCCAGATACCTCCTCAGGAGTTCCAGCACGTGGAATCTCCCTCCCTCTTCCTACTCGATGCCCAGCCTCTCGCCGAGCTCGAGCCACTCGTCCTCGAGCGAGGCCTGCTCCGCGCGCGCCGCGTCGACCGACGCCTGCGCCGCCATGAGGGCCTCGTAGTTCGAGGCGTCCACCTGCGCCATCTCTGCCTCGAGGCGCTCCGGCTCCCCCTCCAACCGCTCGAGGCGGCGGCCCACGGCATCGTAGCGCTTCTTGAGCTCGCGACGCTCGGCGTTGGAGAGGCGCGCCTTTCCCCCCTCCTCGGCGGGAGCGGGTGGGGGCGCCGTCGCCACGCGGGCCCGTGCGCCGTCGTTGGCGGGCTCATGCTCGCCGAGGAGCCTCAGGTATTCGTCCACGCCGCCTGGCACGTGGCGGACCCGCCCGTCAAGGAGGGCGAACTGGTCGTCGGTCACGCGCTCCATGAGGTAGCGGTCGTGGCTCACGAGCAGGAGCGTGCCGGGCCATCCGTCCAGAAGGTCCTCGAGCACGGCCAGCATGTCGGTGTCGAGGTCGTTGCCGGGCTCGTCCAGGACGAGGACGTTGGGCTCCTCCATGAGGACGCACATGATGGCGAGGCGGCGGCGCTGGCCACCCGAGAGCTCGCCCACGAAGCTCGCGAACTCGCGACGGTCGAAGCCCAGGCGCTCGAGCAGCTGCTCGGGGCTCTGCTGCCTGCCGTCCACCACGTAGTAGCTCTTGTAGCTCGAGAGGAGCTCCTGGACCCGCCAGCCGTCCCTCTCGGAGAGTCTCCCGAGGTTCTGTGAGAGGATGCCGAAGCGCACTGAGGCGCCGATCCTCACGCTCCCCGAGCTGGGACGGAGCCTGCCCGTCATGAGCGAGAGGAGCGTCGACTTCCCGGCGCCGTTCTCTCCCAGGATGCCAAAGCGGTCTCCCGGTCCCACGATCCAGTCGACGCCCGAGACGACGGGGGCGTCCGAGCCGGGATACGAGAAGGACGCTCCCCTCATCTCTATGACCTGCTTGCCCAGACGGCTCACCGCCATGCGCCTGAGCTCCACGGTGTCGCGCAGGGGCGGGTCGCCGGCGAGGAGCTCCATGGCCGCGTCGATGCGGAACTTGGGCTTGCTCGAGCGCGCCTTGGCGCCGTGGGCGAGCCAGTTGAGCTCCTTGCGCAGGACGTTCTGGCGCCTCTCCTCCATGACGGCCGCCTGCCTCTGGCGCTCGAAGCGCTGCTGCACGTAGGCCGAGTAGCCGCCCTCGAAGGGGTCGATGGCGCCGTCGTGGACCTCCCACATGTGGTCGCAGACCTCGTCGAGGAACCAGCGGTCGTGCGTCACCAGGAGGAGCGCCCCCTGCCCCTGGGGCCAGCGCCCCTTGAGGTGGTCGGCCAGCCAGCCAATCGCCTGCATGTCCAGGTGGTTGGTCGGCTCGTCCATGAGGAGGACGTCCCAGCGCCCCACGAGCACGCGCGCAAGGTCGCAGCGGCGACGCTGCCCGCCCGAGAGCTCGCCCACGCGGGCGTGCCAGTCGATGTCCCCCAGGAGCTCGTCGATGACGCCGCGCACGCGGGGGTCGGAGGCCCAGACGTACTCGGGCTGCTCCCCCACCACGGCATGCTCGACCGTCTCGTCGTCCGTGAGAGCGTCCGACTGGCCCAGGACGCCCACGCTGATGCCGTTCCTCCAGGTGACGGCGCCGGCGTCTGGCTCCACCTCGCGCGCGATGAGCTCGAGCAAGGTTGACTTGCCGTCTCCGTTCCTGCCCACGATGCCTATGCGGTCGCCCTCGTCTATGCCGATGGTCTGGCCCTCGAGCACGCGCTTGTTGGGCCACTCCATGTCGACGCGCTCGAGCCCTATGAGGATTCCCATGCGCGCCCCCTAGCCCTGGTCCCGGGGAAGGGCAAGCTCGCGCACGCGGTCCATGACGCGGCGCGCCACCTCGTCCTTGGGCAGGCAGGGAAGCTCGAGCTCGCCGGAGGCGTCGACCAGCGTCACGGCGTCCGTCTCGGAGCCGAAGGTCGAGTCCGCGCGCGAGACGTCGTTGGCCACGATGAGGTCGGCTCCCTTGGCGCGGAGCTTCGCGCGGGCGTTGGGGACGAGCTCGTCGGTCTCGGCGGCGAAGCCCACCACGACGCGCCGTCCCTTGCGGGCGCAGAGCTCGGCCAGGACGTCCGCCGTGCGCACCAGGCGGATGGAGTCGAGCGGCTCCCTTGCCTTCTTGAGCTTGTGGTCCGCGGGCTCGGCAGGGGTGTAGTCCGCCACGGCGGCGGCGCACACCGCCACGTCCGCGCCGTCGAAGGCAGCGAGGGCGGCATCGTGCATCTGGGCGGCGGAAACCACCTCCACGCGCCTCACCCCCTCGGGCGTGGGGAGCGAGACGGGCCCTGCCACCAGCGTGACGGAGGCGCCCCTCCTCGCCGCCTCGCGTGCGAGGGCGAAGCCCATCTTCCCGCTCGATGCGTTGGCGATGTAGCGCACCGGGTCGATGGCCTCGTGCGTGGGCCCCGCCGTAACCACGAGGGAAAGGCCCTCGAGGTCGCGCGCCTCCCCGCCCAGGAGGTCGAGGGCGGCCGCGAGGACCTGCCCGACGGGCGCGAGCTTGCCCGTGCCCACGGCGCCGCAGGCGAGCCTGCCGGAGTCGGGCATGACGAAGCGCACCCCGCGCGAGCGCAGGGTGGCGAGGTTGGCCTGGGTTGCCGGGGCCTGCCACATGCGCAGGTTCATGGCGGGGGCGACCAGCACGGGGCAGCCCAACGCGAGGAGCGTGGTGGAGAGCGCGTCGTCCGCCATCCCCGCGGCCATCTTGGCCATCACGTTGGCCGTGGCGGGGACCACCACCGCGAGCTCGGCGAAGTCGGCGAGCTCGACGTGGGGGATCGGGCCCTCCCCTGAGCCGTAGAGGCTCGTCGTGACGGGATGTCCCGAGAGGGCCTCGAAGGTCGTGGGGCCCACGAAGCGTGTCGCGTCCTCGCTCATGACGATGCGCACGTCGCAGCCCGCCTTCTGGAGGCCCCTCATGAGCTCGACCGCCTTGTACGCGGCGATCCCGCCGCACACGGCGAGAAGGACCCTACTCGACCTCATCGGAGGCCCCCTCGAACACCAGCATGCGGTGGCAGTAGGGGCATTCGGTCACCTCTGCGCCGGCGCGCCTGAGGTCCGAGAACTGGCTGGGCTGGAGCTTGACGCGGCAGACCGAGGGGAGGTTGCCCGCGAGCCTCTCCACGGCGAGGCCCCCGAAGCGCCTCGAGGCGGCCTCGTAGCGCGCGAGCACCTCGCCCGAGAGGTCTGCGACGACGGACTTGCGCTCGGCCGCGAGCTTGCGCACCTCGGCCATGAGGTCCGCGGACGCCCGCTCGAAGGCCTCCTGCTGGGAGGCCGCCTCCTCGTCCAGGCGCGCCATGACGCCACGGGCGTTGCGTTCCGCCTTGCGCAGGCGGTCGCGGAGCTCGACCTTCTCGCCATGCGTGAACTCGATTTTCTCGAGCCTCTTGGCAAGGGAGGTGAGCTGCGCCTCGAGGTCGGTGAGCTGGCGGTAGTCCGCCTGGCGCTCCGCCGCCTGGGCCTTGACCTCGTCCATGAGGACGACGAACTTGTCGTGCGCGGCCTCCGAGTCCTCGACGTCCATCTCGCTGTCCTTGCGCTGGCCCACTATGCTGGCAAGCTCGCCCTGGAGCTTGCGCTTGGCCTGGGCGATGGCCTGGAGCTTCTTCTGCTGGGGCATGGCCGAGAGCTGTCGCTTGAGCCTGAGGAGCTGGAGGTCGATCTCCTGGAGCCTGAGCAGTGCCTGGGATTCCTTCATGTGCCGCCTCCTTGGGGGCATGGTGTTTGGTCGCAGGTGGTTCGTGCCGGCGGGCTTGCTGTCGCGCGAGGCGGTCCGCTACGCCCCGGCCTTCTTGCACACGAGGGCGAGCAGGGCGTCCGCGAAGCGCGACAGGTCGTCCTCCCCCACGCGCTCGTCGAAGGACACGCGCAGGGAGCAGAGGGCGAGCTCGCGGGGTATCCGCATGGCCGAGAGCACGTGGCTCGGGTCCAGCGATCCCGACGAGCAGGCAGACCCGGCCGAGACCTCGAACCCCGCCTCGTCGAGCGAGAGGACCAGGGTCTCGGAGTCGACGCCCGGCACCAGCAGCGAGACCATGCCGGGCAGGCGCCCCTCGTCCATCTGGGGGGAGACGCTCGCCTCGATGCCGGTTCCGGGGGCGCAGAGGCGGTCGTAGAGGCCCTGGGCGCGGGAGGCGACGAGGCGACGGCGCTCGGAGAGCCCGTCCGAGCAGGAGCGGGCGGCGGCGGCGAAGGCGAGCGCGCCGCGCACGTCCTGCGTGCCCGCGCGCCTCCCCTGCTCCTGGCCGCCCCCGAAGGACTGCGGCCTGAGCGGGCAGCGGCTGCGCAGGGCGAGCGCCCCCACGCCCACCGGGCCGCCGATCTTGTGGGCGGCGAGGGAGACCGCGTCCACGTCCCCGAGCTCGAGCGGGATCCTGGCGAAGGCCTGGACTGCGTCCGTGTGCATGAGGGCGCCGGCCGCGTGCGCCCTCCGCGCGATGGCGGCCACGGGCTGCACCACGCCCGTCTCGTTGTTGGCGCACATGACCGAGACGAGGGCCACGTCCGGGCCCAGGAGCTCGCCCACCGCCTCGGGGGTGACGACGCCATGGCGGTCGGGACTCACGAGCCCGACCTCGAAGCCGCGGCCCCTCAGCGGGGGCAGGACGTCCAGGACCGAGTCGTGCTCGATGGCGGAGACCAGGACCCTGGTTCGCCTGCGGTCCCTCTCGCGTGCCGCCTCGGCCATGCCGAGGAGGGCGAGGTTGTTGGACTCGGTGCCGCCCGAGGTGAAGGTGACGTCCATGGGCCTGAAGCCGCCGCCCAGGCAGCGGGCGAGGTCGCGGCGGGCGCCGTCGAGGGCGCGGGCGGCCTCGCGGCCCAGGCTGTGCAGGGAGTTGGGGTTCGCCCCCGCGATGCGGGAGGACTCGTAGTCGAGCTCGGCCTCGCGCGCCGCGTCGCAGAGCGGGGCCGAGGCGGCGTAGTCGAGGTAGAGGGGGGCATCGGACGGCATCAGGCGCGCCTCGCGAGTCCGCCTAGGGCCGCGTCCCTGATGGACCGGATGGCCTGGACGCGGTCCTGCGCGCCGAAGACGGCGCTTCCCGCCACGAGCACGTCGGCTCCCGCCGCCGCCACGGCGGCGGCGTTCCCGGCCGAGATGCCCCCGTCGACCTCGACCCTGGGGCTCACGCCATGGGCGGAGCAGAGGGCCTTGAGGCGGCGGAGCTTGGCGAGGGAGCCCTCGATGAAGCCCTGGCCCCCGAAGCCGGGGTTGACCGTCATGACCAGCACCATGTCGAGCTCGTCGACGAGCTCCTCGAGGCAGGACACGGGGGTCGCGGGGTTGAGCGCCACGGCCGCCTTGGCCCCCGCCTCGTGGATGAGCGAGACGAGCCTCCGGGCGTGCGTCTGGGCCTCCCAGTGGAAGCTCACCACGTCGGCGCCGGCGTCGAGGTACCAGGGAACGCACTCCTCGGGGTTCGAGACCATGAGGTGCACGTCGACGGGAAGGTCCGTGGCACGCTTGACCTGCGAGAGGACCCCCACGCCGAACGAGAGGTTGGGCACGAAGTGACCGTCCATGACGTCGAAGTGGAGGAGGTCCGCCGTGGCTATGTCGTCGAGCTCGTCCGCGAGCCTGGTGAAGTCTGCCGAGAGCAGCGACGGCGCCACCCTCACGTCATGGTCAAGCATCAGCACATCCCCTATTCGTTTGTGCGGAGACCGTAGAACTCCTCGTTGGGCCCGCGGTCCAAGAGGAGCCCGGCCGCCTCCTCGAGTCTGACTCCCTCGTACAGGATAGCGTGTACGGCATGGGTCACGGGGGTCTCTATGCCCATCTCGCACGCAAGCTCCCAGACGCTCACCGCCGCGCGGGCACCCTCGACCACCATGCGGGTACGGCCCTCGTACGACTCGAGCGTCTCGCCCGCGGCGAACGCCTCGCCGAAGCTGCGGTTGCGCGAGTGGCGCGAGGTGCAGGTGGCGACGAGGTCGCCCATGCCGGCGAGCCCCATGCAGGTGAGGGTGTCGCCACCCAGGGCGCTCACTATGCGCCCCACCTCGGCGAGGCCGCGGGTCATGAGGACGGCGAGCGCATTGTCGCCCATGCCCAGGCCGGCGCAGACCCCGCACGCGATGGCGATGACGTTCTTGACGGCGGCGCAGACCTCGACGCCCCGCACGTCCCGGGAGCGGTAGGCCCTGAAGCTGGTCGAGTGGAGGAGCCGCTGGAAGTCGCGGGCGAGGGTCTCGTCCTCCGCCGCGACGACGCCGGCGGACACCATCCCGCGCGAGATCTCCTCGGCGTGGTTGGGGCCCGAGAGCGCGGCGATGCGGCGGGGATGCCCCAGCTCCTGGGCCACGACCTCGGTCATGAGCAGGTGGCTGCCCGGCTCGATGCCCTTGGTGAGCACCAGGAGCCCGGCGGGGTCGGGGACCGCGGCCGCACAGGACGCGAGGGTGGCCCTCAGGAAGGAGGAGGGCACCGCCACGAGGACCTGGCCCGCCCCGGCGAGCGCCTCTGCGGCGTTCGTGGTGGCACGGACGTTCGCGGGCAGCTCGTAGGAGCTGAGGTGGCGCGGGTTGCGGTGGAGCTCGCTGATGGAGCGGGCCACCTCATCGGAGCGGGCGAGCATGCAGACCTCGTCCGCATGCCCCGCAACGAGGCCGGCCGCCGCCGTGCCCCAGGACCCCGTGCCGATGACGGCGACCCTCCCGCTCATCGCGACTCCCCCTCCTCGTCGCGCTTGTCGGACGAGCCGCGATGCACGCTGAAGCGACGCTCCTCTCCCCTGGCGAGCTTCCTCAGGTTGGTGCGGTGCGACCAGATGACGACGACCGCGGTGACGGCCAAGGGCAGCTCCACCCAGGGTCCGAAGCCCATGAGGGCCCCCACCACGGGAAGGGCGGCAGCGGCGGCGACGGAGCCAAGCGAGACGTAGCGCGAGGGTATGGCGAGGACGAAGAACACGGCGAGGATGGCGAGCGCCAGGGGCCAGTGGAGCCCCAGGGCCGCGCCGAAGCCGACCGATATGCCCTTGCCTCCCCTGAAGCCCAGGTAGGGGGAGAAGACGTGTCCCATGACGCAGCTGAGGTAGACCAGGGCGAGGGCCCAGCCGAAGGGGGTTTCCACGCCCGCGGCGGCCCAGTCTCCCCCAAACACGAAATCGGAGAGCGCGAGGTGCGAGAGGAGCATGCACGCCATGCCCTTGCCCGCGTCGCAGGCGAGGGTGAGCGCCGCCGCAGCGGCACCCGCGGAGCGCGCGACGTTGGTCATGCCGATGTTGCCCGAGCCCACCGTGCGCACGTCCACGTGCTCGCGCGAGCCCTTGGCGATGAGCAGGCCGAAGGGTATGCCACAGACGAGGAAGGACGCGAGCATGCAGGCGGCGGTCGCCAGGGCGAGCGGGCTCATCTGCGCCCCTCCTCCCTCAGGCGGAACTTGAGCCTGACGGGGGTTCCTGTGAGGTCGAAGGCCTGGCGCAGGCGGTTCTCCATGAAGCGCTCGTAGTTGTCGTCCACGAGGTCCGGCGCGTTGCACCAGAAGGTGAGCACGGGAGGCCTCTGGCCGGTCTGCACGCCATAGTGGACCTTGAGGCGGCGGCCCTTGTCGGTGACGGTGTGCCCGCCCTCGCGGATCTGGGTGAGGAGGGCGTTGAGCTGCGAGGTCTTGAGCTGGCAGGCATGGTTCGCCGCCGCCTTGACCGCAGCCTCGAGGATCTTGTCGGTGGCGCGCCCGGTGAGGGCGCTCATGTTGACCGAGGGCGCCCAGGGGGCGAACGAGAGGCGCTGGGCGAGGGTGGCCGCCACGTCGTCGCGCTGCTTCTCGGTGGTGACGAGGTCCCACTTGTTGAGGGCCACCACGAGGGCGCAGCCGCGGTCCACCGCCATGCCCACGAGCTTCTGGTCCTGCTCGGTGACGCCCACCGAGGCGTCCACCACCAGGATGCAGACGTCGGCGCGGTCCATGGCCTCGAGGCCGCGGACCAGGCTGTAGTACTCGACGTCCTCGTGCACCAGGTTCTTCTTGCGCATGCCCGCGGTGTCGACGAGGCGGATGCGCGTGCCCTTCCACTCGATGATGCTGTCGATGGCATCGCGCGTGGTGCCCGCGACGTCCGAGACGATGGAGCGGTTCCTCTTGGTCAGACGGTTCGCGAGCGAGGACTTGCCCACGTTGGGACGGCCGATGATGGCCACGTTGAGGGCGTCGTCCGCCGGCCCCTCCTCGTCCTCCTCGTCCGGGAGCACGGCGACGACCTCGTCGAGGAGGTCTCCCGTGCCGTGGCCGTGCCCGGCCGAGATGGGACGCGGCTCCCCCACGCCCAGGGAGTAGTAGTTCCAGGACTCGAGCTCGCGGGCGGGGTCGTCGATCTTGTTGACCACCAGGAAGACCGGCTTGCCCGACTTCCTGACCACGCGGGCGACCTCCTCGTCCTCGTCGGTCACGCCGACGGTGCCGTCCACCACGAAGATGATGGCGTCCGCCTCGTCGCAGGCGGCGAGCGCCTGCTCGCGGATGCGCGGGGCGAAGACGTCCTTGCTCTTGGCGGACTCGATGCCGCCGGTGTCGATGAGGACGAACTCGCGGCCGTTCCAGTCGGTCGTGTGGTACGAGCGGTCGCGGGTCACGCCGCGCGACTCGTGGACTATGGCGTCGCGGTTCACCGCCAGGCGGTTGACGAGGGTCGACTTCCCCACGTTGGGCCTGCCGACCACGGCGACTATGGGCTTGGACATGATGCTCCTTGCTGTTCCTGCTGCAGATTCCTGGAAAAAGTCTAGCATGCGCGCCCTGGGAGCCCCGGGCGGCGGGGTCCGCGCACAGCAAAGCCACGGCAGGGGCGCCCCTCCCCTGCCGTGAGGCGTCGAGGCACGTGGCCCTCGCCCGACGAGGCCCTAGAGCCCGAAAGTCCCGGCGAGGGCTGCGACCATAGTTCCGGGCGAGGACTGGCTCACCAGCGGGAGCCCCCCGCGGGAGCGGATCTCGTCCAGGATGTGTGCCTGGCTGTCCCCGTCCAGGGTGACCTTGTCGAAGTTGAACATGACCTCAGGCAGCACGACCACCGTCGACGAGAGGTCCTGGGGCAGCTGCGCGAGCAGGTCGCAGGACACGATGAGCCCGGTCACGTTGACGTCCCCGCCGTAGTAGTCGTTGCGAATCGCGACGCAGCCGGCGCGACCCGCCGACCACCGCTCGAAGAAGCTCGAGATGGTGGGCTCCGCAGCCTCGCCGCAGACGACGAGCGCGCGCATGCCCCGCTCCTCGAGGCGCGACCTCAGGCCACTGAGGAGCCCGCCCTGCGTGCGGCAGAGCTCGTCCGCCTCGTCCAGGAAGCTCCTCAGCATGCCGATGCCGTCATAGAACTGCGGGTAGCCGTCGTATGTCTCGGCCGGCGGGACGGGCAGCTCGGCGTCCACGTAGAACTCGTCCGAGAGCTGGAAGCGGGTGCGCCCCAGCTCCCGCCTGGCCCGCTCCTGGTAGGGCTCGATGAGCCTCACCACGGCCCGCGACGCCTCGACGTCCTCCGAGAAGGACTCCGAGAACTGCTTGGAGTACTTGGTGTAGCCCATGGGGACGAGCGCCATGGAGCTGATGTTGGGCCTCTCCTCCACCCAGTCGAGGGTCCGCCTGAGCTCGTCGCCGTCGTTGATGCCGGCACAGAGCACGATCTGCCCGTGCACCTCGAGCCCCGCCTCGCAGAGCCGCTCCAGCACCTCAACGCCCCTCATGGCGCGCGGGCCGATGAGCGACCTCCTGACCTCGGGCGATATGGCATGGATCGAGACGTTCATGGGCTCGAGGCGGCACCGGACGATGCGCTCCAGGTCGTCGTCCCCCACGTTGGTGAGCGTAACGAAGTTGCCCTGGAGGAACGACAGCCGGTAGTCGTCATCCCTGAGCGAGAGGGACGCGCGCGCGTCCTCGGGGAGCATCCTCATGAAGCAGAACTGGCAGGCGTTGACGCAGGTGCGGATGCCGTCGAAGAGCACGTCGGTGAACTCGACGCCCCAGTCCTGCCCGGGCTCGCGCTCGAGCTCGCAGGAGTAGGACTGGCCGTCGTCGGGGTCGAAGACCTCGAGCTCGCAGTAGGCGTCAGCCCCCTCCCAGCGCCAGTCGATGAGGTCGCGCAGGGGGTGCCCGTTGATGGCGTCCACGCGCATGCCCGGCTCGAGGCCTGCCTCCCAGGCGGGGCTCCCGTCCTCGACGGCCTGGATCCAAGCCCCGTCCGCCTGCGGTCGGGTGGAGGCGTAGTCCGCACGCTTGAGCCTGCCCTCTCCCGCCTCCATCAGCCCTCCCCCACGAGCTCGCCGATACGCTCGACGACCTCGTCGATCTGGGACTGGGGCGTGGAGGCGCCGGCGGTCACGCCGATGAGCTCGGCCCCGTCGAACCAGGGCGCCTCGAGCTCGGACGCGCCCTCGATGTGGTGCGTGCGCGGGCAGGAGGCCTCGCAGATCTGGACGAGCCTGCGGGTGTTGGCGGACATGCGGCCGCCCACGACCACCATGGCGTCCGCCTGGGCGGCGAGCTTCGCCGCGGATGCCTGGCGCAGGGTCGTGGCCTCGCAGATGGTGTCGACGACACGCAGCTCGTCCACCCTGCCTATGAGGGCCCCCACGAGCGCGCGCAGGCGGGAGCGCGACTGGGTGGTCTGCACCACGAGTCCCACGCGCCGCGCGAGCCTGACGCCCTCGAGGTCCTCGGGTCCGCCCACGATGAGCGCCTGGGGGGCGTGCCCCAAGGTCCCCTCGACCTCGGGATGCCCCTCCTCGCCCAGGATGAGGACCTGGTAGCCCTCTCTTGCGAGCCTCTCCGCGGCGTTGTGCGCCCGGATGACGAAGGGACAGGTGGCGTCCAGGACCTCGTCGTGGGAGGCGCGGGCGGCGTCCTCCTCCTCGGGGGTGACGCCGTGCGTGCGCAGCACCAGCGTGCCGCCGGGCGCGTCCGCCGCGGAGGCGACGACGCCGACGCCGCGGCTCTCGAGCTCGCCCACCACGCTGGGGTTGTGGATGAGGGGGCCCAGGGTGTGGATGGGACCCCTGGCGTCGCGGGTCGCGTCCCTCACCATCTGGAGCGCGCGGTTCACGCCGTAGCAGGCGCCCGCCTCGTCGGCGACCAGGATCTTTGGCATCTCTTCTCCCCTACAGCTTGCCCGGGTGCTCCCGACGGAGCTCGTCGCGCATGGCATAGACGCGATCCATCGCCAGGGACTCCATCGCCTTCGCCTGGGCCTTGCGGCCCCTCACGCCCAGGTCGCCGAACTCGAGGCAGTCTCCGACCTTGCACCAGACCCTGCCCGGCCTCTTCCAGTGCGTGCCCTCGGGCGTGATGTTGAGGGCGCCAACGATGGAGAGGGGCTGCACGGGCGCCTTGGCGAGCTGGGCCACCAGGGCGAAGCCCGCGTGGAGCTCGACGGGCTGGTCCTGCGACCTGACGCGCGTCCCCTCCGGGAAGATGAGGATGCACTCACCCCTCCTGAGCGAGCGGACGCAGCGGCGCACGAAGCTCATGTCGGCCGTGCCCCTCACCACGGGGATGCCGCCGATGCGCGAGAAGAGCCAGGTCACGAACCTGTTGCCGTCGAACTCGCTCTTGTAGACGGGACGCACGCGCTGGCCGTGGGCCCAGAGCGAGACCACGACGGGGATCGGGTCGAGCATGGAGACGTGGTTCATGACTATGACGCGCCCGCGCCTCTCGTCCCAGAGCTTGCGGCCGTCCACCATCCTCCAGGGCCAGACGAGCTTGGTGAGGGCCCCGACCAGGCAGACCGCGAGGGCGAGAAGCGCTCGCGCCGGAAGCGGGAAGTCCGCCATGCGGTGGTCGTAGTAGTCGTCGAAGGAGTTTCCCGCGAAGGCGCGCATCCTGCCCTCGCCCGGCTCGGCGGCGGGCACGCCGACCGTCCCCGCCTCGCCTCCGGAGACCGCCTGGGACGCCGCCGGGACGTCGTCGCCGGAGTCCCTCTCACCCGAGGCGACCCGGTCCATGAGGGCCGAGATCAGCGCGACCTCCTCCTCCACGCTCAGTCTCGACGAGTCGATGTGCACGGCGTCCTCGGCGGGCCTCAGGGGGGACTCCTCGCGGGAGGAGTCGAGGCGGTCGCGACGGACGATGTCCTCCAGGATCTTGCGCTCCTCCTCGCCGTCCGCCTGCGCCGAGGCGTCGGTGGTGCTGTTGCCGCCGGCGCGCTGGACCGCCCTGCGGTGGGCGCGGGCCGCGGGGTCGGCGGTGAGGAAGACCTTCACGTCGGCCTGGGGAAACACCACGGTGCCGATGTCGCGGCCCTCGGCCACGACGTTGCTGGAACGCCCCAGCTCCCGCTGGCGCGCCACCATGGCGGCACGCACGGCGGGGACGGCCGCCACCGCTGACACGTTGTGGTCCACCTCGGCGGAGCGGATCTGGGCGCTGACGTCCTCGCCGGACTCGAAGACCGTCTGGGAGCCGTCCTCGGCCGTGCCGAAGCCGATGCCGCAGGCCTCGGCGACCCTCGCCACGGCCTCGCGGTCCGCCAGGTCGACCCCCCTCTGCAGGCAGCGCAGCGTGGCGCAGCGGTACATGGCACCGGTGTCGAGGTAGGTGAGGCCCCGCTCGCGCGCGAGCGCCCTCGCTATGGTTGACTTTCCGGAGCCGGCAGGCCCGTCGATTGCAACGATCACTTCACACTACCTTCCGCGATGTTCTCGGTCGTGTCCCTGCCCAGGAGGGAGGGATCCTCCGCCCTGCGCCGCACCTCCTCGGGTGCGAGCCCGATGGCGACGAGGGTGTAGCTCGTGCCGTCGCAGGCGAGGACCTGCGAGCTCACGTTGGGCAGGCGCAGCCTCCAGAAGCTCGTGAGCGGAATCTGGAGTGCCGAGGCCAGGACCGCCCTGGTGAGCCCCCCGTGGGTGACGCAGGCCGTGCGGCCCCCGAGAGGCCTCAGCGCCTCGAGCAGGCCGTGGGCGCGCGCGAAGAGCTCCTCGAAGCGCTCTGCCCCCTCGGGCGCCCGCGAGCGTCCGTCGGGACCCAGGGCCCAGGGGAAATCGTACCCCATGGCCCTGAGCTCACCCACCGTGAGGCCCTGCGCGGGACCGAACTCGATCTCGGCCAGCTCCTGCCTGACCTCGAGCGGCACGCCGAGCCTCCAGGCCGCCTCGCGCGCGATGGCGAGGCAGCGCGAGAGGGGCGACGACCAGACGCGGTCGGGCTCCCAGGCCACCAGCGCCTCGACGGCGCGCGCCATCTGGCGCTCCCCCTCCGGGCTCAGGTCCACGTCGCTCCTGCCCGAGAGCGTGCCGGCGAGGTTCGCCGTGGTCTCGGGGTGTCGCATCAGGAGGATGCGCTGCCTATCCCCTGGCATGCGAGGGCACCTCCCCCGTGGCCAGGGCCTCGACCGCCGCGCGCTCGCGGGCGTCGAGGGGCCTCCACTGGCCGGGCATGAGGCCCGTGAGGGCGAGGGGCCCGAACTCGTCGCGGTGCAGGCGCAGCACCTCGTGCCCCACGGCCTTGAGCATGCGCTTGACCTGGTGCTTGCGACCCTCGTGGATCCTGAGCGAGACGACGCTCGTCCCATAGGGAACGCCCTCGGGCGCCACGGGCAGGGTGTGCGGGTCGCCTGCGCGCAGCAGCCGCGCCTCCGCGGGTGCCGCGGCGCCACCCCGCAGCTCGACGCCCTCGCGCAGGGCCCGGAGGGCGTCTTTGCCCGGGACGCCTCGGACCAAGGCGACGTAGTGCTTCCAGACGTGGCGGGAGGGGTGGAGCATGCCGTTCGCCACGTCGCCGTTGGTGGTGAAGAGCAGGAGGCCCGTGGTGTCACCGTCGAGCCGGCCCACCGGGAAGAGGCCGGGATGGCGGTCCGTGGGCACGAGACTCGCCACGCAGGGACGGCCCTGGGGGTCCCTCATGGTGGTGAGGTAGCCCGCGGGCTTGTAGAGCATGACGTAGGCGTGCCCGTCGGCCAGGCGCACGAGGCGGCCGTCCACGCGCACCTCGTCCGCGTCGACGTCGACCTTGCTGCCCAGCTCGCTCACCACCTGGCCGTTCACGCTCACGCGCCCGGCGCACATGAGGTCCTCGGAGCCGCGCCGACTCGCGACGCCCGCACGGGCGAGGAAGCGCTGCAGGCGCATGGTGTGCGGCGCGCCCTCGGGAAAGGCCCGCTTGGCGCGCGCGTCCCCCTCACCCCTATTCGACATCACAGGACGCCTCCCCGACCACTGTGCCCGCGGCTTCCGCCTCGCCGCTCGGGACGACCGTCGCGGCGGCCACGCCGCCGACCTGGGCGAGGGGGGCCTCTCCCCCGTCCGCGAGGGCAACGAGGACCTCCGGGGCGTCCCCGTCGTAGCCGTCACCCAGGAGCTCCCGCTCCTGCTCCATGTCCTCCGAGGCCTCCTCCAGGGTGGACGAGATGGCCCGGCCGCTCAGGCGCTCACGGATGAACTGGCGCGACTCCTCGTCGGGCGCGAAGTCCTCGAGCGGCGGCAGGTCGCGCAGGGACCTGAGGCCGAACTGCTCCAGGAAGCGGCGGGTCGTGCCGTAGAGGAGGGCGCCGGAGCGACCCGACTCGTGCCCCACCTCGCGGACGAGGCCCTTCTCCTTGAGGGAGCCGATGACGCCGTCCGAGTTGACGCCGCGCACGGCCTTCACGCCCTCGCGCGTGACGGGCTGGTGGTACGCGATCACGGCGAGGGTCTCGAGGGCCGCCTGCGAGAGACGACGCATGTCCCACGAGAGCACGTAGCCCTCCACCTGCTCGTGATAGGCGGGGTGGGTGAAGAGCCTCCAGCCACCCGCGACCTCGCGCAGCTGGAAGCCGCGGTTGGCGTCGGAGTACTCCGCCGCGAGCTCAGCGAGGGCGGACGCCGCCTCGCCCGGGGCGACCCCCAGCGCCTTCGCGAGGTCGGTCGCCGGGACGGCGTCGGTCGAGACAAGGAGCAGCGCCTCGAGCTGGCCCCTGAGGGAGCCGGTGGAAAGTCGTTCGAGCTCGCTCATTGGAGTTCCTCCTCAATGCTGGTCAGTTCGGACTCGTCCAGCTCGAAGGCCGGTGCGCCCTCCACGCGTGCCACGTCGATCTCCCCGAAGGTCCGCGACTGGCTGAGCGTCACGGCGCCGCGCTTGCTGAGCTCGAGGATGGCCAGGAAGGTCGCGACGACCGCCTCGGGCCTCCAGTCACCGTCCACGAGCTCGGAGAAGGTCACGAGCGGACGGGCGCGGGTGAGGCGGTCGACCGATGCCACGGTGAGGGCGATGGGCAGGCGCTTGGGGGCGACGTGCTCCGCCTCGAGCAAGAAGCCCTCGCGCCTGCTGTCGAGGTCGGCGCAGATCACGGCGAGCGAGCGCAGGGTGATGCCCTTGAGGTAGTCGGGCATGAGGCCCATGAACTCCGGGTCGGGGCCGGCCGTGCGCGCGAGCATGAGGCCCTCCGCCTCCATGCGGCTCCCCAGGGCCATGCCAGCGTTCCTGAACTGCTTGTAGGCGATGAGCCGGGCGATGAGGACCTCGCGCACCTCCTCGGGCGAGAGGTCCGCGAACTCGTCGTCGTCCGCATCGTCGTCTCGCCGCGACGGCACGGAGTGGTCGGGCACCAGAGACGCGGCCTTCATGTCGAGGAGGGTCGACGCCACGAGAACGAAGTCACTCGCCACGTCCAGGTCCAGCTCCCCCATGGAGCGGACCTCCTCGAGGTACTGGTCGGCCACCTCGGCGATGGATATGGAGCCGATGGCCACCTTCTGCCTGCTCACGAGCTGGAGGAGCAGGTCGAAGGGCCCCGAGTAGGCCTGGGTCCTCACGCGGTACGACATGCTAGGCCCCCAGGAGGTGGCCGGCGAGGCGGATGGCGGTGGCCCTGAGGTAGGAGCTCAGGGGGTCGAAGCCCAGCAGGCCCGGCAGGACGTAGAGGACGACGAGCAGGATGGGCATGGAGTAGGCCTGCACCTGCTGGTATATGCGGCGTCCCTCTCCCCTGAGGAAGGGCGAGAGGAGCTTGGAGCCGTCGAGGGGCGGCAGGGGGATGAGGTTGAAGAAGGCAAGGGAGCAGTTGACGTAGCACCAGGACGAGGTGACGCGCAACAGCCAGTACGCCAGGCCGTACCCTCCGTCCCAGAAGCCCGCGAGGGCCTGGAAGGCGAGGCCGGCCACGACTGCCTGGAGGAGGTTGCAGGCCGGGCCCGCTAGGGCGACCAACGCCTCGTCACGGGCGGGATGACGCAGGCGGCGCGGGTCGAAGGGCACGGGACGGGCGTAGCCGAAGACCGGCCCCTGGGCGAGCGCCATGAGGACGGGCAGGAGGACCGACCCGAAGGGGTCGAGGTGCGCCGCGGGGTTGAGGGTGAGCCGTCCCTGCTCCTTCGCCGTGGGGTCGCCCAGCATGAGGGCGGCCCAGGCGTGGGCGAGCTCGTGCAGGACGAGCGAGAGGATGGCCACGCCGACGCTGACGAGCGTCCCGACGACGCTCATGAGGCTGAGGTCCACGTCCGCCCCCCTAGCGCCGAGATGCCCGGGACAGGAGCCAGTCGAGCACGAAGAGCGCGAGGGCCGCGATGGCGAAGTCGAGCCTCAGGACCCCGCCGAGCGGCGTCTCGAAGAGCAGGGCGCCCGAGAGGGCACGGGGCAGGAGCTGCGAGACGCGTGCCGTGAGCTCGAGGAGCTGGACGCGGTGCGATCCCACGACCACGGCGTCCGCGACCACGAGGGCCGAGAGGCCAAGCGCCGCGAGCCTGCAGGCGAGGGCGAGGAGCCACAGGGCGAGACGGGCGAGGAGCCCTCCCAGCGAGGACAGGAAGCCCCCATGGCGGCGGGCGGGCTCGGGCGAGAAGGCCTCGCGGCGAGGGCTCGGCACCGCGGCACGAGGCGCTGGCACGTAGGGCCTCTGCACCGGGGCCGGCTGTGCACGCGGCACCTGGGCCGCAGGCCTCAGCAGCGTGCGCTCGGGACTCTCGCCTGCCTGACGCGCGGAACGGTCAAGGCGCCTGGTCGCAGGCTCCGCCGCCTGCCAGGGGCGCGGCTCGTCGGCCGCCACGTAGGCGTCGGAAGGCACGTGGGCGCCCGCCTGTGAAAACTCCTGCCGGGGAGAGGCCGCCGTGCGCCCCTCCCAGCCACCACCCGGGACGTCGCTAGGCATTGAGGGCCTCCTCTATCTTCTCCGTGAGCTCGAGCCACTCCTCCTCGAGCGAGGGGATCTTCTTCGAGAGCGCGTTGTACTCCGCCATGCACGTGTCGAAGCGGTCTGCGTCGGCATAGAGCTCCTCCGAGGCCATGAGCTCCATCAGCTCCGCATAGCGCTTGCGCGCGGGCTCGAGGGCGGACTCGACCTGCCTCAGGCGGCACCTCTCGCCCTTGAGGGCGCGGTTCGCGGCGTTGCGCGCCTCCGCCTCCGCGCGGCGCTGCTCCTTGGTCTTCACGTTACGGCCCTGGGTCACGGGCTCCTCCTGGCTCGCCGTCGCACGGGTGGGCTGTGGCGCCTGCTGTCCGGACGCCTCGGCCTCCCGGGCCTCGAGCTCGGCGCGCTTGAAGAGGTAGTAGTCGTAGTCCCCGTCATAGAGGGTCACCTTGTGGTCGCGCACCTCGATGACCTTGTTCGCCACGGCGCGCACGAGGTGCTCGTCGTGGCTGATGAGCATGATGGTGCCCGGGAAGTCGACGAGCGCCTGCTCGAGCACGTCCACCGAGTCGATGTCCAGGTGGTTGGTGGGCTCGTCCAGGCAGAGCAGGGGGTCCGGCGAGACGAGCATCCTGGCCAGCGCGAGGCGCGCCCGCTCCCCGCCCGAGAGCACGCCGACGCGCTTGTCCACGTCGTCGCCATGGAAGAGGAAGGCGCCCAGGAGCCGGCGCTCCTCCGAGCTCGTCCAGCCGGGGGCAGCCTCGTCCATCTCCTGCATGACGGTCAGGCCCTCGTGCAGGGTCTCGAGCTGGTGCTGGGCGTAGTAGGTCTGGGTCACGTTCTGCCCCAGCTCGACCGTGCCACGACTGGGCTCCTCGTGGCCGTTGACGATCTTCATGAGCGTGGACTTGCCCGCACCGTTGGGGCCCACGAGGACCGCATGGTCGCCGCGGTAGAGCTTGAGGTCGACGCCCTCGTAGACGTGGTTCTCCCCGTAGCTCTTCGCCACGCCCTCGAGGCTGATCACCATGTCGCCCGTGCGCGGGGGCTCCGGGAAGCGGAAGCGGACCTTCTTCGACGACTCGGGCAGCACCACGAGCTCGGACTGGATCTGCTCGATGCGCCGGATGCGCTCCTGGACCTGCTTGGCCTTGGTGGGCTTGTAGCGGAACTTGTCCACGAAGACCTGCATGTGGTTGATGTCGCGCTCCTGGGCGGCGCGCTTGGCGCGGAGCTGCTCCAGGTTGTCCTCGCGCTGGCGCAGGTAGCCGGAGTAGTTGCCCACGTAGGTGACCAGGCGCTTGTTCTCGAGCGCGGCGACGTGGCTCACGCAGGAGTCCATGAAGGCACGGTCGTGGCTCACCAGGAGCACGGCGCCGTCATAGGAGCTCAGGAAGGACTCAAGCCACTTGACGCTCTCGAGGTCGAGGTGGTTGGTGGGCTCGTCCAGGAGCAGGAGGTCGGGATGGCGGAGGAGGAGCTTTGAGAGGGCGATGCGCATCTGCCAGCCGCCCGAGAAGTCGCGCGAAGGCTTGTCGAAGTCCTCGATGGGAAACCCCAGGCCGCCCAGGATCTGCCGGGCGCGCGCCTCGAGCTCGTAGCCGCCCAGCCGCTCGAAGCGGTCCTGCGCCGCGCCGTAGCGCTCGAGGAGGCCGTCCTGCTCGGGCCCGGTGGGCATGGACGAGATCTGGTGCTCCATCTGGGATATGCGGCGCTCGAGCTCCTTGAGCTCGTGGGCGGAGTCGACGACCTCGGCGAGGGCGCTCTTCTCGCCCGCCAGATGGGTCTCCTGCTCCAGGTAGCCGATGCTGCAGTCGCGCGCGAAGCTCACCGTGCCCTCGTCGGCGGACTCCTGGCCCATGATTATCTTGAGCAGCGTGGTCTTCCCGGCGCCGTTGGGACCCACCAGGCCCCAACGCTCGCCGGCATTGAGCTGCAGCGTAGCGGCCGAGTACAGGACCCGGCCGCCGAATGACTTCGAGATCTTGTCAGCGAGTGCGATCAAGCGCGTTCCTCCGGATGCCCGCCTACACGTGACCTCCCAGTATACGAGATGGCCCGACGGGGGCGACGTCTCCTGCCGACGCGCACATCGCAGGAACAGAATGGCTCGCCGACGACTGCAGGCCAGGCGCGCCCACTACGTCCAATGCGTGCCCTGGTTCGCCCACTGCGTCCGACGCGCTCGGAGGCTCGTCTCGACAACGCCCGATACGCGCGTATTCTTCTTGATAGCGTCTGACGCGCGCCAAGATTCGCCGAAAGCGTCCGACGCGTCTTTGGCGTGGCCGGCAACTGGGCAAACGCGAACGCTTCAGACGCGTTCGACGTATTCGTGGATTTTATGCACGCGTTCGACGTGCTCGTTCGACTCATGCGCAGCCCCGCACGCGCAGCGCAGCTCGACGGCGAACAACACGTATGTCAGGCGCGATGACGCCGCGAGTGCCGCGCCTACGAGCAGAGGTGGATGGCGAAGCCCGCGATCTGCCGCTCGAAGTAGATCAGCTGGGTGCTGCCATCAGGCCTGAGCACGCGCGACGCCTGGTTAAGCCTGAACCCGCGCGCCTCGAACCAGCGCTCCGCCGCAGGCAGGTCGTCGACATGGAAGCCGATGTGGCCCTTCTCCCCGCGCGGGGCCTGGGGGCGCATTATCTCGACCAGGCTGCCCGAGAAGAGCGAGATGGGGGCCTGGACGTTGCGCGGCAGCCCCATGAGGGTCTGGAAGAGGCCCGCGATCTGCTCCGCCTCCTCGTCCGTAGCCGCGTTCACGCCCACGTGGGCGATACTGAGCCCGAAGAGTGCCACCGGATCGTCCTGCACGCTCGTGTCCTTCACGCTCGTGTCCTTCACGCTCGTGTCCTTCACGCTCGTGTCCTGCACGCTCGTGTCCTTCACCTCGTCTGCCATGAAAAGCTCCCCTTCCTCGTCGTAGGAGGACCCTCTCCCCTCTTCCCCCTTTTCGCTCGAGTGTACAAGCTGAAGGTTTCAACTTGCGCACTCGTGAGACGGTTTCTCTCTCCTTCCTGCACAGACATCGTGGCGCGGCTGTCGAGTGCGCAATTGAGTGCTTTAAGTTTGTGCACTCGCAAGGGGGAGGTGGGACGAGGGTGGTGAATCAAGGGGCGCGCGGCTCCGGCGGTCGTCGCATCCACAGGAAAGCAAACAAATTACACAGGTACCTGTCTTATGTGGAGGAGCGGTGTAGATGCGCCTCCCAACGAGGCCGAGCGTCGCAATCCAACTCCGCACTGCTATCGTCGTAGACAGTTACACAGGTACCTGACATTCGAAAGACGCACGGAAGGACCGTGCGGGACGCCAGGCGCCGACGGAGGGATTCGCATGACCGAAGAGAACGACACCCAGACCCAGGCAGACCAGACCGAGGAGGTCGCGGGCGAGAAGGCCGAGGCCACGAGCCCCAAGGCCCACGAGGAGATCTCGCTCGCCCACAAGGCCGGACGCATGGGCAACCTGCTCTATCGCTACACCAAGCTCCAGACCGAGGCCCACGGCGGCTTCGGCGACCCGCTGCGCGGCCAGGGACGCGTGCTCGCGCTGCTCAAGGCCAAGCCCGAGACCAGCCAGAAGGAGCTCTCGTTCCTGCTCGACATGCGCCAGCAGTCGCTCTCGGAGCTGCTCGCCAAGCTGGAGGAGAAGGGCTTCGTCACCCGTGCCAAGTCCGAGGAGGACGGGCGCGTCACCATGGTGCGCCTGACCGAGGAGGGCGCGTCCGCCGCCCCCGCCGAGGACGACATGGACCCCGACGAGGACGTCTTCTCCTGCCTCTCCGCCGAGGAGCGCGCCCAGTTCGAAGCCCACGTTGACACCGTGATCGCCTCCTTGGAGGAGAAGCTCCGTGCATTGGGCTTCGACCCCAACGCCAGGCGCGAGCGCCACGACGACCGCCGTGGCGGCTTTGGGCGCGGGCGAGACGAGCGCGGAGGGCGCGGCGGCTATGGTCGTGGCGGCTTCGAGCGCGGAGGGCGCGACGAGCGTCGGGGCGGCTACGGCCACGGCCGCGACGAGCGCGGGGGGCGTGGGGGCTTCGACCGCGAGCGCCACGACGACCGCTGCGGCGGCTTTGGACGCGGGCGAGACGAACGCGGCAGCAGGGACGAGCGCCCCAGCCGCGGGCCCAAGGGCTTCGGCCCCCAGAACACGAGCCGAGGCTACGGCTATCAGAGCTCCGACCGCAAGGGCGGCTACGGCCACGGCCGCGACGAGCGCGGAGGGCGCGGGGGCTTCGACCGCGGGGGCCGGGACGACCGCCGCGGCGGCTACGGCAAGGGACGCGACCGCGACTAGGTCCCCAGCCCGCAAGTCAAACGTCCCTGACGCCCTGGTGTCCGGACAGGCAAGACGAGACCCCTCCAAGGCAACCAAGCCATGGAGGGGCCTCCTGTTGTTCGCGCGCCATCGGGCATGGCGCGCATGACCCAGACGCAGCGACCTCTCCCCCGTCGCGCGTCTCCTCTAGGCGTGGGACCCGTGCTGGGATCTGTAGAAGTCAACGAATTCCTGTGGCGAGAGGAACAGCTCCTCGTAGCCCAAGGCATGGCAGAGCTGCGCCGTGGTGGGCTGCTCCAGCCGCGCGCGCTCGAGGACGTCCCGCTGCGAGAACACGGAGCGTGGGTCCGCGTCGAGGAGGACCTCGCCGTGCGCCATGGCGATGACGCGCTCGAAGGTCTGCGCCACGAAGTCCATGTCGTGGAGGATCGATATGACGACCTTCCCCTGGCACGACAGGTCCCGCACGATTCGGGCGAGACGCTCCTTGCCGTCATGGTCCTGCGCGATGGTCGGCTCGTCGAAGATGACCACGTCGGTGTCCATGGCGAGGATGGCCGCGATGGACACCATCTTGCGATCCGAGAGCCCCAAGTCGTAGGGGTTCACAGCCTCGTGGCCAGATAGCCCGACCAGCTCGAGGGCGGCGAGCGCTGAGGCCCGCGCCTCGCCCTCGCCCATGCCGATCTGGAACGGCCCGAACATGACCTCGTCCAGCACGTTGTTCTTGAAAATCTGGTCGTTAGGATTCTGGAAGACAAGGCCGACGTGGCGCGCGAGCTCCGGGACGGAGGATCCGGCGATGTCGCGGCCGTCAAGCAGTATGCTCCCCGAGCTAGGCCTGAGCAGGCCCTTCAGGAGCTTCACGAAGGTCGTCTTCCCGGCGCCGTTCTGACCCACCAGGGCGCAGGAGCGCCCGTCGAGCGAGAAGTCGAGGCCCTTCAGGACCTCGGGACCCTTGGCATAGGAGAAGTGCAGGTCCCTAACGTCGATCTTGCTCATCGGACCTCACCGCCCCTTCCGCCCGCACCAAGCAGGCTGCGCGTCTCCTCGAGCGTGACCGGGTAGAGCCCGTCTGCGAAACGCACGCCGAGCTGCCGGCAGATCTGGGTGTAGGTCGGCGCGACGACGCCGTGCTCCGCGAGGTCGTCGCGCGAGAAGATGGCGCGGGGCGTGTCCATCGCCACGAGTCTGCCCTCGTCCAAGAGCATCACTCGGTCGCTGTACGCCGCGATCTTCTCAATCTTGTGCTCGACCATGACGATGGTCTTGCCCTGGGCGCGCAGGACGTCCACCGCGCGGAACACGTCCTCAGATCCCTGGGGGTCGAGCTGTGAGGTGGGCTCGTCCATCACGATGACCTCGGGTTCCATGACGATGATCCCCGCAAGGGCCATGCGCTGCATCTGGCCACCCGAGAGGTCGAAGGGAGCACGGTCCTTGTACTGGGCGATGTCCAGCAGCTCCATGGCCGCGTCGATGCGGCGGCGCATCTCCTTGGGAGGAACCCCGAAGTTCTCGAGCCCGAAGGCGATCTCCTCGTACACGGTGAGCTTCGATCCCGTCACCTGGTTGAAGGGGTTCTGGAACACGAGGCCCACCTTGCGGCAGAGCTCGTCCACGCTCGACTCCCGCACGTTCTGGCCGTCGATGGTCACGGAGCCTCCGTAGGCGCCGTGGTAGAAGTTGGGGACCAGCCCGAGCAACGCTTGCGTGAACGTCGACTTTCCCGCGCCGTTTCTGCCGATGACGCCCACGAACTCGCCGCGCTCTATCTGGCAGCTCACATCGTCCAGCGCGAGTCTCTTCGCGTCAGGGTAGCGATACTTCAGGTTTCGCACCTCTATCTGGGCCACGAGACCACCCCCACGATTCTCAGGACGAAGAATGCGACGCCGAGCGTGAGGAGGGCCAGGAGGGCGATCCGCACCGGACGGTCGGCAGAGCTTGGTACGAACTCGTCCAGGAAGGTCTTGCGCTCGTGCGAGTTGAAGCCGCGCACCTCGAGGGCGATGGACCGCTCGCGCGTGTCGGTGAACGAGCTCATGATCACGGGAGAGATGAGGGGGAGAAACGCCCTCACCCTCGTCCCCAGGCTTCCCTCGGTTTGCATGCCCCGGCTGCGCTGGGCGTCCGTGATGGTCGACGTGTGCTCCGTCATCTGCGGGATTATCTGGAAGAGCGAGACGAAGACGTAGCCCAGGCGTGGCGAGATGCCCCGTCTCACCATGGACTGCATCATGTCGGAGGGTTTCGTGGCGAGCACGAAAACGCAGAAGGCGAAGATAATGTTGAAGACGTTGAGGACGATTCCCAGGGAGTAGTCGAATCCCTCCCGGCGTGCCACCAGGGGCCCGATGCGGAAGAGCTCGGTGTATGCGCCGCCGCGGAAGAAGGTCTGGACGATCACGACAGTGAGGAGGACGAAGCCCGACACCGCGATGATGGGCCTTGACTTCGTCAGGATCTTGGAGCCCGCCAGGAGCGCAATGCTCAGGAGCATGATCGCCAGCTGTGGCACCGTCCCGCCCACGAGGGCAGGAAATGCGATGGCGACGACCACGTAGAGAAGCTTCGTCTCGGGCGAGAGTCCATTGAGGAAGGAGTGCTTCTCCTCGAACAGGCTGATGCTTTTCATGGTCACGGTTTCGATAGGGGTCCCGGCTGGGAACCAAGGGAACGGGGGCTCCCCGGGGGTTCCCGGGGAGCGGGAGGCGTTAGTCCAGGGACTCGTCCTTCGCCTGGTAGAGCGAGATGAGGCTCTTGGGCAGCACCTTGTAGATGCCGGCGGTGATGAAGAGCACCACGATCTTGTCGGGCAGGTCAACGATGATCTCGTCGACGGCGGAGGCGAGGAAGCCCTGCGAGCCCATGGCTGCGAATGCCGCGTCGCCCCAGACGTTGCCCGTGGAGCCTCCCCAGAAGGCCATGTTGAGCGGCGTCGAGATGCAGACCGCTACGAGGCCGGCGACGAGGCCGGCGACGAGGATGCCGGGCGCCTTGCGCATGTGACCGTACCAGGCCATGAGGCCCACGGCGATGCCGATGCCCGCCTGGGTGAGCCCGTACACTGTAGAGATCGGGTCCATAGTGAGGCCATAGATCACGTTGGTCAGGAAGCCCGAGAGCGCCCCCACCACGGGCCCGGCCATGCAGGCCGAAAGGCAGGTGCCGATCGAGTCGAGCCACAGCGGCAGCTTGAGCATGCTCGCGAAGAGCTTTCCGACGTAATTGATGCCGATGGCCGCGGGGATGAGCACGAGCGACGCGGTGTTCAGCTTGAGCGACCAGGGACTTCCCTCTCTCTTGCTTGACATGGAACTTGCTCCTTTCGTATGCCAGATTCTGTCGGACGGGGCGAGGCGCCCCTCCGAATGAGCCGATTGCCCGATGCGGCCGCTACTCCCCCGCCTTGCGGTAGTGCTCGAGGCGCACGACCGTCTCGAGCGCGAGCGTAATCTCGTTCCTCTCACCTTGGGCCGCCTTGTCCTCCGCGCCGGTGTAGGCGTTGATCTCGCTCGCGAGGTCGCCCCCGTAGAGCGAGACGACGTTCAGGATGGAGCCGCACCGAACCCTGCGCAGGCGTCCGATGGTGAAGAGCGCCGAGGTCTCCATGTCGGCTCCGAGCACGCCACGGTCGTGCCAGTAGCGGTCTATGTCCTCCTCGCGGTCGGTGTAGAAGCTGTCGTGGCTCCTCCCCAGCCCGACGTGGAACGGGAGGCCAAGCTCGCGGGCCGTCTGTACCTCAGCCATGAGTACATCGGTGTCGGGGACGGCAGGGTAGTTCTCGCCCACGTACGCCCTCGAGGCGCCGTCGTCGCGCACCACGCCGCTCAGCACGACGAGGTCGCCCATGCCCACCTCGGGCTGGAGGGCGCCGCAGGATCCGATGCGGATCATGCATTCGACGCCGACGTTGTGGAGCTCCTCGACGGCTATCCCCGTGGAGGCGCCGCCCATGCCAGTCGAGACGCACATGACGCGTACGCCCCGATAGCTGCCCACGATGCTCTTCATCTCCCGGTTGAACGCAATGTCCTGCACGTCGTCGAGGAACTCGCGCATGCGGTCCACGCGCGCCCAGTCTCCGGGCAGGATCGCGTAGCGGGCCGCGTCCTTCCTCGTGCACCTCACGTGCGGCTGCGGCTGCCCCCGTGGGCACTGCCCCTCTCGTGGCTGCAGTTCGTCTCCCATGACCTCGTCCCCTTCCCTAGGCGCCAAGGAGCTGGCGCGTCGCCGCCTCGAGCTCGTCGAGGGCTCGGGTCGACTCATCCCGGCTGCCAGCGATCCCGAAGAGATAGCACTTGAGCTTCGGCTCGGTCCCAGATGGCCTCACCATGACCTTGCACCCGTCGTCGAGCCTCCATTCGAGGACGTCGGACGCAGGCAGCGTCTGCGATCGGTCGTCCCCCGGACCTCCCAGCTGCGGAAGGGGTTGGGGGTGGAGGTAGTCGACGGTGCGGGTCACCCCGCGCCCGGCGATGTCCCGAGGCGCGCCCTCGCGTAGGGCCCGCATCTTGGACGCCATGAGCGTGGCCCCCTCGGCGCCGGGGTACTGGAGGTTAAGCGTGCGGTTCAGGTGGAAGCCGTGCCGCTCGTACAGGACGTCCATGGCCTCGACGAGGTCGAGGCCCCTCTTGGCGTACCAGCCCGCCATCTCGACGAGGAGGGTGAGCGCCGTAACGCCGTCCTTGTCCCGCACGTAGGGGCCCGGCAGGTATCCGTAGCTCTCCTCGTATCCCATGAGCCAGCGCTCGGCTCCGCCCTGCCGCTCGAGGACGGCAATCTGGCCGCCGATGTTCTTGAAGCCGGTGAGCGTGCGACGCAGCTGGAAGCCGTGCTCGCGCGCGACGTCGTCCAACATGTCGGATGACACGATGGACGAGACGGCCACCTTGCGTGAGAGGTCGTCTCCCGCCTCCGCACGCGTCCGTGCCATCCAGTCCATGAGGAGGATGCCCACCTCGTCCCCCGTGAGCAGGACGTACCTGCCATCGTGGAGGACGGCGCTGCCCAGGCGGTCCGCATCGGGGTCGGTCGCCACGACGAGGTCGGGATGCAGCTCGTCCGCAAGGGAGAGCGCGAGCTCCAGGGCCTCGCGGAACTCCGGGTTGGGATAGGGGCAGGTCGTGAAGTCGCCATCGGGTTCCACCTGCTCGGGCACGACGGACACGTCGCTCACGCCGATACTCGCGAGCGAGCGTCTCACCAACTCGAGCCCAGTGCCATTGAGTGGGGTGTAGACGACCCTCGGTGGACGAGCCGGGTCGATCGAGCCAGGGACATGGAGCGCATGCACGCACGCTAGGAAGTCGTCGAGGACCGAGTCGTCGATCCAGCTGACGAGCCCCTGGGCAAGGCAGTCCTCGAAGGGCAGCCTCCTGGACCCGTCCAGCACGTCAATCCTCCCTATGGCAGTGGCGACCTCCTCTGCGACCTCGCCGGAGATCTGGCAGCCGTCCGACGCGAATACCTTGCAGCCGTTGTACTGGCGCGGGTTGTGGCTCGAGGTGACCATCACTCCGGCGGAGCAGCCCAGGCGCGGTATGGCAAAGGAGAGGGTGGGCACGGGCTCGACCCTGGGGTACATGAGTACCTCGATGCCATTCGCGGCGAAGACCTCTGCGGCGACGCGCTCGAATCGCTCCGAGTTGTTGCGCGTGTCGCGGCAGAGGGCGACGCGCGGACGCTTCCCGGGCTCCGCGTTGGCATTGACCCAGTCGGCGAGGCCCTGCATCGCCTGCGCGACCACGTGCACGTTCATGCGGTTGGTCCCCACGCCCATGACGCCGCGAATACCTGCGGTGCCAAAGGAGAGGTATCGATAGAAGGCATCGAAGAGCTCGTCCTCATGGCCTGGCGCGAGAAGCGCGCGTAGTTCCCCCAGCAGCTCTGGGTCGCGCTCCCTCGCCTCCCAGTCGAGCACCCGTCTCATGAGCTCGTCGCTGAGCATGTCGCCCCTCATCCCCCTGCTCCACGGCAACCAACCGAGCAATCGCCATGACATACTGTTGCGTCTGTGCATAAAATCCGGCAACTAATGAAACATAGTAGTGTCCTCGTGTTGTGAAGAGGAAAAAATGTGTCGACGGTAGCGTTGGCCTGCATGAGCGGCACCGGGACGTGGCGAACGCCACCACGGCCTCCGCCACGTCAGCCATCAGAGCGCCCATCGGTGCGATTGTCATCCAGACGCTTTTTCGGGGTTCAACAAAATTTGTCAAAAAAGTCCTTGACCGACCTTTTCCCTTTGCTAATATAGCTACTGCACCAACGCGAACGGGGAATTAGCTCAGTTGGGAGAGCGCGTGACTGGCAGTCACGAGGTCAGGGGTTCGAACCCCCTATTCTCCACCATGTAGACTCGGAGCCAGGACTCAGGTCCTGGCTCTTTTGCTATCTCTGCGCCCAGGCGCGCATGCGGACCCGTCCCACAGCAGGCTGCCTGCCGCACATGCCCCCCTATTACAGGAAGGGGCCCGGAACCCCCGAACGGACGAGTCCCGAGCCCACGTCGTTATCGGCATCACGGCCTGGAGCCATGACCTCGTGGCAAGACCACGAGATTCTGAGCACCGCCTTGATGATCTTGCCGTCGTGCGAGTCCCGCAGGGCCTGGTCTATGTCCTTGAAGTCGTAGAACGAGAGGATGCGGTCGATCGGGAAGCGACCCTCCTTGTACCACTTGACCATCTGGGGGATGAACTGCTTGGGGTTGGACTCCCCCTCGCAGGTACCCCTCATGGTGCGCATGGGCATCATGATGTCAGCGCCGACCTCGAAGTGCTCGAGGGAGCCCGCGGCCGCCACGGGCAGGAAGGTGCCATGGAACTTGAGGCCCCGGATGGCATTGAGCATCATGTTGCCGTTTCCGGAGGTGTCCACGCTGATGTCGGCGCCACGACCGGTGATGCGACGGATCTCTCCCGCGATGTCCTCCACCTCGCGACGATTGATGGTGTGCGTGGCTCCCAGTTCGCGAGCGAGCTCGAGGCTCTTTGGATTGCCTCCCACGGCGATGATGGTCTTGCAGTCCACGACGGCAGCTCCCATGATGGCGCTCATGCCTACGGCGCCACAGCCAAAGACCGCGACCTGCGAGCTGGGGTCGGCCTGCCCGGCGTTGATGACCGCGCCGGCGCCCGTCTGGACGCCACACCCCAAGGGTGCGACGAGCCCCAGGTCAATGTCATCGTCCACCTTGGCCACCGACGCGGCAGCGGCCACAGAGTGGGTGGCAAAGGAGGACTGGCCGAAGAACATGCTCACGTCCCTGCCGTCCTGGTGCAGGCGGGTGGTGCCGTCGGTCGTCGCCACGCCACCGAAGTTGATGGGGTTGAAGTTCTCGCAATAGTAGGGCTCCCCGTGCTTGCAGGCGTCGCAGCTGTTGTCGAAGGCGTAGGTGATGCCCACGTGGTCGCCGGGCTTGAGGTCCTCGACGCCGGTCCCGACGCGCTCGACGATTCCGGCTCCCTCGTGCCCGAGGACGAGGGGAAGGGGGATGGGGACGCCCTGGCTGCGGCCGAACTCGTCGGTGTGGCAGATGCCGGTCGCGACGTTGCGGACAAGGACCTCGCCCGCCTTCGGCTCGTCCAGCTCGACGTCCTCGAGCAGGTAGGGTCCGTTGGCCTCGTGCACGACGTATGCCTTGATCTTCATGAGGTCCCCCTCCCAAGGATCGGCACGATGCCGCAGGCGCATCCGTACGCCCGCGCGCGGTGCCCGTCACCCATTATGAGCGAACGCAGCCCCCGTGCTCCCCTGGCGCCCCTCTCCCCCGTCATCGACCCCCTGGCGTCCCGCCGGCGTTGCGCCGCCGCCCTGCCGGCATTCCACCATCGTTCTCTATGCCGTTCCGCCGTCGTTCTCTATGCCGTTCTCTGAAGTCGGCCGTGCAAACGCCCAGTTGGCAAGGCTATCGATTCAGCAAGTTGCATAGAGAACGAGAACGCGGGGGAAGGGTGGGAGAAGGGCAGAGGGAGAAGGGCAGAGGGAGAAGGGC
>NZ_DBEZHV010000005.1:0-128680 GCF_048189965.1 Olsenella phocaeensis | reverse complement strand
CGCGTGCGTTTCTTGCCCCAAAGCGTCGAACGCGTCTGAGACAATCGCGCCAACTGGGCAAACGCGGTGGCCTCAGACGCGTCGGACGCTTTCGCCGTTTCGGGGGACGCGTTTGACGTTGTCGGCATGTCGATAGACGCGTCGGACGCCGTCGTCACGCCAAGAGGCGCGCCGGACGTAGTCGTTACATCGAGAGACGCGTCGGACGCCGTCGGCCTCTGCCCGCCCGAGCTCCGACCTCCGACCTCTGCCGGGAGGGGGACACCTCGCCTGGGGCGGATATACTTCTTCTTGAGCGGCGACGGCAGACTGGGAGCGAAGCGTGAGATGTGTTGCGATGTGCAGGGGCCTGGGCGTGGGCTACGCCTGCGTCCTCCTCGACCGTCCGGCCGGGATGCTGGAGGCCAGGGTATCCACCCATGCTGGTGACGAGGTCCCCTCTCGCTGCCTTCCCGTCGGACCGGGCGTGCGCGAGACGCTCTGCCACCATGCCGCCGCAGGCTGCGTATGGGTCGTAGTGCTCCCCCTCCTCTCCACGGACTGCGACATTGCGCTCGAGTCTCCCTCTGGGGAGAAGGGCCGCCTGAGGTTCTCCGCTCGCGGCTCCAAGCTGCAGTCCCGTCTCCTCACCCTGCGCCATCCCCAGGTGGCGTCGGCCATTCGCGGGATCGAGCACAGGACTTCGGGGGCGACCGCCTCCCTCAGCGTCAGGGAGGTCTGGCCCAAGGGGGATGACGTCGCCGTGTGGCGGCTGGGCGCGACCTTTCCTGAGGAGGGTGCGAGCGGGCCCGAGCTCGAGGTCCTCTCGTCCGACGCCTCTCGGCAGGTGCATGCCAGATGGCACCTGCTCGAGGACCAGCTGGTGAGGGATGCGGTGGGTTCCCGCCGCGTCATGAGCTTCTCCCTGGAGCTTCCCCGCAACCTCGACCACTTCTGCGTGGTCGTCCGCGTGGGGGAGAGGAGCTGCTTCGCGGGCATGCACCCCAACGTCGCTGCCTCCCACTGGGCCAGGACGAACGAGCGCCTGGGCGCGGCGTACGCCGATCCCGCCTACGAGCGCTGGTTCGAGGCCCACCGCGCGACCGACGCAGAGCTTGGCCGCCAGCGCCGGGACTGGAGGGACTCCCTTGGCCCGGACGCGCCGCTCGTCTCGCTCGTGATGCCCGTGTACAGGACGCCTGCCAGCTTCCTGAGCGAGGCCGTGGGCTCGGTCCTCGCGCAGTCATATCCCAACTGGGAGCTCGTGCTGGTCAACGCCAGCGGGCCCTGCGACTCCGTCGACCAGGTCCTGGGTGCGATCGACGACCCCCGCATAAAGGTCGTGGAGGTGGAGAACCGCTCGATCGCGGAGAACACGAATGCCGGTGTAGCTGCCGCAACGGGCGACTACGTCGGCTTCATGGACCATGACGACGTGCTGGAGGGAGACTGCCTCTGGTGCTATGCCCAGGAGGTCGCCAGCAACCCCGAGATCGACCTCCTCTACTGCGACGAGGACAGGCTCAGGGACGGGCACCTGCACGGGCCTGCCTTCAAGTCTCCTCCCAGCCTGACCAAGTTGCACGGCCACAACTACGTGACGCACCTCCTCATGGTGAGCAGGAGGGTCCTCGACCTCACGGAGCGCTCTGGCGCGGACGTGGCGGGCGCGCAGGACTTCGACCTCACCCTCAAGGCCTTCGAGGTCGCGCGAGACGTCGTGCGGGTCCCGCGGGTGCTCTACCACTGGAGGGAGCACGGGGGCTCCACGGCGGGAGGTGGCGACCAGAAGCCCTACGCCCACGTGGCAGGCAGGATCGCGCTCGAGCGTCACCTTGCCCGCCGCGGTCTCGTCGCGAGCGTGGGCGACGGGCCTCTGCCCTACACCTATCGCGTCCGCTACGACTTGGGCGAGGAGCCGCCCCTGGTGAGCGTCATCGTGCCCAACCGCGACCACGCGGGGCTTCTGGGGCGCTGTGCCAGGAGCCTGCTCGACCGCACCGACTACCCGCGCCTCGAGCTGGTGGTGGTGGAGAACGGGAGTTGCGACCAGGAGACGTTCGACCTCTACGAGAGCCTTCGGCAGGACCCGCGCGTGCGCGTCGTGAGCTGGCAGCCGCGCCACGAGGGCGAGTTCAACTACTCCGCCATCGTCAACCTGGGGGCCTCGCACGCCCTGGGAGACGTGCTCCTCTTCCTCAACAACGACACGGAGGTCATCGACCCCTCCTGGATGTCGGAGCTGGTGGGGGAGCTCAGGAGGCCCGAGGTGGGAGTCGTGGGGGCCAAGCTCCTCTACGAGGACGACCTCGTGCAGCATGCGGGCATGGTGGCCAACGCCAACTGCGACTTCGCCCACGTCAATCAGAACCTGGCGGCCGACGCGCTGGGATACGGCTACTCCGCCGGCCTGCCCGGCGACTTCTCCATGGTGACGGGCGCCTGCCAGGCGGTGAGGCGCGAGGTCTTCGACGAGCTGGGGGGTTACGACGAGGAGCTGGCGGTAGGCTTCAACGACGGCGACTTCTGCCTGCGGGCGCGCGAGGCGGGCTACGTGGTCGCGTACACGCCGTATGCCTGCCTGCGCCACCGGGAGTTCTCGTCACGCGGACGCGAGTCCGTGGATGTGGGCATGCGTCAGCGCTACCTAAGCGAGAAGGCCCTCGTCGTACGGAAGCACCCTGGCTTCTTCGCGAAGGGAGACCCTGCCGTCGACCCCAACCTGGACAGCTTCAGCGACTACTTCCAGCTGAGGCACGACGAAGCATAGGGTGCCGCCCCGAGGTTGCCGCCCCGCCCGGGCGCGCCTAGCGCCCCGCCCCGCCCGTGACATCCCTGAACACTCGCAGGGGAGAGGTGATCGCCCTGCCTATCTTGAAGGAGGCCGACCCGGTCACGCACTCCAGCTCGCCCGCCAGGGCATCAAGGCCCAGCCTGGCGAACGAGAGGTCGGTCTGCGAGCGCCGGACCTCCTCCTTCTCGAGGGCGAAGTAGCGGAAGAGGAGCTCGTCCAGGGGCAGTTCGAGAATCGCCTCGCAGCGGTCCCAGCGGTCGGGGTTGATGGCGTCCTCGCGTGCCAGCTGGTCGAAGCGCAGCTCGCGCAAGCCCTCGTCGTGCATCTTCTGGTAGATCGCGGAGAAGCCCTCGAGGGAGCGTGCGCGCTGGAGGTTCATCGCGACGCCCTCCGTGACCCAGTTCACGAAGGACTGTCCGTACAGCTCCCAGGTACCCTCCCCGTCAATCTGGTCCCTGAGCTCGACGAAGGCGTCGTAGAAGTCGAGGGGGTACGAGTCGCTCGTGAAGAGGGCGCTTCCGGGGTTGTTCACCCGGTAGCGGTGGAGGGGGCGGTCAAGGAGCGCTATCCGGTGCGCCTCGGTCAGGGCCCTGCAGGTGAAGAGCAGGTCGGCCGTGCGGTGGACGTGCTGGAAGCGGAGCCCGCGCCCTTGCACGAAGCTCGCGCGCCAGAGCTTGTTGTGCACCCAGTTCTGGAAGGAGTTGAGTATGCGCTGGGGGTGCTCGTGCGGGTCGAACACGTCCGCACCTATCCAGTCGACGTCGAAGCACCAGTGGAAGTACCTGAGCTCGCCTGTCTGGTCGTCGAGCTCCTGCGTTCGGAAGACGACCAGGTCTGCGCCGGTCTCCTCCCCGCGGGCGATGGCCTCCTCGAGGAGGGTGGGCTCCATGAGGTCGTCCGAGTCGAGGAAGTAGAGCCATTCTCCCCTGCAGGCGGCGCGACCGGCGTCGCGGGCCACGCCCTCGCCGCCGTTGGGCTGGTCTATGACACGGATGCGCGGGTCGGTGGAGGCGAGGCGCTCGAGCAGCTCGAGGGTGCCGTCGGTGGAGCCGTCGTTGACCAGGACGAGCTCGAAGTCCCCCATGGTCTGGGCCAGCGCGGAGGCCACCGTCTGCTCGATGTGCCGCACCGCGTTGTAGCAGGGTATGGCTATGGACGCCTTGGGCATGTGGGGCTCTCCGTTCGAAGTCTACGGTTCCAAACAGTCTAGACGAGCCCGTGCCGGGGTTGTATCGTCGCACGCGGCCAACGGAGGGCGTGCAATGCCATGTCCCCGTTCCTTGTCCAGAATTGGACCTTGGCCCTTGTGCGGCCGACGACTGGCGCGGCGTGCCACGCGTCGCTTGCCAGAGGGTAGACTCAGGTCGCTGAGCAAACGTCGACTTTGGAGGACGCATGACCGAAGAGGAGCTCAAGGGACGGCTCGACGCATATGTGGACGAGGTCTGGGAGGGTGCTGTCGAGGACATCCGCTCGCTCGTGAGGATTCGCTCCGTCGAGGACCTCGGGGCGGCCGCGCCAGGCATGCCCTGGGGACCGGCCAGCCACGACGCCCTGGTGCAGGGCCTCAAGATCGCCGAGCGCCTGGGCCTGGAGGCCCACGAGTGCGAGGGCTACATCGGTTATGCGGACTTGCCGGGCGACTCGAGGCGACAGATCGCCACCATCGCGCACACCGACGTCGTGCCCGAGGGTCTGGGCTGGACCGTCGACCCCTTCGACGTGACCCGAAGGGATGGCTACCTCATCGGCCGCGGCGTCCTCGACGACAAGGGCCCCCTGGTCCTCTCGCTCTATGCCGCGCACTTCTTCAAGCGCCTTGCCGATCGCACGGGCAAGAGGCTGCCCCGCACCCTTCGCTGCATCGTGGGCAACGCGGAGGAGACCACGATGGGCGACCTCAAGTGGTATCTCGCCCACTACGACGGGCCCGACTTCTGCTTCTCGCCGGATGCCGACTTCCCCCTGATCTGCGGCGAGAAGGGCGTCTTCCATGGCCACTTCACCTCCGCGGAGGCCTTTGGGGGCGAGGGGGAGAGCCGCATCGCCTGGATGGATGGCGGCACCGTCGCCAACGCCATCCCCGGTCGTGCCGAGGCGCTCGTGCGTGCCGACGCCCCCGCCCTTCCGGCGGCCGAGGGCATCGAGCTCAGGGAGGAGCCCTCGGGCCTCGTCCGCATCGTCGCCACGGGCAGGGGAGGGCACGCGTCGCTTCCCGAGGGGACGCTCAACGCCATCGGTCTGCTCGTGGGCTACCTGCTCGACAACGGAATCTGCAGCGCGGGCGAGAGGGGCTTCCTCGAGCTCCAGCACGCCCTCTGCGCCTCGGGGCACGATGGCGCCGCGCTGGGCATCAAGACCTCGGACGAGAAGTTCGGCCCCCTCACCGCCATCGGCGGGACCGTGCGCGCGGTGGGTGGCCGTCTCGTCCAGACCGTGGACAGCCGGTATCCCACGAGCATCGACGGCGACGCCATCCGCGAGCGCCTGGGTGCCCTCGCCGAAGCCCATGGCGCCAGCTTCGTCGTCGACCAGGACAAGGTGCCCTTCTACATCGACCCGCAGAGCCCCGAGGTCCAGTGCCTCCTCAGGAGCTACGACGACTACGCGGGCGGCAGGAGCGAGGCCTTCGTGATCGGGGGAGGCACCTACGCGCGCCTCTTCGAGAGGGCCTGCGCCTTCGGTCCCCACGAGCCCAAGGAGGAGGTCCCCGACTGGGTGGGACCCGAGCACGGGGCCGACGAGGGCGTGAGCGAAGAGAGCCTGCGCCGTGCGCTCAAGGTCTACGTCCTTGCCATCTGGAGACTCATGCAGCTCGACTAGCCGAAGCCGGCATTCCCGGACGAGCCTGCCTCATTGCGACCCGCCCGTGCGCCTGGGTGTGCGTGCGGGTCGCCTACAGCTCGATGTCGCGCCAGTCGTCCAGCCAGAGCTCCGCAGACTCCCTGAGCGCCTCGACCTCCTGGGTCGGGTCGTCGCAGCGCACCCCGCAGGTGAGGAAGCCCGCCTCGCGCGCGGCGCGCGTGCCAGGCACGATGTCCTCGAAGACGATGGTCTCCCGCGGCTCCCCGCCGAGCTCGTCCGCGCAGGCGAGGTAGATGTCGGGCTCGCTCTTGGGCACCTCGACCTCGCGGTTCGTGACCAGCACGTCGAAGAGGGATCGGAGGTCGACCCTCTGCATGCTCAGGAGCACCTCGGGGTCGTTGGTCGTGGCGAG
The DNA here is from genome assembly GCF_048189965.1 of Olsenella phocaeensis. Classification (NCBI taxonomy): domain Bacteria; kingdom Bacillati; phylum Actinomycetota; class Coriobacteriia; order Coriobacteriales; family Atopobiaceae; genus Olsenella; species Olsenella phocaeensis. The sequence continues at coordinate 122,690 of NZ_DBEZHV010000005.1, read as the reverse complement.
TCCCAGGGGGATCCCCCGGGACCTCAGCTCCCGCAGGTAGCGCAGGGCGCCGGGCCTCAGGCTCGCCTGCGTCTCGTAGAGCGCCCGGCCCAGGCGGTTCCACTCGTCGCAGATGTCCTCCACCGTCTCTTCCAGGCCGAAGCGCTGGATGGTGTAGGCTGCCCCCGCCGCAAACCCCAGCGCGTTCATGGCCTGGGGGTAGTCCTCCTCGTAGGGAAGCCCGCGCGAGCTCAGGAAGACCTCGTCGACCTGTCGCCAGATGCCTGCCGTGTCGCTTAGGGTCCCGTCAAAGTCGAATATCGCCACGGAGAAGCGGGGAGGCCAGAGTTCCTGCGGTGCCATGGGGCTCCTCTCGGATTCTTGCGCGACGTCCTGCAGCGTGGGCGTGCGACCCATTGTAGCGGCAGCTTCGCCAAGGGGTCGCGCCGACGGGCGCAATGGCCCCCGCTTGCCGTACCGCGCGCGAGGTCGCCAGGACATGCCGGCCGTCAATGCTACCCTTGCAGCGTTTGCAATAACGAGGCGCCTCTATGCGAAAGGAGACAGGATGGGCGACGAAGAGCTGAAGCAGGAGGTCCACCAGTACGTCGAGGACGTCTGGGAGGACGTCGTCAAGGACATCGAGTCCCTCGTGGCCATCAGGTCCGTCGAGGACATGGGCAACGCGAGGCCCGGCATGCCCTATGGCCCCGCACCCTACGAAGCGCTGAGCGAGGCGCTCCGGATCGCCTCTCGCCTGGGCCTTGACGCCCACGACTGCGAGGGCCGGATCGGCTATGCGGACCTCGAGGGGGACTCGCCCAAGCAGATCGCGACCATCGGCCACACCGACATCGTCCCCGAGGGGACCGGCTGGCACTACGACCCCTTCAAGGTCACCCGCAAGGACGGCTTCCTCATCGGTCGCGGCGTCCTCGACGACAAGGGCCCCACGGTCCTCTCGCTCTATGCGGCCAAGTACTTCGTCGACAAGGTGGCCGCCACGGGCAGGAGGCTGCCCTACACCCTGCGCTGCATCCTCGGCAACAACGAGGAGACCGACATGCGCGACGTCGAGTGGTACATCGAGAACTTCGAGCAGCCCGAGTTCCTCTTCACGCCCGACGCGGACTTCCCGCTGATCTGCGGCGAGAAGGGTGGCTACTCCGCCACCATCCGCTCGGGCAGGGTCTCTGACGTGATCGTGGACTTCGACGGCGGGACGGTGGGCAACGCCGTCGCCGGCGAGGCCGCGGCCGTCGTGCGCGCCAGTGCGGCGAGCCTTCCCGCGGCGGAGCGCATCGACGTCGAGGAGGCGGGGGAGGGCCTCGCGCGAATCGTGGCCCACGGCATCGGCGCGCACGCCTCGACTCCCGAGGGCTCCATCAACGCGATAGGCCTCATCGTCGACTACCTGCTCCAGAACGGGCTCTGCGGCGAGGGCGAGCGCGAGTTCCTCGAGCTCGAGCGCCTCGTCTTTGGCTCCACGGACGGCTCGACCCTGAACATCGCCGCGACGGACGACCTCTTCGACCCCCTCACCTGCATCGGTGGCACCATCCGCACCAAGGACGGCGTCTTCGAGCAGACCATCGACTCCCGCTATCCCAAGTCCATCACTTCCGACAAGATCACGACTGAGGTGGGCGCCCTCTGCGAGGCACACCACTGCAGCCTGACCGTCGATCTCGACATGGTGCCCTTCTACACCGACCCTGCTGCCGAGGGCATCCAGACCCTGGTGCGCACCTACAACGAGTACACGGGCCGCAACGACCAGCCCTACACCATCGGAGGCGGGACCTACGCGCGCCACTTCAAGGCCGGCGGCGCCTTTGGCCCCAACGACCCGCACTTCCCCATGCCCGACTGGGTCGGGGCCGAGCACAGCGCCGACGAGGGCTTCGAGGAGGCGCAGTTCAAGCGCGCTCTCGAGATCTACATCGTGAGCATCGCCAGGCTCATGGAGCTCGAGTTCTAGAGGCGCGGCCAAGACGTGGCCTCACGCGTGCGCGGCCGGGGTGGGAATCGTCCTGCCTCGGCCGCGCCGTTTGGCTGAATGGTTCCTGTCATTTCCATGCCACGGCCTATACTAGGAGAGGTGTGGAAAATTTTTTGATCGAAAGGATCCTCACATGCGCTTAAAGGGTGCTCAGGGGCTTGCCTGCATCTCTGGTGCGATCCTTGCGGCGCTGCTGCTGTCCACGTCCCTCGCGTGTGCCGTCGAGCCGGCGGCGTCACCGGCCTCGGGAGGCCTCGGCGAGGTCACGGCGTCCGCCCCCACGACGTCGGACGAGGAAGGGGGCGCAACGATTCCGGACGAGCTCAACCGGCCCGACGGGCCTGAGGGGCCGGCCGCTTCCCCCCAGGGGGACGCGAAGGCATGGGATGGGGCGGGTGCGCCGGGCACGGCGGAGGATGCCGTGGTCCACGTGGCGCCCGTCCAGGAGGAAGGCCCCGCAGCCTCCGACGAGAAAGAAGCCCCCGCAGCCTCCGACGAGGGGGAAGGCCACGCAACCGAAGGCACTGCCCCCGAAGTGGCCGAGGGCGAGGCAGCGACAGCTCCCGAGGGGGGCGTCGTGGAGACGCGGCCCTCCGCTGCCCCCGAGCCGATGGAGGCCAAGGAGCCCGTCCTGATGGCGAGTGAGCTCGCCGCCCCTGCCACGAACTCCGGCAAGGCCAAGGCGACGTCGCGGGCAACGGCCACGGCGAAGTCGGCGAAGAAGGCGCCGACCGCGCCCGCCGCGCAGCCCTCCGCCAAGCAGGCTCTGGCCGAGGGGAAGGAGTCGAGCCTTTCCTACGACGACGTGCACCGCCTCTACAACCCAAACAGCGGCGAGCACTTCTACACCACCTCGCCCAAGGAGCGCGACAACCTCGTGCACGTGGGCTGGTGCTACGAGGGCGTCGGCTGGATCGCGCCCAGGACGGGCCTCGACGTGTTCAGGCTCTACAACCCCAACGTCGGCGACCACCACTACACCCTGAGCGACGAGGAGCGCAGGACGCTCGTGCACGTGGGCTGGCGCTACGAGGGCGTGGGCTGGCATTCGGCAGGGAAGGGCGGCGTTCCCCTCCTGCGCGAGTACAACCCCAGCGCGAAGGCGGGCGCGCACAACTTCACGGTTTCCAGGAACGAGGACTCCCACCTGACCTCCGTGGGGTGGAATGGCGAGGGGGTCGCCTGGTATGGGGCGGCCACCTGCGCCGCGGCGTCGGTCGGCAGCGAGGGGGGCAGCCATGAGGTCCGCTCCACCCAGTTGGACGGCGGGAGCTACCTCTTCCTTCCCTCGCACGCGACGGACGAGACCGTCGTGCGCTTCACGGACTGGGCGGGAGACCTGCTGCATCCCTACGTCCAGCAGGGCGGGAGGGAGTCGAGGGTCGATGGCCCCCTCACGCTCGCGGCGCTGAGGAGGCTGGGAAGCGCCAACGGCCAGGGGGACCTGTCCCTCTCGCTCAGGATGGCGCCCAGGCTGAGCCCCCAGAGCCTGACGATCATGCGCTCCGCCAGGATCGAGACCATCTACCTGTCGAGCGAGGACGCGAAGGCGAGGGGCCGTGCCTACGTCGAGGCCGACCCCAGGCACGAGCGCAAGGCGAAGGTGGTCGTGAGCGCGGTCGACGCCCGTGGTGGCGTGATATACGAGAGGGACGACGCGTCAAAGGGCAAGCTCTCGACCGTGAAGGGCAGGGGCAACTCGACCTGGGGCATCGGCAACAAGAAGCCGTACCAGGTCTCGCTCAGCAAGAAGGCGGACCTGCTCGCGACGGGCAACAAGGAGAACCAGTCCAAGAAGTGGGTGCTCCTCGCAAACGCCGCCGACCCCACGCTCATGCGCAGCAGCATAGCCTACGACCTTGCCCGTGAGCTGGGCATGCTGGGCGTGGAGTGCGCCCCGGTGGACCTGTACTACGACGGCGAGTACCGCGGCAGCTACCTCCTCACCGAGAAGGTCGACGTCGGGTCCGGCCGCGTGGACATCCACAAGCTCGAGGACGACTACAAGAAGGCAAACGAGGGCGTTGACCTCGACTCCCTCCCTGCCGCCATACGCAAGGGCGCAGGCGGCCTCGAGTACTCCTGCGTGCCGGGGGTGCGCGACCCCAAGGACCTGAGCGGCGGCTACCTGCTCGAGCTGGACGACGCCTGGCACAAGGGCGAGAAGAGCTGGTTCTCGACCCAGCATGGCCACTTCGTGCTGAAGAACCCCGAGGTGGCCTCGGAGAAGGCGGTGCTCCACGTGGCGGCCGCCATGCGCGAGGCCATGGCAAACGCCGACAAGGGGCGCTTCAACCTGAGTGACGGCTACTCCTTCGACCTCGACTCCCTCGCCAAGACCTACCTGCTGAACGAGCTCCTCAAGAACGTCGACGCATTTGGGACGTCGACCTACTGCTATCTCGACGCCGGGAGCAAGACCTTCGTCTGGGCCCCCGTCTGGGACTTCGACTCCTGCGGCGGCACCCGCACCGACCACTATGACTCGGAGTTCTCTCGTTATGAGGGCTTCAGCCTGGTCAACGGGGCCTGGGTGCCCAGGATCGCGGTCGTGCGGAAGCGCATGGGGGAGGTCTATGGGGGCCAGCTCTCCCCGCTGGTCGACAAGGTCCTGCTGGGTGACGGTTCCGCCCGGGGCGGGGAAGGGCAGTTGCGCTCCATCGCCTTCTACCGCGGCGAGCTTGCCGCCTCAGAGCGGATGAACGAGACCGTCTTCGGCATCACGCACTTCGATAACACGGTGAGGCCCTTCGACAGCTGGGCCGGGAACGTCGACTACCTGACGACCTGGGTCAGGAACAGGAACGACTGGCTGCGTGATGGCATCTCCCATGCCGGCTCGCCCAACGCGCCGTTCGTGTACCAGGGCTTCGACTACGGCATGGTCTTCGACTGCGAGTACTACCTGGCGTCCAACCCCGACCTGAGGGCTGCCTTCGGCGGGAGCCCCGAGGCGGCGCTCGCCCACTTCGCGGAGTTCGGCATGAGGGAGGGGAGAAGGTCGAGCCGCAACTTCGACGTGAGGGCCTACCGTGCCGCCAACCCCGACCTCGACCGGGCCTTTGGCAACGACCTCTCCCAGTACTACCGCCACTATTGCCAGCTTGGCTTCAAGGAGGCGCGCCCCGTCCGCTAGGCTCTCCACTTCGGAGCCCAACGAGCAGCAGGCCCCTTGGCATGGCCTCGAAGCCCCCGCCCACCCCTTGGGATGGGCGGGGGCTTGCGTTGACGGATGCGCTCGGGGAAGGGACTCGGCTATGCGTCGGGAGCGTCCTCCAGGGAGCGCAGGATGCCCGTCAGCACGTCGCTCGGGTCGAAGCGGTTGAGGATGCTCACGAAGCTACGCGCCACGGGGAAGACCTCCGCGTCCACGGACGCGCGGGCGCAGTCCTGGAACGCCTTGCTCATCTCTGGGGTGGGCGCGAGGGGGATGTCGTTCTCCTCGAGGAGCGCCTCGGGGTCGCCCGCCTGGAACTGTCCCCCCAGGCCGACGAGCGCCAGGCCCTGAAGCCCCATGCCCTGCGCCTGGGCGAGCCTCGAGAGGTCGAGGCGGGGGAGGAGCCTTAGCAGGTGCCTCACGCAGGCCCCGGCGAGGGCGTGCTCCCCCCTCTGGCCCAGCAGCCAGGCAAGCGAGAGGTACGACCCCGCGATGCCCTCCGGGTCGTGCGCGAGCGCGAGCCCCTCCTTGAGGACCCTCTCGGCCGCCTCGGGCCCCTGGGCCTCGAGGGTCGCGCGTGCCAGGGCGAGCTGGGCGGAGCGGTCCAGGGGGGCGAGCTCCACCATCCGTCTCGCCTCGCGCAGCGCGTCCTCGCCCCTGCCCGCGGCGACGTGGCAGCCCGCGAGGAGCGCGTGGCACTCGAAGTAGGCGTCGGGCACGAGCATGAGCGAGACGCCGTCCCTGCCGTAGAGCCGGTTGTAGAGCGTGCGGTCGACGAAGTTGGCGAAGTAGCGCCAGACGACCCTGTCCGCGTCCTCGTAGCTGCCGGCCGCGTCGACGGGGGCCAACGCCGCCTCGCAGAGGGCCCGCGCCTCGTCGAAGCGGCCCTCCGCCATGAGCTCCTGGCCCTTGGCCGACGCCCTGGTGAGCGCGTCCCCGTTCAGGAACTCGTCGCCCACGCTGATGGCGTCCTCCTCGAGCGAGCCGTCCACCAGCTTGGTGACACAGCGCTCCGCCGCGGACCTCACCAACGGGTCGGGGTCGTCGCCCGCCAGCTCGAGGATGGTCTTGACGTTCTTCTCGACCGAGCCGTCCTGGGAGGCGGGGACCAGCCTCCTCATGATGTCGAAGGCCAGGACGTTGCGCTTGTCCCCCTCCTCGATGGAGAGCCCGTAGACGCGCTCGCAGCCCAGGGCGCGGGCCACGGGCTTGCTGAGCCTGCGGGTGCTGAGCGAAGGCGGGAGGTGTCGCATGGGAGGGCAGAAGCGCCCCTCGGCGAGGCTGAACCCCTGCCGCACGGGACGGAGGACGCCGTCCTCCACGCGTATGACGGGGACGAAGGGACGGAAGCTGCGCTCGAGGTCGTCCAGGCGCTCGAGGTCGAGCCGCGCGAAGCGCCAGCGGTCGAAGTCGACCGAGATGTAGCAGCGATGCGTGCTCGCGCCGTTGACCACGCCGGCGAACCAGACGTGGAGGACCTTGGACGAGCTCCGGAAGGCCGCCGCGGCGAGGAGGATGGCAAGGCGCCTGGCATAGTCAGAGGCCGCCTGACGGCGCATCTGGCGGGTGCTGGGGACGACGCCGAGCCCGCTCACGAACATGGACGAGGGGAACACCGACTCCGGCGTGAGCTCGACCTGGATGGCGACGTTGCCGTCGGAGACGTTGCAGCGGAAGTCCGCCTCGAGCCGGTAGGGGAGCTGGAGGTTCTCGATCGCCGAGGAGATGGCCCTGCGCACCGTCCACTCGCCGTCGGGGAGCTCGCCCTCCTGGAGAGGCACGGGCTGGTCGAGGGGCGGCATCTGGGCGCAGATGGAGCTCGCCAGCTCGCGGTCGAGCTTGTAGCAGTCCTCGACGCTCACGTTGCCCGGCTCGTCGAAGTAGCTGGCCGCATAGCGGACGGAGTTGAGCGCCGCCTCGATGGCAAGCACGCGGAGCTTTGCCAGATAGGGAAGCTCCGGCTCTAGGATGCGCAGGTAGATGCCCTGGGTGGACGAGAGCACCGCGACGTCCACCTGTGGGAGGCGGACGTCCTTGGAGAAGAGCCCCGCCTCCTCGAGCCTGCGTGCCAGGTAGAGCTCGAGGCCCGAGGGACGTGCCACGACCTGCCCGTCCTTCCGCACGCGTGTCGTGCGGAAGGCGAGGGGGTCGAGGGCGCCGGGGGCCTCGGGGTCGCCTCCGTCGGGGAGGGGCGTCTCGTCGCCCCTCCCCTCGACTCGTGCCTGGCGCGTGCGTATGTCGCCCACCAGGGCCTTGAGGAGGCCGAGGGGGTCGGTCGTGGACGCGAGGGCCCGCGCGAGCGAGGGGTAGTCGAGCTCGGAGCGCAGGGCGTCCCCGCTGCCAGGCTCCCCGCCGCGCGCGTCGCCCGAACGACCCTCCTCCGGGGCTTTCGCGGCGTCGCTTCGGGCCATCGCCTGCTCCCAGGCGGGAGCCGCGGCCTCGATCGCGACCTCGCCGCCGACCTCGGGAGCGCTGACGACTGCGGTCGTGACGGGGTCCCCGCCCTCCGCCTGCTCGCCTGTCCCGAGCCCGTCCACCCGTGGGGACGTGGCAGGCGGCTCGTGCCTTCGTGCCGCGTAGGCGAAGAGGCCGAGCCCCAGCCCCGCCGCCGCGGCGCTGGTCGCGACCAGCGCCCAGGCGAGGCTCTGCATGGCAAGCGCCTGATGTCCCGCGTAGGCGAGGCAGCCTGCGAGCGCGCTGGCGGGGATGGCCAGGAGCAGCCCTCGGGCGGACATGTTGTGGTGACGTTCCTGCATTGTTCTCCAAACGACGGGTCCCCTCCCCCGGTTTATACCCAGGGAAGGGGACCAGCTCGGCAATTCGCAACAAGGTCACGTCAGGGGCTGGCAGGGGGGCAGGCCTAGGCGTCTCCCAGCTCGGTCGGCCAGACGCAGCCCTCGGGGAGGGTGGCGTTGCCAGACTTGATGTCGTCGGGGATGGAGCTGTCGGAGGCCAGGAGCTCGTTGATGGTGACGAGGGTGTAGCCCTGCCCCTGAAGGCTGCTGATGATGGTGGGGAGCGCCTCGACGTCCTGGTCGCGGTTGCCGCCGCCGTCGTGCATGAGGATAATCGAGCCCGGCGCGATGCCGTTCAGGGCGTTTGCCGCGATCTTGTCCGCGCCGGGCCTGCGCCAGTCCTCGGAGTCCTGGTTCCAGATGACCGAGCACGAGAGCAGTCCGCCGGACTTGAGCCAGGTGGACTCCTTGAAGGCGCCGTAGGGCGGGCGAATCACGGTGGTGCCCACGCCGTCGGTATCCCGGATGGCGTCGAAGGTCCTCTTGAGCTCGTCCCGGAGCGTCGCCTCGTCCAGGGTCGGGAGCTCCGGGTGGGTGTAGGAGTGCGACGCCACCTGGCTCCCCTGGGCGACGACCGCCTTCGACAGGTCGGGGTACGCCGCCACCTGGCTGCCCAGGTTGAAGAAGGTCGCCCTGGCGCCGTATTGGTTGAGGATGTCCAGGTAGCGCTGGGTGTACTCGCTGGGACCGTCGTCGAAGGTGAGGGCGACGAGCTTCTGGTCGTTGTCGGGCTTCACGTTGTGGAGCATGATGACGCAGTCCTGGACCTCGTCCACGGTGGTGTCTGCGGTCTCTCCCGAGGTGGTGCCGGTGCGGGTCTCGACCCTGCCGGGCCTGCCCCACTGCGACACGTAGGCAACGGCGCCGTAGCCGCCCTGCATGAGCAGCTTGGGCTGGACCTCCCTGGTCGTGGCGCTGTACTCCTCGCTGCGGTCGGCTCCGTCGCCGATCTGGATGTCGTCGCCCGCCTTGGCGCGGTATGAGCCGATCTGGTCCTGGTCGAGGTCCGCGCCGTTCACGCGGGCGGAGAGGGCGAAGCCCTTGCCCTGCTCGAGCACCTTGCCCGAGACCGAGACGAGGTTTCCGGCGTTGGGCGAGAGGGACGCGGCGTCCCTCACCTGCTCGAGGGTAGCCCCCCTCGTGACCTTCAGTCCCTGCCCGTTCACCTTGACCTGGACGGGCCTGCTGGTGGCGAACCAGACGCCGCCTCCTCCCAGCGCGGCCACGACGGCGAGTGCGATGGCGTTGCGGCGGGTGAGGTTGGGACCGCCGGGGGCGGCCGTGTCCCTGGGGCCGGCAAGGGGCCGGGAGCTGCGGTGGGCGCTCCCGTAGGTGGCGGTGGGGATGTAGTGGCTCGCTCCGGTGGAGGTCGCCGTGGGCTGCCGGCGGTGCTCGCCGTCGTGGCTCGTATGATGACTCTGCTGGGCGTGGGCCTGGCTGCCGCGGGCGAGGGAGTCCGCGTCCCTGCGGGTGGTTCCCTTGCGGGGGTGGGGAGTGCTGCTCATGGGACCGCTTCCGTTCTGCTGCGTTGGTGCCCTACATGTTCAATCAATCTAACACGCAGAGCCCGCGCCTCTCCCCGGATTCGGTCGTTTTGGGGCGATTGCATAGGGTGCATACGGGGCGGCGGCTCTGGCCGGAGGCTAGATCCGGCGGATGAGGAGCCCGCTCCTGAGCTTGGGCTCGAACCAGGTCGACTTGGGGGGCATGAGGCGTCCCGCGTCGCTCACGGCCATGAGCTCGCCCACCGAGGTGGGGAAGAGCGAGAAGGCCGCCCCACCCGCGCCGGCGAGCTCCTCGAGCCTGCCCGTCCCCTCGACCCCGCCGACGAAGCGGATGCGTTCGCTCGTGCGCGGGTCGTCGATGCCCAGGAGCGGCCCCAGGACGCGGTCCTGGAGTATGCCGGCGTCGAGCCGCGCCACGGGGTCACCCTCCGGGAGCGTCTCGGGGTCCCTGAGCCTGAGGCCGTGCCAGGAGCCTCCCACGAAGAGGCCGAACTCGTGCCGCGCGCCCGGGACCGCGAAGGAGGGGCCCTCTCCCATGAGGTCGAAGCCGGCCTGGTCGAGGCCCCGGAGGAGGTCCTCCGGCGTGAGTCCGGCGGTGTCGAACAGGACGCGGTCGTAGGGAAGCACCCTGAGCTGGCTCGCGGGGAAGAGCACCGAGAGGAAGAGGTCGTAGGGCCTCTCGTCGCCCTTGGCGCAGGCACCCTCGGGGCGCCCGTCGGCGCGCCTGCGCTCGAGGCTCAGATGGACGGCGCTGGCGGCGCGGTGATGGCCGTCGGCGATGTAGGCGCAGGGCACGGTCTGGAAGCAGGCGCGCAGGGCCTCCACGGCAGCGGGCCGCGCGATGCGCCACATGGTCTGGCGGACGCCCTCTCCGTCCGTGAAGTCGTAGAGGGGGCTCGCCTGCGTGGCGGCGCGGACGAGGACGTCGATGGCGTAGTTGTCGCGATAGCAGAGGAAGATCGGCCCCGTCTGGGCGCCCGTCGCGCGGATGTGCTCGATGCGGTCCGCCTCCTTGGCGGCGGTCGTGCCCTCGTGCCGGCGGATGGTCCCATCGAGGTACTCGTCCACGGCGCACGCGCAGGCTATGCCGGTCTGCGCGTGCCCGCCCTGCTCCAGGCGCCAGACGTAGTAGCAGGGGGTCGCGTCGCGCAGGAGCGTGCCGTCCTGCGCGCGCGCCCTGAGGAGCTCGGCCGCCTTGGCGTAGACCTCGGGGGCGTACATGTCCTGGTCGGGCGGGAAGGCGGTCTCGGGCCTGTCGATGGCGAGGAAGGAGTCGGGGTGCGCCTCGACGTACGCCGCGGCGGACCTGCGGTCGAAGACGTCGTAGGGAAGGCTCGCGAAGCTGGCGGCGCGCTCCGGCGTGGGCCGCAGGCAGCTCATGGGCTCGGCTCTCATCTGCATTCCTCCTTGCAGCTCGTCAGGCGGTGCCCGCGTGGGCCGCTAGGCCTGGGCCGGCCTGATCACCCTGATGCGGTACACGCCGGGGATGGCGCGCAGGCGGTCGTAGGTCTGGCGGTCGAGGGGGGAGTCGGTGTCCACCAACGTGTACGCGTGCGCGCCCCGCGAGGCGTTGCTCATGCGCTGGATGTTGGTGCCCGTGCCAGCGAGCGCGGCGGTGAGCTGGCCGATCATGTTGGGGACGTTGGCGTGGAGCGCCGCGAAGCGCCCCTGGCCCTGGCAGGGGCCCATGTCGCAGTCGGGGTAGTTGACGGAGTTCCTGATGGTGCCGTCCTCGAGGTACGCCTTCATCTCGCCCACGGCCATGCGGGCGCAGTTCTCCTCTGCCTCGTCGGTGCAGGCCCCCATGTGGGGCGTGATGAGGGTGCGGGGCATCCGGGTGGTCTTGGGGGTCGCGAAGTCGCAGACGAAGCAGCCGAGCTTGCCCGACTCGAGGGACCTGGCCACGCCGTCCTCGTCCACGATGTCCGCGCGGGCGTAGTTGAGGAGCATCGCGCCGTCCGCCATGAGGGAGACCTGCTCCTCTCCCAGCATGTGGACGGTGTCCTCCTTCGAGGGGACGTGCAGCGTCACGTAGTCGGCCCCCTGGCAGAGCTCCTCGAGGCTGTCCACCCGCTTGACCTCGCGAGAGAGCTGCCAGGCGTGCTCGACGGAGAGGTAGGGGTCATAGCCGTAGACGTCCAGACCCAGGTTGATGAGGGCGTTGGCGACCTTGGAGCCCACGGCGCCCAGGCCCACGACGCCGGCCTTGCGCCCGATGGCCTCGTGGCCCACGAAGGCCTTCTTGCTGCGCTCGCTCGCCCTCACGATGTCCGGGTCGCCGGCGTTGCTGCGCACCCAGTCGATGCCGCCCGCGGTGCCGCGGGAGTTGACCAGGATCATGCCCACGACGAGCTCCTTCACGGCGTTGGAGTTGCCGCCGGGCGAGTTGAACACCACGATGCCGCGCTTGGCGCACTCCTCGAGCGGGATGTTGTTCACGCCGGCGCCCGAGCGCGCGACGCAGCGCACGGAGGGGCCGAAGTCGATGCCGTGGATGTCGCTGGCCCGCACCAGGATCGCGTCCGCCTGGCTTATGTCGTCGGTCTTCTGGTATCCCTCGCCAAGCTCCGCCTCGCCGTCACGGGTGATCCTCTTGGCTATGTTGTCCATCACCTTCACGTAGCGCATGCCTTCTCCTTTGGTCTGCGACCTTCTCCTTGGTGGGGGCGCGGGACGCCCCGCAGGTGCCGGGCACGTCCCGGCTAGATGGGCCGCGTGCGCGGCAGGTGCCTCGCCTCGAAGTCGGACATGTACGCGAGGAGCGCGTCGACGGCCTCCTGGGGGACGGCGTTGTAGCAGCTCGCGCGCATGCCACCGGCGAGGCGGTGCCCCTTGAGGTTCACGATGCCCCTCTCGGCCGCCCCCGTCACGAACTCCCCGTCCAGCGCCTCGTCGCCCGTCCTGAAGCAGACGTTCGCGATGGAGCGGTGCCCGGGAAGGACGCTGGGCGAGAAGAGCGCGCTGTGGTCGAGGTAGTCGTAGAGTGGTCCGACCTTGGCGAGGTTGCGGGCCTCCATGGCCTCGAGCCCGCCCTGCTCCTCGACCCAGCGGAAGACCTTGCCGCACACGTAGATGCCCCAGCAGTTTGGCGTGTTGAGCATGGATCCCCTCTCCGCCTCGAGGCGAAAGTCCATGTAGCTGGGGCAGACGCCGAGCGCGGGCCCGTCCTGGACGAGGTCGTCGCGCACGATGACCACGGTGACGCCCGCGGGGCCGGCGTTCTTCTGCACGCCCGCGTAGACGAGGCCGAAGCGGCTCACGTCCAGGGGGAGCGAGAGGAAGCAGCTCGAGACGTCGGCCACGAGCGGCACGGAGCCCGCGTCGGGGAAGTCGCGCATCATGTTGCCGAATACGGTCTCGTTCTGGCAGAGGTAGAGGTAGTCGAGGCTCTGGTCGAGGTCCGAGGGGAACTCGGGCACGCGGTCGAAGCCGGTGCCCTCGCTCGAGGCGACCACCTCGGCGCTGCCGTACCTCCGGGCCTCCTGGCACGCCTTCTGGGACCAGTTGCCGCTCACCACGTAGCCCGCCCTGCCGCGGCGCATGAGGTTGAGGGGGACGCCCGCGAACTGGAGGGTCGCGCCGCCCTGGAGGAAGAGAACGTGGTAGTTGGCGGGGATGCCCATGACGCGCCTGAGCGTCGCCTCGGCGTCGTCGATGATGGACTGGTAGAGCGGCGAGCGGTGGCTCATCTCCATGACGGACATGCCTGACCCCCGGTAGTCGAGCATCTCTTCCGCGCACTCGCGCAGAACGGGCTCGGGAAGGGCCGCGGGACCCGCAGAGAAGTTGAAGACGCGTGCCATCTGTCCTCCAGACCTGGACGCCAACGTGCGCACTCAGAGCCATCGTAGCGCGCCCGGCAGATGTCGCGCCACGCGCGGCCCAAGGCGACGGCAGCTTGTAACCTTGCGTGATGGCGGGCGCGAGGGGGCAGGTTGGGGCGGCCCAGACGCTATCATGGACGGGCGAACACGAGGAGAAGGGAACGCGCCCATGCAGGATCAAGAGGCCAGGTCGGTGGGGACTGCCATGGGAGGGGCCACCCTCGCCGAGCGCGGATGTGTCCTTTTCGACTTCGACGGGACGCTCGCGGACTCCAAGCCCCTCATCGTGGGGACGGCCACCAGGGTGCTGCGCGACTTCGGCATCCCCGAGCGTGAGCTCGAACGTGCGGGCGAGCTCGTGGGCCCGCCCTTCCCCCAGGCATTCAGCCTGGTCTTTGGCCTCTCGGAGGGGGACGCCGAGGAGGTGACGCGCAGGTATCGGGAGATATACGAGTCCCTGGGGCCTGCCGCCTGGCCCGTCTTCGGGGGCATTCCCGAGCTCCTCGGGTCGCTGCGCGCCGCGGGCAAGAGGCTGGGAATCGTCTCGTCCAAGAGGACCCGCCTGCTCAGGAGGGCCGTGGCGGACAACGGCATCTCCGACCTCTTCGACGTCATCGGGGGAAAGGACGCCGACCACGGCATCTCGAAGGCGCAGACGATGAGGGACGTCCTGGGCAGGATGGGGCTCGCCGCCGCCGACGCCGTCATGGTGGGCGACAGGCACTACGACGTGGAGGCCGCCAGCGCCTGCGGCGTGCCCTGCGTGGGCGTGGTGCTGGGCGGCACCGGGACCGTCGAGGAGCTCGAGGGGGCGGGTGCCGTGGCCGTGGCGCGGAGCGTGGCGGAGCTGTGTGGCCTGCTCTTGGGATAGACCGTCCGTCGACGGGACGCGTCTTGCCCGTCGACGTCTTGGGTACAAGGGCGGCATGTTGGAGGGGCGCACGGGCGCCCCGCGGCCGAAAGGGGTTCGCAATGGCAGGGATCGACGATTTTGGCGAGGTCGTTCGCAAGGCGTTTCTGGCCGGCGTCGGCGCCGTCGCCCTGGGGGCCGAGAAGTCCCAGGGCATGATCGAGGACCTGGTCAAGAAGGGCGAGCTCACCGTCGAGCAGGGCAAGGCCCTGAACGAGGAGCTCAAGCACAAGGTGAGCCAGGCGTCGAACGACACATCCGACGCCCTGCTCAGGGCGAAGCTGCGGTCCATGAGCCCCGAGGAGCGCGCGTCATGGCTGGCGCATGCCCAGGAGGTCGCGGACGACCTCGACGCCCAGCGCGTCGAGGTCGAGGTCGAGTCCGAGGAGGTCGTCGAGGACGACGCCGAGGATGATGCCGAGGCCGGCGGGGAGCCGCAGGACGCCGAGTAGGAAGGTCCCCATGGCTCAGGGCGAGAGGGACCAAGGCACGCAGGTCAAGGGGGCCACGGGAGGCCGTGGCCCCCTTGACGGCTGGGGGCCCTCCGAAAAGGGACCGTGGGCTCCCGTGCGCGACGACACCATCGGCCTTCTGGGGGGATTTCCCGGCGACGCCCGGAGGTACCGCATCTCCCGCCTGAGCAAGGCCGCCCGCCTGCGCGAGATTCTGGCCATCGCGAGCCACTACGACATCCTCCACGGCCTCACGCCGGTCAGCTTCCGGCAGCTCCTCGAGGAGCTGGGCCCCACCTTCGTGAAGGCGGGGCAGATCCTCTCCATGAGGTCGGAGATACTCCCCGAGAGCTTCTGCCAGGAGCTGACGCGCCTCAGGACCGACGTGGAGCCCATGGACCGCGAGCTCGTGCTCCAGACGCTGCGCGCGGAGTACGAGACCCCCATCGAGGAGATCTTCGACGCCATAGACGACGTGCCGCTGGGCTCCGCCTCCGTGGCGCAGGTCCACAAGGCGCGGCTGGTCAGCGGGGAGACGGTGGCCATCAAGCTGCAGCGGCCCCACGTCCAGGAGATCATGGCGCAGGACATCTCGATCATGCGCTCGCTCGCGCGCCGCGCGCAGGGCCTCATGGGCGACGACCAGTTCCTCGACCTGCAATCCGTGGTGGACGAGCTCTGGCAGTCCTTCCGCGAGGAGACGGACTTCCTGGTGGAGGCCCACAGCCTCGAGGAGTTCCGCCGGAACAACGCGAGCTGCCGCTTCGTGGACTGCCCGCGGCCCTTCCCCAGGCTCTGCACCGAGCACGTCGTGGTGATGGACTACATCGAGGGCATCCCCTTCGACGACCGCGAGGCGCTTCTCGCCCAGGGCTATGACCTGGAGGAGATAGGCACCAAGCTGGTCGACAACTACACCCAGCAGATGATCGACGACGGCTTCTTCCATGCGGACCCGCATCCCGGCAACCTCGTGGTGCGCGACGGGAAGATCGTCTACCTCGACCTGGGCATCATGGGAAGGCTCTCGTCCCACGACCGCTCCGCCATAGCAGACATGGTCTCTGCCGTCGCCGCCCGCGACAGCGCGGGCCTCAAGGCGGGGCTCCTGCGCTTCTCGGTGTCGGACCTGAGAGACGTCGACCACGCGAGCCTGCTCGCCGACCTCGACTCGATCATCGCGGACTTCGGCGAGGCGGACCTCGCGGAGCTGGACATCGGGGCCTTCCTCAACTCGCTCATAAGCATGGCGCGCAGGAACGGCATCGAGCTCCCCGGCACGGTCACCATGCTCGCGCGCTCCCTCGTCACCCTCGAGGGGACGGTGGACGGCTTCCTGCCGGACGCCAGCATGGTCGACATCGTGCGGGCCCACATCAAGGCCCACACCAGGCCACTCGACCTCGCCAAGGGCGAGCTGCGCTCGTATCTCCGGGAGTCCGCCTCGGCCTCGCACGGCCTGCTCAGGGCCGCGTCCCAGGCCGACACGGCCATGGAGATGCTCACCCGCGGCCAGCTGCGCATGAACCTCGACCTCCCCGGCACCGAGAACCCCATCAGCGACATGGCCCACGCCGCTGACCGCCTGACCATGGGCATCATCATCGCGGGCCTCTTCATAGGGTCCTCGGTGGTGTACTACGCGCGCATCCAGCCCGTCATCTTTGGCATACCGGTCATCGGCTTCGTGGGCTACGTGGTCGCCCTGGTGCTGGGGCTCTGGCTGGTGCGGCAGATCATGCGGGAGTCCAGGCGCTAGGCGGGAGGGCGCGACGTCCCTCGCCCCCGTCCAAGTGCTAGCCTTGCGAGGTCCTGCTTCCCCGTGGCTAGGCTGTGGTCTGCATGTCATCCGTCGTCGTGCTCGTCTCCCAGATACTCGTCATGTTCCTCCTCGTGGGGGTCGGCTTCTGGCTCTAATCGGGCGCCGCGGGGCTGCTGGCGGCACTGGGGTTGCGTTCCTCTCGCGCGACGGGGGGTGCCAGTCGGGGCGGAGCCGGCGCTCCTCGCGCACGGTGGGGCTGCGACTCGTCCTGTACTGCCCTTCTTTTTGGGGGAGGGCCAGGCACGCCGAGCAAAGGGCAGACCCAGCGGTCCGCGGACGCCGATGGATCACATGCTCCGTGGCGCAGCGAGCTCCGACGGACCTAGCGCACCCGCTCCGCCCTGCGCGCGGCGCGGGCCTCCATCACGATCGCCCTGAGCTCGGGCAGACGCGTGGGGTCCATTGCCGGCACGCCCTCGAGGCGGTAGGGAAGGCCGAGCCTCCCGTACTTATCCCTCCCCATGGTGTGGTAGGGGAGGAGGTCCAGGCCCACGACGTTGTCCCAGTTCCCCAGGAGCCTGCCCAGGCCCCTGAGCTCCTCCTCCACGTCGGTGATGCCAGGCACCACGACGTGCCGCACCACCGTGGGGATGCGCCTGCGCGCCAGCTCGTCGGCGAGCGCGAGGGGCGCCTCGGGCCCCGAGCCGCAGAGCCTGCGATGCCCTGCGGGGTCGCTGTGCTTGATGTCCAGGAGCACGAGGTCGCACTCGGCGAGCACGGGCGAGAAGGGCTCGGGACGCTTGGGGTCGAAGGTCGCCCCCGACGTGTCGAGGCAGCAGTGGATGCGGCCACGGGGGCTCCGGTGCGCCGCACGGAAGAGGTCCGCCACGAAGCGGGGCTGGGCCAGGGGCTCCCCTCCGCTCACGGTCATGCCGCCCCTCCGGTAGAAGGGGCGGTTCCTCTCGAAGCGCTCGAGGAGCTCGCCCACGCTGGCCTCGCTCCCGCCCGCGTAGTCCCAGCTGTCGGGGTTGTGGCAGTAGGCGCAGCGCAGGGGGCAGCCCTGGAGGAAGACGACCATGCGGCAGCCCGGTCCGTCCACCGTCCCCATGCTCTCGACGGAATGGACCCGCCCGCGGCTGGCGAGCGGGTCCGAGGCCTGGGGCAGCAGGGTCCTCTCGACCTCGTCCAAGGCCTAGAGCGCCTCGTGGAAGGTGCGGCCGATCACGTCGTCCTGCTGTTCGCGGGTGAGCGAGTTGAACTTCACCGCGTAGCCCGAGACGCGGATGGTGAGTTGTGGGTACCTCTCGGGGTGGGCCTGGGCGTCGAGGAGGGTCTCCTTGGTGAAGACGTTCACGTTGAGGTGGTGACCGCCCTCCTGCGCGTAGCCGTCGAGCAGCCCTACCAGGTTGTCCACCTGCTCCTCGGGGATGTCCGAGCACTTCATGGGAGTCCTTTCTTCGTGGTCTGTCGTGTGCGTTGGCTTGGGGCTCGCGGCGCCGCCTCGCCCTACGGACGGTCTGCCTGGCCCTCGCCGGCGGAGGCGTCGGCGGCGCAGGCGCAGTCGACGTGGGACTCAAGCGAGAAGTCGGCCTTGGAGAAGTCGATTCCCGCGATGTCCACGTCTCCCAGGTCGAGCTCGTCGGGCGAGAACATCACGCCCCCTCGCTTGCCCAGGGCGTCGGGAACGATGGAGAAGGTGTTGGAGATGCCGTCTTGGGCGTCCCGGAAGGGGAGCTTCGCCACGGACGCCAGCGAGGCGACCGCACCGTGGGTGTCCCTCCGGTGCATGGGGTTCGCGCCGGGCGCGAAGGGCTGCCCGGCCCTGCGTCCGTCCGGGGTGTTGCCCGTCGCGCTGCCGTAGACCACGTTGGAGGTGATGGTGAGGATCGAGGTCGTGGGGACGGCCCTGCGGTAGGTGTCGGTCTCGCGCACGTACTTCATGAACACCTCGACCACGTCATGGGCGATCTGGTCAACGCGGTCGTCGTCGTTTCCGTACTTGGGGAAGTCCCCCTCCACCTCGTAGTCGGTGACGAGGCCCGTCTGGTCGCGCAGCACGCGCACCTTGGCATACTTGATGGCGCTCAGCGAGTCCGCCACGACGGAGAGCCCGGCGATGCCCGTGGCGAACCAGCGATGCACGTGCTCGTCGTGCAGGGCCATCTGGAGCCGCTCGTAGCAGTACTTGTCGTGCATGTAGTGGATGATGTTGAGGGCGTTGACG
This sequence comes from Olsenella phocaeensis, assembly GCF_048189965.1. Taxonomy (NCBI): domain Bacteria; kingdom Bacillati; phylum Actinomycetota; class Coriobacteriia; order Coriobacteriales; family Atopobiaceae; genus Olsenella; species Olsenella phocaeensis. Next base: position 104,080 of record NZ_DBEZHV010000005.1, on the reverse strand, counting down.
TAGACGCCGGCGAGCCAGGCCATCATGTCGCGGTACTTCTCCACCACGTCGTCGTAGTCGAGGTACTCGCCCTCCACCGGACGGAACTTGGGGCCGATCTGCTCGCCCGTCTTCTCGTCGCGTCCGCCGTTGATGGCGTAGAGCAGGCACTTCGCGAGGTTCGCGCGGGCTCCGAAGAACTGCATCTCCTTGCCGATGCGCATCGAGCTCACGCAGCAGGCGATGGCGTAGTCGTCGCCGTGGTACACGCGCATGAGGTCGTCGTTCTCGTACTGGATGGAGCTGGTAGCGATGGAGATCCTGGCGCAGTAGCGCTTGAAAGGCTCGGGCAGGCGGGTGCTCCAAAGCACGGTGAGGTTGGGCTCGGGGCTGGTGCCCATGTTCTCGAGCGTGTGGAGGTAGCGGTAGCTCGTCTTGGTGACCATGGAGCGACCGTCCACGCCCATGCCGCCTATGGACTCCGTGACCCACTGGGGGTCACCGGAGAAGAGCTCGTTGTACTCCGGGGTGCGCGCGAACTTGACCATGCGCAGCTTCATGACCAGGTGGTCAATGATCTCCTGCACCTGGGACTCGTCCAAGAGGCCCTGGGCCAGGTCCCTCTCGGCATAGACGTCGAGGAAGGCGGAGTTGCGCCCGATGGACATTGCCGCGCCGTTCTGCTCCTTGACGGCGGCGAGGTAGCCCATGTAGAGCCACTGCACCGCCTCCTGGAAGTTCTGGGCGGGACGTCCCAGGTCGAGGCCGTAGACGCGTCCGAGCTCCCTGAGCTCCTCGAGGGCGCGCGCCTGCTCGGCCAGCTCCTCGCGGTGGCGTATCACGGCCTCCGTCATGTGCTTCTGGGTGCCCGCCTTCTCGGCCCTCTTCTCTGCGACGAGGAAGTCCACGCCATAGAGGGCGACGCGGCGGTAGTCGCCTATGATGCGCCCGCGCCCGTAGGCGTCGGGGAGCCCCGTGATGATGTGCGAGTGGCGGCAGGCGCGCATCTCGGGCGTGTAGACGTCGAAGACCCCGGCGTTGTGGGTCTTGCGGCGCTTGGTGTAGAAGTCGACGATCTGGGGGTCCACATGGTAGCCGTGGCTCTCGCAGGCGGCCACCGCCATGCGTATGCCGCCGTCCACCATGAGGGCGCGCTTGAGGGGGCGGTCGGTCTGCAGCCCCACGACCCTCTCGAGCGGGCGGTCTATGTAGCCGGGCCCGTGGCTCGTGATGGTGCTCACGACGTCGGTGTCCATGTCGAGCACGCCGTCGTGCGCACGCTCCTCCTCGAAGAGGTCCATGACCTCGTCCCAGAGCCTCCTCGTGGCCTCGGTGGGCCCTGCGAGGAACGACTCGTCGCCGTCGTAGGGCGTGTAGTTCCTCTGGATGAAGTCCCTGACGTCCACGTGGCGCTCCCAGTTGCCGCCGACGAAGCCTTCCCATGCCTTCTGCATCGCACGCTCCCAAGGGTCCGTTTGCGGGCGTCCCCTGCGGCGCCCGCACTGTTAGCTCTATCTAACCTACCAGAGTCCTTTGCGAGGGGTGAGACCCAGTCTAAACCAGTCCATCTGGGATTAGCACAACATATTGTTATTTAATTTCTGTGAAACACCACATATTGCATATAAATTAAACCAATTGCTTCAGAAGCAGATGAGGGGGAGAGAGGCGTCCCCTTCGATCCTCCCTCGTCTCGCACCAGGCGTCAGGTGTGCATGGGATGAATCTCCCCGTCCCCGCCTAGGTCGGGGCGTTCTGGGTAGAACCAGCAGGTGAAAAATCGCGCGCGAGGGATGGTTTGCCATGCTCCAGCTCAAGAACATACGCAAGGCCTACGTCACCGACTCCTTCACCCAGGTGGCCCTGGACGACGTGTCGGTGACCTTCAGGGACAACGAGTTCGTGGCCATCCTCGGGCCCTCGGGCTCGGGCAAGACCACCATGCTCAACATCCTGGGCGGCCTCGACCACGCCGACTCGGGCGACATCGTGGTCAACGGGACCTCCACCAAGGACTTCGGCTCGAAGGACTGGGACACCTACCGCAACCACCGCGTGGGCTTCGTCTTCCAGAGCTACAACCTCATCCCGCACCAGAGCATCCTCTCCAACGTCGAGCTCGCCCTCACGCTCTCGGGGGTGGGCCGCTCGGAGCGGCGCGCGCGGGCGAGGGAGGCCCTCGAGCGCGTGGGGCTCGGCGAGCACCTGCACAAGCGCCCGAGCCAGCTCTCCGGCGGGCAGATGCAGCGCGTGGCCATCGCACGCGCGCTGGTGAACGACCCCGACATCGTCCTCGCCGACGAGCCCACCGGCGCCTTGGACAGCGAGACCGGCGTGCAGGTCATGGACATCCTGAAGGGGGTGGCACGCGACCGCCTCGTCGTGATGGTCACGCACAATCCCGAGCTCGCCGAGGCCTACGCCACCCGCATCGTGCGCGTGCGCGATGGTCGCATAGAGGGTGACAGCGACCCCCTGCGCCCCGAGGGGCTGGGGACGGCGCGCGCGGGCGCGTCGGGAGCCATGGCCGGCGTGTCAGGTCCTGCCTCGGCCACCGCCGGACCAGGGGAGAGGGACGCCTCCAAGCCTGGCAGGCATGCCTCGATGTCGTTCGCGACGGCCCTCTCGCTCTCGTTCAACAACCTCATGACCAAGAAGGGGCGCACCTTCCTCACCGCCTTCGCGGGCTCCATCGGCATCATCGGAATCGCTGCCATCCTCGCCCTCTCGAACGGCGTGAACGGATACATCAAGGACACGGAGGAGAGCTCGCTGGCCTCCTATCCGCTCACCATCACCAAGAGCAGCTTCGACGTCTCGAGCCTGCTGGGCTCCGGCATCGCGGGCGGCAGCTTTGGCGGAGAGGCGCAGCAGGCCTCGGCAGACGCTGGCACCATCGGCCAGGACAAGGTCATGACCGACATGTTCGCCCAGGTCAAGAACAACGACCTCTCGTCCTTCAAGGCCTTCCTCGAGGGCGGGCAGAGCGGCATCGAGCCCTACGTCAACACGATCAAGTATTCCTACGGCGTGACGCCGCAGATCTACGAGGCCGACACGAGCGCGGGCATCACGCGACTCAACCCCTCGGAGGTGACCACCAAGATGGCGAGCGGGGTCATGGGCTCGGCCCTCACGGGCGGTACCACCAACTCCTCCTTCAACGAGCTTGTGAGCGACCAGAAGATGCTCGACGACCAGATGGAGGTCGTCGCCGGCAGCTGGCCCAAGGCGGCGGACGAGGCGGTCCTCGTGCTTGACGCCAACGGCAGGATCAGCGACTACACCCTCTACAGCCTGGGCTTCTATGACACCGAGGCCATGAACGACATGATGAGCCAGATGCTGGGCGGCAAGGAGGTGGAGGTGCCCGACGACTACCGCGACTTCAGCTACGACGACGCGATGGGCATGAGCTTCAAGGTCGTCCCCGCCACCGCCCTCTACCAGAGGAACGACAGCACGGGTGGATGGACGGACATGTCGGCCGACGACGGATTCTTGCGCTCCGCGGTGGACGAGGGGCTGGACCTGCGCGTCGTGGGGGTGGTCAAGCCCCGGAGCGTCAGCTCCTCGAGCCTCGTGCGTGAGGGCGTCGGCTACACCGCGGCCCTCACGAACGAGCTCATCCAGGAAGCCGCCGACTCCGACATCGTGAAGGAGCAGGTCGCCAAGCCCGACACCGACGTCTTCACCGGCAAGAGCTTCGAGGAGCTGCAGCAGAAGCAGGGCAAGGAGCTTGACATGGGCTCCCTCTTCACGGTCGACGAGTCGGCGCTCAAGAGCGCCTTCTCGTTTGACGCGAGCGCGATTTCGGGCCTCTCGTCCGGCATGGACCTGGGCTCGCTCGACCTCTCGGGGCTCGCGCCCGACGCCTCGGGCTTCGACATGAGCTCGGTGCGCCTGGACACCAGCCAGCTCTCCGGCGTGTTCAGCGCCCAGAGCATGGCCGCGCTCATGGCGGGGGCGCCCAGGTTCGACCTCGCCAAGAGCGGCATCACCGACGCGCTCTCGGGCCTCTCCGACGAGCAGCGCGCCCAGCTTGGGGACGAGGCCAACGAGCTCGGCTCGGGCTTCGCCGCCTGGGCGGGCAGCAGGCTCGTCCCCTCGGACGGGGCGCAGGTGGACTACGCCTCCCTCGTCCAGGAGTACCTGCAGACCGACGCCGCCAAGGCGACCATCGCCAAGCTCCAGGAGGGCTTCGGGTCGAGCATGGGCGACGTGGCTGGCCAGGCCATGCAGAAGTACCTCCAGGAGCAGCTCGCACCCTACTTCTCCAACGCGATGCAGGCCCTCGTGAGGCAGGCGGCGCAGGTCATGGCCACCCAGCTCGCGAGCCAGCTCCAGACCCAGATGGCGGCGGCCACCTCCAAGCTGGGGACACAGCTCTCCGACGCCATCGCGGGCAAGATCCAGAGCCAGATGTCGTCCCTCTCCTCCGCGCTCCAGAGCGGCTTCTCGGTGGACGCCGGCGCCTTCTCGCGCGCCATCAAGGTCAACATGAGCCAGGACGACCTGAGCTCCCTCCTGCAGAACTACATGAACGCGGAAGACCTGAGCTACGACGCCAACATGAGGAAGCTAGGCTACGCGAGGCTCGACGACCCCGAGTCGATCAGCATCTACCCCCGCGACTTCGACGCGAAGAAGTCGGTGGAGGGGGTCATCGACTCCTACAACCGAGGCGAGGAGGCCGCCGGCAAGCCCGACTCGACCATCCAGTACTCCGACCTCGTGGGCGCCCTCATGAGCTCCGTGACCGACATCGTCAACATGATCTCGACGGTGCTCATCGCCTTCGTGTCCATCTCGCTCGTGGTCAGCTCGGTGATGATCGCCATCATCACCTACATCTCGGTCCTCGAGCGCAAGAAGGAGATCGGCATCCTGCGCGCCATGGGCGCCTCCAGGCTCAACGTCGCCAACATCTTCAATGCCGAGACCGTGATCGAGGGGCTTCTCTCGGGCGTCTTCGCCGTCGGCCTCGTGTACCTGGCCTCGGTTCCCGTGAACGCCTTCGTGCTGGGCTGGAAGGGAGTGCCCAACATCATGGTCCTGCCCTGGCAGAGCGCCCTCGCGCTCGTCGCCATCAGCGTGGGACTCACCCTGGTCGCCGGGCTCATCCCCTCGAGCATGGCCGCCCGCCGCGACCCGGTGGAGGCGCTCAGGAGCGAGTAGCGCGTCACGGGCGTGGCCGGCGGCCTCGTGACGCCCCGTCGGGACGTCCATGCGTCGGGTCCTCCCTGCGTGCGGACGTTCCCTTCGACTGGTATTTTCTTGTTTGGGCATTGCGGGGCCGTCGCGCGGCCCACCTTGCCGATTCCAAGCACTTTTGCAGGCGAGAGGGGACGCATGGCGCAGATGCAGGAGGAGAGCGGCCTGGCGGCGGAGCGCGCCCGCAGGCTCTTCGTCGACACGCCTCCACTCAGGCTCTTCCTCGTGGCGGCGGTCCCGGGGGCGGCCAGCATGCTCGCGTCCGCCCTCTACAACCTTGCCGACGGCATCTTCGTGGGGCAGCTCCTGGGGCAGCAGGCCTTCGCCGCGGTCAACCTCGCCATGCCCTTCGTCATCCTCAACTTCGCCTTCGGCGACATGATCGGCGTGGGCTCGTCCGTTCCCATCTCGATCAGCATGGGAAGGGGTGACGACGAGCGGGCCAACAACATCTTCAGCTGCTCCGTCCTCCTCAACGTCCTGCTGGGTGCCGTCACGGGCGCGGCTCTCTTCCTCGCAGCCCCCGCCATCATGGCGGCCATGGGGGCGACGGGGGAGCTCGCCTCGATGGCGGTGGACTTCCTGCGCGTCTACGCGGCCTTCTCGCCCATCACGGTGGGGATGTTTGCGGTCGACAACTACCTCAAGGCCTGTGGGAGGATTCGCTCCTCCCTCGCCCTCAACGTCTTCATGGCGGTGTTCGGCGGCGTGGTGGAGTTCTCGCTCATGTACTTCCTGCACCTGGGGATCCTGGGGGCCGCCTTGGGCTACGCCCTCGCCATGGCGGTCTGCACCGTGCTCGCGCTTCTGCCCTTCGCCCTGGGGAGGATGCAGCTGCGCTTCGTGAGGCCTCGCCTGAGCTGGGCCCTCGTGCGGGAGATCGCGGCCTCTGGCATGCCTACCTTCCTCAACAACGTCGCCGGCCGCGTCACCTCGATCGCGCTCAACGCGGCCCTGCTCCTTCTGGGTGGGGAGTACGCGGTCTCTGCCTACGGCCTGCTCATGTACGTGGACGGCTTCGTGTTCCCGCTGATCTACGGAGTCTGCGACTCGCTGCAGCCCTCCGTGGGGTACAACTGGGGCGCTCGCCGCCAGGACCGCGTCGTCGCCATCGAGCGCTGCGTCTTCGCCGCCTGTGCCGCCATCTCGCTCGCCTCCGGCGTCGCGATGGCCCTTCTCCCGCGCGAGCTCACCCTGCTCTTCATCTCTGACCCGGCCCCCGAGCTCACGGCCCTCGCGACCGTCGCCTTCCGCGTGTTCGCCGTGTCGTTTACCGTGAGGTGGTTCTCGTTTGCCACCCAGGCCCTCATGACGGCCATCCAGATGTCGAAGCTGGCCTCGCTCCTCTCGGTGTGCAGCGCGCTCGTGTTCCCCCTCCTCGAGCTCCCGCTCCTCTGGCCCCTCGGCCTCACGGGGCTCTGGCTCAACTACCCGGTCATGTCGTTCCTCTCGCTCGTGCTCTCGCTGTGGGTGCTCCTGGCGTTCCGGCGCGAGCTCAGGCTGGAGGCGGCATAGCATGGACGCCAAGGGCGGCCTGGGACATTGCGACTACGCACGCTTCGCACGCAAGGGGATCGAGGAGCTTGCGGGTGAGTGTGCGGTGGACGCGTTCCGTGCCACGGGTCCCGGCGGGCAGGGCGTCAACACCACCGATTCCGCAGTCCGCATGAGGCACCTCCCCACGGGCATCGTGGTGACCAGCAGGGAGTCGCGCAGCCAGTACCAGAACCGCCTGCTCTGCCTCCAGAAGCTGAGGCGGGAGCTCCTGCGCCGGTCGGTCCCGCCCAAGCAGCGGCATGCCACCAAGCCCAGCCGTGCCGCCCGCCAGAGGAGGCTGGACGAGAAGCGGAGGCGCTCCCAGCTGAAGTCGCGCCGCCGCAAGCCCGGTCCCGACGACTGAGCTTCCAATATAGGAACACATGTTCTATACTCTTGTGGCATGGAAGGGCGAGAAGGGGAGGCTCACATGTTCAGGCAGTCCAGCGAGTACAGGGTGGCGGCGTTCCTTGCCGAGGGCTTCGAGGAGTGCGAGGCGCTCGTGGTTGCCGACCTGCTATTCAGGGCGGGCATCCCCTGCGATAAGGTCTCCGTCGCGCCCGGGCTCACGGTCGTCTCGAGCCATGGCGTGAGCGTGGGCTGCGATCGCAGCGTCTGCGACGAGGACTTCGACTTCTCTGGCTACGACCTGCTCTTCCTTCCCGGGGGCATGCCCGGGACGAAGAACCTGCGCGCCTGCGGGCCCCTGTGCCAGGCGCTCGTCGAGCACGTGGGACACGGCGGCGACGTCGCGGCGATCTGCGCGGCGCCCTCGGTGCTGGCCGAGCTCGGGCTTCTCGAGGGGCGCAGGGCCACGGGTAATCCCGGCTTCCAGGAGGTCCTCGTCGAGCACGGGGCGAAGCTTCTCCAGGACGCGGTCGTGGAGGACGGCAACGTCGTGACGAGCAAGGGGCTGGGTACGGCCATCGAGCTCGGGCTCGTCCTGGTCCGCCGAATCCTGGGCGACGAGGCCCAGGAGAGGGTCAAGGCCGGCATCGTGTACCAGGGCTAGGCCACATGCGGGCAAAGACGTGCCCGTGGCCCGATGGGGGAGGCGAGGCCGCCACCGGGTCACGTCGCCAGTACCTGGTCATCGACCTCAAGAGCTTCTATGCTTCGGTCGAGTGCGTCGAGCGCGGGCTTGACCCCATGACCACCAGGCTCGTGGTGGCCGACCCCACACGCACGAGCAAGACGATATGCCTGGCGGTCTCGCCCGCGCTCAAGGCCCTGGGCGTCCGCAACCGCTGCCGCGTGTTCCAGATTCCGCCCTCGATCGACTATCTCATGGCGCCGCCCCGGATGTCGCTCTACATCGAGCGCTCGGCTGACGTCTATGCCGTCTACCTGCGTTACCTCTCTCCCGACGACATCCATGTCTACTCCATAGACGAGGCCTTCCTGGACGTGACGGGCTACCTCGAGCTCTACGGCTGCAGCGCCCGCGAGCTGGGCGAGCGGATCCGCGCGGACGTCGTGAGGACGACGGGCATACCCGCCGCCTGTGGCCTGGGGACCAACCTCTACCTCGCCAAGGTCGCGCTGGACATCACGGCGAAGCATGACCCTGGCTTCTTCGGCGAGCTGGACGAGGAGGGCTACCGCGCCACGCTCTGGAACCACCGGCCTATCACCGACTTCTGGCGCGTGGGGGCGGGTACGGCCCGGCGGCTCTCCGAGCTGGGCATCCATACCATGGGGCAGGTCGCCAGTTACCCGCGTGAGCTTCTCTATCGCATCTTCGGCATAGACGCCGAGCTGCTCATAGACCATGCCTGGGGCAGGGAGCCCGTCACGATCGCGGACATAAAGGCCTATCGGTCCCAGAGCAAGAGCCTGAGCAGCGGGCAGGTCCTGGGCGACGACGTTGGCATCGAGGGCGGCTTGGTGATCGCGAAGGAGATGGCGGATGCCCTCGTCCTCGAGCTGGTAGAGAGGGGGCTTGTGGCCTCGTCCCTCTCTCTTGCCCTGGGGTATCGCCTTAACGGCAGGGAAAAGGCCGCCCTCACGTCCAGCCACGCCACGGCCGAGGGCGAGCACGGGCGGCGGGTGCGCTGGGGGGAGTTCGCGGATGGCGGCTCCGTCCGCCTTCCCGCCCCCACGAGCTCGCTGCACCAGGTTTGGGCTGCGCTCGAGCCGCTCTTTCGTCAGGTGGCAGACCCGGGTCGGCCCATACACCGGCTCACCCTGACCCTGGGTGACGTGCACGGGGCGGTCGAGCGCGGGCTCCAGCTGAGCCTCTTCCAGGGGGAGGGGGAGTCACCGCGCGAGCGGGCACGCCAGGAGGCGGTGAGCGCGGTCAAGCGGAGGTTCGGCAAGAACGCCCTTCTGAGGGGGCTCGACCTCCTGCCCGACGCGACGGCGCGCGAGAGAAACGCGCAGATAGGGGGCCATCGCAGTGGATGAGTTCTATCTGAGGCACCCGCGCATGCCGCTTTCCGAGCGTGCCAAGATCTTCATTCCCTTCGAGCCCCTCAAGGGCTTCAGGGAGGTCCTGGATGAGCGGGAGCGACGGCTCACCCTGAGCGTTCGGCCCGAGCTCTCGGACGAGCGGGGCGCGGAGCTCTCCCGCCGGCTTGTCGACCTGGGGAGGGGAGATGCCGTCGTCGTGCGCTATCACGCGGAGGGTGAGACCAGGTCGGCCGAGGGGCCCTTCCTCGGCCTCGACGAGGGGCATGGCCTCCTGCTGGTGGGAAGCCTCCGGGTCCCGCTCGCCTCGGTGGTGGGCATCGAGGGGGTGCGGGACCTTCCAGAGTCCCCATAGGTGGGGTTCCCGCACTTTGGAAGTCGGGGCGGTACGGCAGCAAGTGCGTGGGAATACTGGGTACAGGAATCGACGTGCGACGGAGCCGCCTTGGCGTGGTTCGCACGAGAGAGGGGGTCGTGACGTTGCTCAGGCTCGTTGCCATAGAGGCGGGAATGCTGGGGCCAACCAGGCAAGGCGTTGCGTCTGCGGAGGAGCTGGACGCCTTGGGACGCCTGGAGGCGCTTGGGGCTCGCGTCGTCCTCCTCTGCGGGGGTGGCAGGGAGGAGCTCTCTGCGCTCCTGGGCGGCAGCCGGGACCTGGCGCCCTTAGCCGTCCTGGACGGCGGCGCGATGGTTCTGGACGGGGGCCGCGCGTTCCCGCCTTCCGAGGCGCGGGGCTTCGAAGGCGCGGTGGGCTGCCTGCTCGCGACGCATGGGCTCGGCTGGGAGGACGCTGCCTTCCTGGGGGAGTCCGCCGCGGGGCTTGGCTGCATGCTCCGGGCGGGGTGCTCCGCCACCTGCGAGGACGCGCCGGGAGTGGCTCTGGAAGCAGCCCGCTACGTGATCGGCCCCCGGAGCGAGGGAAGCGTCGCCTCCGCCCTGGGGGAGTTCGCGGACGGCATCGAATGGGGAGAGGAGCCCTCGTTCGTGCGTCGCGAGAGGGAGGGACGCCCGGGCCTTGGCGACGGCGAACCACTGGGAGAGCCGCGACGCGGTGGGGTGGCCCTCCTCCTGCTGGGCCTCGTCGTTGCCCTGGCGGCCGGTAGGTTCATGCTCGTCTCGCTCGAGCGTGGGGTCGTTCTGGCCCTGTCGTCGGTGCTGCTTGCCCTTGTCGGAGTCGCCCTCTTCTACTTGGGCGTCGGTCGCATCCGGGATGCCAGGGGGCCTGGCGGCAGGGCCTGAGCCCCCTCTCGCCAAGAGGCGCGTCCCCATGGCCGAAAATGCGGCGGCCCTAAACCTCCCTGTGTCATGATGGGGCCGGGAAGGGGGTCCGTGTGGCATTCATCGAGTTCAGGGACGTATGCAAGACCTACAGGATGGGCGACGTGGAGGTGCGGGCCGTCGACGGGATGAGCTTCTCCATCGAGCGGGGCGAGCTCGTCGTCATCGTGGGACCCTCCGGCGCGGGCAAGACGACCGTCCTCAACATGCTGGGGGGCATGGACTCTTGCAGTTCTGGGACGATCGAGCTTGACGGACAGCTCGTGAGTGGCATGGGGGAGCGAGAGCTCACCCAGTACAGACGGCACGACATAGGCTTCGTCTTCCAGTTCTACAACCTGGTGCAGAACCTCACCGCCTTGGAGAACGTCGAGCTCGCCAGCCAGATCTGCCGCGACCCTCTGCCTGCGGCCAGGGTTCTCGAGCAGGTCGGCCTGGCAGGCCGCGCGGACAACTTCCCCTCACAGCTCTCTGGCGGCGAGCAGCAGCGCGTCGCCATCGCCCGTGCCCTGGCGAAGAACCCCAAGCTACTCCTCTGTGACGAGCCGACGGGCGCCTTGGACTTTCGGACGGGCAAGCAGGTCCTCAAGCTCCTGCAGGACAGCTGCAGGGTGGACGGGCGCACCGTCGCCATCGTGACGCACAACCTCGCTTTCACGGGCATCGCCGACCGCGTCATCCGCGTGCGCGAGGGGCGTGCCCAGAGCATAGAGACGAACGAGTGCCCTGTCGACGCGCTTACGGTGGAGTGGTAGCCCCATGCCGGGTGGGCCCGACAAGGCCAGGTCGACGCGCCGTGGGAGGCGCCTTGCCTTCTGGGTTGAGCTCGCGCGCGGCGTGAGGGGCTCCCTCGGCCGCTTCCTCGCCATCATGGGCATCGTCGCGCTGGGGTGCGGGTTCTTTGCCGGCCTGCAGGCGAGCGGTGCGGACATGAGGCTCGCCGCCGACCGTTACTACGACGAGACGAGGCTCTGGGACCTGCGAGTCATCAGCACGCTGGGGCTCGACGTCGCCGACCTCGAGCGTCTGGCGGAGGTCGACGGCGTCGAGGACGTCATGCCCTCGCGCTCCGTCGATGCCATGGCCCGCCTGGGCGACGAGCAGCTTGCCGTCCGGATCAGCTCGATTAGGACGGGAAGCGCGGAGTCATCGAGGCAGCTGGGCAGCGGCTCCGTCGAGTCGGACGACGACTCCTACCTGAACAGGCTCCTTCTGAGGAGCGGTCGCTGGCCCGAGGGTCCGGACGAGTGCGTCGTCTGCTCCGACGCCCCGGTGAAGGCAGGTGAGGGCCAAAAGGTCGACGTCCTCTACGGCGGCAAGGGCTTCGCGGACCTCTTCGAGGCGCGCAGGCTCGAAGTCGTGGGCACGGTCAGCTCCCCCGACCATCCCTACACGGGAAGCCTTGGGTCGACCAAGCTGGGAAACGGATCGATCGAGCAGCTCGTCTTCGTCGGCGAGGAGGCCTTCAAGGACGCGAGCCCCTACAGCGAGGCATATCTGACGGTGAGGGGCGCACGCGAGGAGCTGAGCGAGTCGGACGCCTACTTTGACGTCGTGGGCAGGGTGAAGGCGGCGCTCGAGGGGAAGGCCAGCGTTCTCGAGCGTGAGCGCCAGGAGGACCTCAGGACGAAGGCCCAGTCGGAGCTCGACGAGAAGTGGGCGGAATACGAGGAGCAGCACGGCGAGACCTACGGGAAGCTGGCTGAGGCGAAGGCGGAGCTCGACGATGCCGAGAAGAGCATGTCCAGCGGTCAGGCGTCGCTCGACGCGGGCCAGGCCGAGTACGAGGAGGGCCTCTCCACCTACCTCGACCAGAAGGCGGACGCCGAGCGACAGCTCGCGGACGCCCAGGAGCAGATAGACGAGCAGCGCGACCTCCTCGACCAGAAGGAGGCCGCGCTCGTGGCGGCAGAGTCCGAATGGAGGGAGGGCTACGACGCCCTGTCCTCAGCCCTTGCGCCACAGGGGATGGGCGGGAGCGCCTTGGAGCTCCTCGCGGCCCTCGACGACCGCCTTGCCCAGTTGGCCTCGGCACGCGAGCAGCTCGAGGCCTTGAAGGCCCAGAGGTCCCAGATCGAGGAGGCGGCCTCGCAGCGGGAGGCACTCGTGGGGGGCATAGCTCAGGCGAGATCTGCCGTGGAGCGGCTCGAGGAGGCCAAGGAGCTCCTGCAGGAGGGCTTCACGCCCCAGATGCAGGAGCAGCTCGACCAGGCGAGGACGCAGCTCGAACAGCTCGAGCAGAGTCTGGCCGGGCTCGATGCCAGCGTGGCGTACCTTCCGGAACTCGAGGCCGGCATCGCCACAATCGAGTCCCAACTTCCCTCGGAGCAGGAGCTCGAGGCACTTGCGGCCGCCCGCGAGTCTGCTGCGAAGCTCGTGGACTCCGAGTCCCGACTCGTCGAGGGGCGACGGCAGCTCGAGGACGGAAGGGCGCGCCTCGACGCCGGGCAGGCCGAGCTCGACCAGAAAAAACGTGATGCCAACGAGTCTTTGGCCAGCGCAAAGGACAAGCTCGACGCAGCGGCGCGGGAGCTGGCCTCCTCCCGCCAGAGGCTGGACGACGCGCGGGCGCGTTACGAGGAGGGGCTGGCGGAGTATCGCAGCGGTAAGGACAAGGCTGACAGGCGCTTCTTTGACGCCCGCAGGCAGCTCGAGGACGCGCAGGAGAAGATCGATTCCATCGAGCTGCCCGACTTCTACGTGCTCGACCGCGGCCAGAGCGAGGGGGCGGCGACCTACAACGCGGACAGCAAGCGCATCGACTCCATAGCCAACGTCTTCCCCCTCTTCTTCTTCCTCGTGGCGGCGCTGGTGTCGCTCACCACCATGACGCGCATGGTGGAGGACGAACGCATGCAGATTGGCAGCTACAAGGCCCTGGGGTACGGCAAGGCGCAGATCGCGCTCAGATACCTCCTCTATGCCGGGCTCGCGGCGGGGACGGGAGCCGTCCTGGGGATCGCGCTCCTCTCCCAGCTCCTGCCCCACATCATCATGAGCTCGTACTCGATCATCTACGCGCTACCGCCGCTGGGGTTCCCCCTGCCTGTCGAGCCGCGCTCCGCCCTCCTCGCGGGCGGCCTGGGCGTGGGCGTGACCCTCCTGGCGACCTGGGCGGCCGTCATCAGCAGCCTGCGCGAGACCCCGGCGTCTCTCCTCCTCCCGCGTGCCCCCAAGCCTGGCAAGCGCATCCTGCTCGAGCGCATGGGCCCCCTCTGGGCGCGCGTCTCGTTCTCGTGGAAGGTGACCCTGCGCAACCTCTTCCGCTACAAGCGCCGCCTGCTCATGACGGTGATCGGCATATCGGGGTGCGCCGCCCTCCTGCTCGTCGGGCTGGGACTGCACGACTCCATATGGGACATCATCGACAGGCAGTTTGGTCCCATCGTCCATTACGACACCACGGTGGGCCTGAGCGCCTCCGCCGACGAGCTGGACGTGAGCTCGGTCGTCGACTTCCTCGAGTCCACGGGCGAGGTGGAGGACCTCTGCCGCGTACAGGAAACGAACATGCAGGCTACGGGCCCCGGGGAGGGCAGCTCTGCCACCGACACCACGCGCGTGAGCGTGGTGGTCCCCCGCGCGTCCGCCGAGTTGCGCTCGCTCGTGAGCTTCAGGGAGCGTCTGGGCGGCGCGCGGGTCGACTTCACGGACGACTCCGTGCTGGTGAGCGAGAAGCTCGCCACCCTCTGCGGCGTCGGGGTGGGGGACCAGGTCACCGTCTACGAACAGGACGAGGTGGGCAACGCCGTGGGCGAGGGCCTGCGCCTCACGGTGACCGGCGTGGTCGAGAACTACGTCGGGAACTACGTCTACGTGGGGCGCGGTGCCTGGTGGCGCGCGCGGCAGGAGGTCCCCGCCTTCTCGACCATACTCGCCAACTGCACGAAGGACCCGGAGGCCCGCAGCCAGATCGCGCGCGAGCTGCACGGGTGGCACGAGGTCTCCACCGTGCTCTTCAGCGAGGAGACGATAGACACCTACCGGAGCATGCTGAGCGCGGTGAACGCCGTGGTCGTGGTGCTCGTCGTATCTGCGGCGGCCCTCGCCTTCATCGTGCTCTACAACCTGACCAACATCAACATCGGGGAGCGCGTGAGGGAGATCGCGAGCCTCAAGGTCCTGGGCTTCACCCGGCGCGAGGTATACGCCTACATCTTCCGCGAGATCTGGATCCTCTCGCTTCTGGGGGACGTCCTGGGGATGTTCCTCGGGGCCTGGCTCGAGAACTTCGTCGTCACCACCGCCGAGGTCGACTACGTCATGTTCGGCCGCGAGATACACCCGCAGAGCTTCGCCGTCGCCTTCGCGCTCACCCTGCTGTTCACGGGTCTGGTGCTCCTGGCGATGCGCCACAAGCTCGACGGCGTCGACATGGTCGAGTCGCTCAAGAGCGTCGAGTAGCCGAGGCCCCGCGCCCGCCCTGGGCAGGCGCGGGGTCCATTGCGGGGCAGTCCCTACCTGCCCAGGGCCTCGATCCTGCCCAGGAGTTCGCTCCCGCGCTCGTGGAGCATGAGGGCGCTGCCGTGGCGGGCGAGGGAATCGGACCCATGGTTGGCGACGAAGCCCATAAAGGTGGGGTCGACCGCCAGGTGGGTGACGAAGACTAGCAGCTCCTGGCCCTCGCCGAAGCAGCCGTCGAGGAAGTCGAGGGCGTGGTCGAGTCCCCGGGCGCAGCTCGTGGCCTCGGCCTCGAGCTCGCGTGCGTGCTCGTCGAGTCGGGACGACAGCCGCTCCGCCACGCGTTGCGCGTCCGTCTCGGGGCGCCGCTCGGACTCTATTCGGGCGAGAAGCGCCCGCAGCCCCTCGAGGAGCTCCTGGCGCCCGGCGAGCCTCAGGAGCCTTCCCTCGGGAACCCCTCCCTTGGAGCGTGCCTCCGCAAGCTCGTCCTGGGCCTTGGCCGCAAGCGCCGCCAGCCTCCCGGCTCCTCCCTGCGCGGCGGGCGTACCGGCGTCCCCCTCGCGCAGGCCGAGCTCCGATCTCACGTCGGAAAGGGCGAGCTCCCGGGCATCGACCGCGTGTGCCTGGGACACCAGCGCGTCCAGGAGGAGGTTCACCAGCGCGACGCGCTCGTCGAAGGGCGCCCTGGCCGCCCTACCGCAGATGTCCTCGCCCGCGCTTCCGGAAAGTATGTCCGCGACCTTGTAGTCGTCCTGGTACTTCTCGAAGAGCCTGAGGTAGAGCGAGAAGTCCTCGCTGACCTGCTTGTCCTGGAGGTACTGGGAGACGAGCTCCTGGCCCGTCTCGATTCCCTCGTGGGCGTAGGCGAGGAGCATGCGCGAGAGGTCCTCCCAGCCCCGTGCCGTGACCATGCGCGTCCCGTTCACGCTTGCGCGCACCTTGTAGAAGTTCGCGGGCTTGCTGGAGAGGTAGGTGGTGATGGCCGGGTGCACCCCATGGGTGACGGCGTAGTCCATCCACACCTCGAAGTCGGGCTCCACGTCGATGCGCTTGAGGCGGTCCATCATCGCGGGGTCGAACTCCCGCGCCGCCCGGTTGTACTCCGGTGGGTTGCCGGCGCAGACTATGGCCCAGCCCTCAGGCAGGCGATGCTGGCCGAAGGTCTTGTATTGGAGGAACTGCAGCATGGCGGGCATGAGCGTCTCGCTCGCGCAGTTGACCTCGTCCAGGAAGAGGATGCCCTCGTTGACGCCCGTGGCCTCGATGCTGTCGTATGCCGCCGCGACGATCTCGCTCATGGTGTAGCGGCTCACGCGGTAGGTCCTGCCCCCAAACTCCGCCTCGGCGATGTAGGGGAGCCCTAGGGCGCTCTGTCGCGTGTGGTGCGTGATGGAGTACGAGACGAAGTTGACGCCCAGCCTGTCGGCGACCTGGGCCACCACGGCGGTCTTGCCCACGCCGGGAGGGCCCATCACTATGATGGGCCGTTGCATCTGGGGTGGCACGAGATAGAGCCCGTGCTCGTCCTTTGCCAGGTAGGCCCTGACGGCACCCTCGATCTGTTCGGTCGCCGATCGTATGTTCACGTTTCTTCCTTCCTCGGAGCGCGTCTGGCTCCCTGTCGCGCGCTTGCCCGCCTGGTCGTGCTGGCGCTCGCTAGTAGATGGAGAGCGACTCGAACTCCCCGGGATGGAGCGTGATCTGCAACGCCCAAGGTGGCACCAGCTCGGGACGGTGGTCCTCGTCGTAGAAGACGAAGGTCGTCTTGTAGGGCGGCATCCGGTCGGGGTAGATGCCCCAGCCGTCGGTGAAGTAGATGAGGCCCTGCAGGTCGTCGAACTCCCCGTTGGCGAGGAGGTCGTTCACGTAGCGGAAGGCGGGGCGGAAGTCGGTGCCGCCGAAGCCCCTGAGCTTGATGTCGCGCCTCCAGCGGTCGAGGTCCGCGACGGAGGATATCCGCACGTCGCTCTGCACGCGCAGGTCCGCCTGGATGATGTGGATGTTGGTGCGGGCGGCCCAGCTTGACTCGCTGCTGAGGACGTCGAAGCTGGCATCGACGAACTGCTGCACCACCTCGCGCGTGACCGAGCTCGAGGTGTCTATGACCAGGGCGAAGTCGCGGATGCGCCGCTCGTCCCTGAACTCGAGTGGCTCGACGAGGGGCGTGTCTCCATAGAGTTCGAGTCCGTAGGTGTAGAAGACGTAGTCGAACTCGTCCTGCGAGAGGCGCATCTCCTCGTTCTGGACGGCGAACTGCCGCAGGAACTCGCGGTAGTCCACCCGTTCGTGGGAGGAGACCTCGAGCTCGCCGACGAGCCCTCCCACGCGCTGGCCGCTCTGCCTCGAGAGAGTCTGCAGGTCTACGCGGATCGACTTGTCCTGCTCCCTCCATTCCTGCTCCCGCGGTGCGCTCTCAGCGGCAGGGTCGCGGGCCGGTGCCTGCTGGGGGCGCGGGGAGCCGTGGGCAGGACCCTCGGCCTCGGAGGGCCCCTCTCCCTTGACGTCCCCCTCGTCCTCGTCCCAGATGCCGTCGCGGTAGTCGCCCCCGCTCCCGTGCCCGTCCGAGCCTGCGGAGCCCTGGTCCTGGCCCTGCGAGCTCCTGCGGCGTTGGGAATCCGCCTGGCCGTCGGAGGGGCCGTCCTGCGCGTCCGCCCCGTCGCCCTCGTCGGTGGGCTGGTCTGCCGCACGGGGGTGCCAGGGCGCGTGGTCGTCCACGCGGAAGAGCTCCTCCCAGACCTCGCGCATGTTGTCCCAGCAGTCCCTGCGCAGGCGCCCATAGAGCCTCTCGGTCGTGACGCGCCCTTCGAAGGCGTCGTGGAGCTGTTCCATCACCGCGGCGATTTTCTTCCCGCGCTCTCCCTCGCGCGGGCCCACCAGCTCGGTGGAGAGGCCCTCGGCCACGATGTCGGCGGCGAGGTCCCATGACCTTGCGTCCACGCTGGCGTCTACGAAGGGATGCAGGAGCAGGCAGTGCACGAAGAGGTGGGCGATCTCGTGGACGGGGGGCTCGTGCGTGGCGCGGAACTCGTCGAGGATGCGGGTGGGGTCGTACCAGAGCGTCCCGCCATCGGTCGAGAGGGACGTGCCCCCCAGCTCCCGGGGCGCCAGCTCGAGCAGGCCCATGCTGGAGGCGAGGAAGGGGTTCTGGGCGAGGAGGGCGTCTCGGGCGAGCGAGACCACCTCCAGCGCGAGGGCGTCCCTCTCGCCTTGGGCCCCATCGTCTTCCCCTGCGTCAGGGAGAGGCCCGGAAGGAGTCGAGACGATGTGGCTGGGCTGGGACGACGCAAGGCCCTTGACCCTTCGCGAGGGGTTTGGTCCCACGTCGTCCCCAAGGGCTTGCCTGGCGGCCGCGGGCCGCAGGGCCGCCGCGTCGCCCACCCCCTTGAGCCGTGCCAGCAGCCAGGCTACGGCCTCGGCGCGGCCCGCCTCGCTTGCCGCCCGGATGGCCTCCCGGAGGTTTCGCTCGGTCATGGTGCGCGGCCAGGATTCGAGCAGCCCGAGCTCGTCCAGGAACGAGTTTCTGGCGCAGCAGACCAGGACGGCACGGTTCTGCTCCTCGCTGCCCGCACTGAGCAGGGGCACCATCGAGCGCAGCAGCTCGCCGTCCTCGCGGAGCCACCCGAGGGCGACCAGCCTTCCCAGGAAGACCTGGGGTTCCGTTTTGCAGACGAAGGCGACGATGGCCGGGTCCGCCCGGGGGACTATGAGGTTTCCCAGGACGTGCTCGATGTTGGAGTCCCCCATGCCGCGCTCGCGATGGAGCTCGAGGAGCCTTTGCGCAAGCCCCAGGCAGGTTCCGGCCACATCCTCGTCGCGCCGGTCGGCATGGCGCAGGGCCTTCCAGGCCTTGACGGCGCTGGCGCGCAGCAGGTCGTCGAACACCGTGGCGTCAAAGAGCCCCTCCTCGGCCAGGCGTGCGACGAGCCCGCAGCTGGCGGCGAGGTCGACCTCTGGCGCATAGGGCGGCCCGGCGAGCTGCTCCCTGCCCGTGAAGGGCTCGAAGACCTCGGTCGAGACCGTGGGGTCCATGTTGTTCACGAAGAGGGTAGGACTCTCTCGCACGAGGTCGAAGCGGGTGAACACCCCCTCGTGGGGGAGGAGGGAGCGAATCGCGCGCGGGTGCCGGACGCCTCCCAGGAGGTCCACGCCCCGGGAGAGGAGCAGGCGAGCCACGTCCTCGCGGGCGCAGCGCAGGGCCAGCGCGAGCGCCCAGCCGCTGTAGGCGAAGTCTCCCGAGAAGGCCTGCCAAACTGCCTCCACCACGGAGGCGTCCGCCATGCAGCAGGCGCGCTCCAGGAGGTCCACCGCCTCTTGGGCGGAGAGCTCGCGCCGCACGTCGGCGAGGGCACGGCATGCCGTCGCCGCACGGGAGGAGTGACCGCTCCGGATGAGCTCGCGCACCTGCTCGAGCATGTCTCGTGCGTTGCGTTCCGCGCTCGCCTGGGCCATGTCCCTCCCTTTTTTGGCTTACTATCTCACACGAGACTCGCCCCGCGTCCGCGCGGTTGGCCGACGCTGGGAGAATTCGCATGATACGACTCGTTCTTTGCGACATGGACGGCACCTTGCTGCCCTTTGGGCATCAGGAGGTCTCCGCGCGGACGCTTGCGGCAATCGAGGCGCTGCGACGGGCGGGAATCGGCTTCGGCCCGGCAAGCGGGCGCGAGCTCGAGGACGTGATGGGCTTCTTCGGCAAGGGAAGCGTCACCATAGAGAACGGCATCCTCGCCAATGGCAAGTACGTCTTGGCGGGTGGCGAGGTGGTGTACAGGCGGGAGCTCGACCGCCATGCGCTCCAGAAGGTCGTCGACTACGCCGCGAGCCAGCGTGACTGCGGCCTGGTGACCCATGGGCCGGCCCGTTCCGACGGGAGCGCGGAGCGCCTGCTCCTGGGGGCGAGCGCCGAGGAGGCGGCGGGGATGCGCACCAGCGAGGGCGGGCGCGTGGACGTCACCCTTGCCCCCGAGCTGCCCGACTGCCCCATCCTCACGGTGGGCTTCCTCTGCAGCGGCTCCACCACGAGGTTTGCAGAGGTCCGCCAGGAGCTTGCCGTCGCGGCGCCGGAGTTCGACTTCGTCTCTCCCGCCCCCGGCTTCCTGGACGTCATGCCCCGCGGCTGGAACAAGGGCACGGCACTTGACCTCCTCCTCGAGGCCCTTGGGCTCGCGACGGACGAGGTGGCGTTCTTCGGGGACTCCGAGAACGACCTCGCCCTCATGCGTCGCCTTCCCAACTCGGTCTGCGTGGAGAACGGCAGCGACGAGGCGAAGCGAACGGCGAGCTTCCACATCGCCCGCGACCTCGACGACGCTCCGGCACGGGTCATGGAGGCCATCGCGCGGAGCGGAGGAGACCTGGCCATTCCCGACGAGGTCTCGAGGGACTAGGTGGCTCGCCCTCCCGTGGCGTTTGCAAAAGGCCCCTCTCCAAACAGGGCAGGCAGGAGGGCATGGCGCAACTTCCTTGTCGCCTGCGGCCTTGCCGTCGCCCTGGGCGTCCTGGCCACCGCCCCCTATGGGGTGCCCGGGGCGCAACCCATGGCAGCGAGGTCCCAGACGTCCCCCTCGGAGGACGGCGATCCGGGGACTTCCGTCGATGCCGCGGCGACGGAGCCGGGCGCTCTCGCCTACACCAGCTGGTCGGAGCAGGAGAGCCCCAACTACGTTCGCCTGGTCGGCACGGCCGAGGTCGCAGAGCCGCTCGAGCCGGGGAAGGTCGTCTACGAAGGACTGGACGCGCTGGGGAGGACGGGTCGCGTGCGCGCGTGCATCACGCGTCAGATGATGGACGAGGGTCGTGCCAGGGCGCGTTCGCGCTCCCTCCCAGACCCATCCGGGTGGCCCTCCCACAACGAGGAGGTATCCATCGAGCTCCCTGACGGGCGCATCTACCACGGCTGGTTCTGGAACCGCAGCCACCTGCTCGCCAAGTCCCTGGGCGGGAGCGACGAGCTGCAGAATCTGGTCTGCGGGACGAGGATGCAGAACGTCGGCGCCAACGACGGGCAGGGCGGAATGGACATGTTCGAGTCGGCCATCCGCAGCTGGCTGAAGGTGTATCCCGACGTGAGCGTCCAGTACGTGGCAACGCCCCTCTACGAGGGGGACGAGCCCATCTGCCGCTCGGTCATGGTGGACGTCCTCTCGTCTGACGGGCAGATCGACGAGCGTCTCGAGGTGTACAACGCCGCGAAGGGCTACCGGATCGACTACCACACGGGCGAGTTTGCCAGCGTCTCCTAGCTGGCGTACCCCGCTTGCCGCTCCCTTCTGCCGTCCGTGCATATCTTGTCCTGGAAGGCATCCGGAAACCTATCCCTGGACTCACGATCACACATTCCAGGTTCACTTCCTTGCAAGGGGGAGCTCATGCTGCGCAGGCTTTGGAAGGGCCGGGCGTTCGGCTTTGCGGGGAGCGTCTTTCGCTGGGCTTGTACGGGAGCCTGTCTCCTCTTCTCATTTTGCTTCCTTCCCAGTCTTGCCTCGCTGCTCTTCGTTTTGGCGGCGTTCTTCCTTGCTCCGGTGAAGCAGCTATCGAACCGGCTGCCTCACCTTCATCGAGGAGACTTCGACGCGCCCGCCTGGGCACGTAGGGCGGGACGCTACTGGCTACCGGCAGCCCTCGCCCTCTTCCTTACGGCCTGCTACTCCGCAGGGGCGAGCACTGTCCAAAACAGCGGGGAGGCTCCCTCGACGGAGGAGCGGACGGACGAAATGCAGGCAAGGCTAGATGCGGTGAATCTCACCCCTACGACTGGGGTGCTCGAGTACTCCGACCTTCCCGTTGATCCCCTGGCTCTCGTGAGATGCTCCGACAAGGGCGCGGAGGTCTCCGCCTCTGGCGGTATCGACCTTAGGAGGCTCGGGCGACAGGAGCTGAGCTATGTCATCCACCTGGGCGACAAGGCGAAGGAGCAGAACGTCGCCTTCGAGGTGCGTGACACCCGCGCTCCCAACATCACTCTCGCACAGGACGTGCTGGGGATTGTGCAGGGGGATGGCCTCGACGTGGCCTCCAACGTGAGTGTCACGGCAGATCCGGTGGATGGGGCTCTGCCACGCGTGGAGGAGGAGCCAGTCCCCAAGGGAAGCCAGGATGGGAAGAACTTCTACGAAGTGGGCTGGTACCTCATCGACGGGTCGGTTGACACCAACGTTCCGGGCAGCTACGAGCTCGTGGTCAGAGCTTGCGATGCAAGCGGAAACAGCGCCAAGAAGTCCTTCAGAGTCGAGGTGTCCTCCAAGCCAGAGGAGAAGTCCCCCGATGCCTCCACGGCCCAACAGGAGGTCTCATCAGCCCAGGAACCGACTTCGGTAGTTTCCGCGTCAGAGCCCCAGACCCAGACATACGTGCTCAACACCCATACCCACAAGTTTCATCGCGAGGGATGCCGCGACATTAGCTGAATGAAGGACAAGAACAAGAAAGTCGTGGAGTCGACGCGCGAGGAGCTCATCGCCCAGGGGTATAGCCCCTGCGGCCACTGCAACCCCTAGCGGAATCTCCCGCCTAGCTGTCGGCACATGGCTGCGTCTGAGAATGACCTGCCCTCTTCCCTTGTGGGGAGTTGCCACGTGCGCATTCTATTTTTAGAATGCGCACCCCCATATGCCGACCTGGCATTTTGAGACGAAGCGCGCATTCTAAAAATAGAATGCGCGCTTCGCTGGCAATCCGTGCGAGGCGCTCGAAGCGGGCGCCCCAGGGCAGCCGGGAATTGGCCAGTGGCTCGCGGCCCATAGTCCGCGGCCCGCCGTGGCCCGCGGGTTCGGCCGTCGCCGGCGCTACCTGCGCTCGGGCACGCGGGTCATCAGGACGAAGCCGATGACGAAGAGCACGACGATGGACAGCACGCCCAGAGACCCGCTTCCCGTGACCGCCGTCATGGTGCCCACGATGAAGGTTCCCAGGATGGCGGCGTACTTGCCGAAGATGTCGAAGAAGCCGAAGTACTCGTTGGCGTGGTCCTTGGGGCAGAGCTTTCCGAACTCGGAGCGCGAGAGCGCCTGAAGCCCGCCCTGGAAGAGCCCCACCATGATGGCGAGGAACCAGAATTCGGCGGCGCTGCGGAGGAAGAAGGCGGCAAAGAGCGTGATGAAGGTGTAGCCCGCGATGCCCACCAGGATCATCTTGCGGGTGCCCACCCGGCTGCCCAGCTTGCCGTAGGCGATGGCCGAGGGGAAGGCCACGAACTGCGTCACCAGCAGGGCGAGCACGAGCTGGGTGCCGTCGATCCCGAGGTCGGACCCATAGCTCGTGGAGAGCTTGATGATGGTGTGCACGCCGTCGATGTAGAAGAAGTATGCCAGCATGTAGGTGCGCAGGGCCTCGTCTCCGCCGATGCAGCGCAGGGTCGAGCCGATGCCCCGCACTGCCTTGGAGAGGGCGTGGCTCTCGAGCGGCTTGTAGTGGGTCTGCTCCACGTCGCGCAGCATCGGGATCGTGAAGGCGAGCCACCAGGCCGCGGTGACGGCGAACGAGATCTGCATGGAGGTCTGCAGCGCCAGGCCCAGCCGCTCGCGCAGGAGCACGACGGCGAGGCAGACCACGAAGGGCACGCAGCTGCCGATGTATCCCCAGGCGTAGCCCTGGCTCGAAACCTCGTCCATGTGCTCGTCGGTGGTCGCATCTACCAGGAGCGCGTCGTAGAACACGATCGACGAGTTGAGCATCACCGACGAGATGACGTACACGACCAGGAAGGCCATCGCGTTGGTGGGGAACCCCATTCCCACGGTGGCGACGACGCCCGTGAGCACCGTGCCCAGGACGAACTTCTTCTTCATGCCCTGCATGTCGGCTATGGAGCCGAGGATGGGCATGAGCAGGGCTATGACCAGGGAGGCGACGGTCTCCCCGTAGCTCCAGGCCACGAGCGCGGGCCCATCGGCCAGCGACTTGAAGTAGATGGGGATGACGCTCGTCGCGAGCAGCACGAGGGCCGAGTTGCCAACGTCGTACATGATCCAGCTCTTCTCGGCCTTCGTGAACCTGGTGCGTGCCATCTCTGCTCCCTCCCAGCAGGGCCCATCGCGCATTTCTTGCATATTGTATGTGCGCCCTCGTACGCGATCCCCGCCGCTCAGGCCCAACGGCCCCTCACCAGGGCTCTGCGGCGGGGCCGGGGCACCCGGTGGGCACGGGTCCAAGTGCCCCTTGCATCGCAAGGTGATAAACCGCACCATGGGTGGGACGACGGAAGGAAGGAGCCACCGTGCCCGCGATTCTCACCCACGACTTCTTTGGCAGGGACGCCTACGCCGACGTCTCCTCCCGCCTGGGCCTGCTCTCCGTCGAGGAGCACGATGCCTTCTTCCTGGGCAACCAGGGCCCGGACCCCCTCTTCTACCTGGTGGCCGACCCCCGCGTCTCCAAGGGCAACCGCGTGGGTGGCCTCATGCACCACGCCCGCCCTGCCAAGCTCCTGCTCTCGCTCCATGACGCGCTCTCGATGCTCACGCGCGAGGAGCGCCCCGTGGGTGAGGCCTACGCCGCTGGCTTTCTCTGCCACTACACGCTCGACCGGGCCATGCACCCCCTCGTGTTCTTTAACGAGTACGCCATCTGCGACGCCGGCGTGGACGGGCTCGACCGCTCCGACGGGGGAGAGGTGCACGCAGAGATCGAGCGCGACCTGGACGAGATGGTGCTCTATACCAAGACGGGCAAGACGGTCGCGGACTACAGGCCCTACGAGGAGGTGCTGCACGCCAGCGACCAGACCCTCGCCATCATCGACAAGCTGTACTTCTACATGGGCCTCTGGACCTACAGCCGCACCCTGGACCTCGACTGCTACACGCGCGCCGTCAAGGCATTCAGGCTCATGCAGCGCCTCTTCTACACCCCCCGCCAGGGCAAGGCCCGCGTCCTTGCGCCATTGGAGCGCCTCGTCGGCCACAAGCGCTACTCGCTCTATGGCGCCATGGCGCATCGCGTGCGGGCCGAGAGGACCTCGGCCTTCGACAATCACGACCACCATGTCTGGAGCCATCCCTTCGTGGAGGGCGTCTCGAGCACCGACAGCTTCTGGGACATATACGAGGACGCCCTGGAGGAGGTCTTCGACAACGTCACGACGTTCTTCTCGCCCTCGTTCGACTACGCGGCGAGCCTGCGCCTCTCCCGCGACCTCAACTTTTCGGGCATGCCGGTTGACCCGGACGACCCTGATGCCGGCGAGTAGGGAAGGCGGCGCTCCCGCAGCATGACCAGCCTTGCCACGCGCCATGTGATGCAGGCCAACAAGAGCGAGGACACCAAGCCCGAGCTCAGGGTGAGGGAGGCCCTGCGCGCCGCGGGCTACCCCGGCTATCGCCTGCACTGGAAGAAGGCGGCCGGGAGGCCCGACATCTGCTATCCCGGCCGCAAGGTGGCGATCTTCGTGAACGGCTGCTTCTGGCATCGCTGCCCCCACTGCGACCTGCGCATGCCCAAGTCCAACGTCGAGTTCTGGGAGGCGAAGTTCAACCGCAACAGGGCTCGTGACGAGCGTGACCAGGTCCTGCTCATGGAGGACGGCTGGACGGTGGTCGTGGTCTGGGAGTGCCACCTCAAGGGCGAGCGCTTCGAGTCCACGATGCGCGATGTGGTGACGCAGGTCGAGCGGGCGGGCGGTGCCGGAACGCACGCGGGGCGCATCGTGGAGGCCGGGTCCCTGCCGGGCTGGAGGCTCAGGACCATAAGGTCGGGCAGGCACGCGTCGGGGCACTACCGCTAGACTGTGAGACATTGCCAGGCAGCGCCGTAGCCAGAGGGGCGACGCACTGCCACCTGAGGAGGGACGCTCGTGTCAACCTACGTGTTCTCGGACGTGCATGGGCACCTTGCCCCCCTCGACCGCCTGCTGGAGCGCATCGCCCCCGGCGAGGGTGACAGCCTCTTCATGCTAGGCGACATGATCGACCGCGGGCCCGATCCCGTGGGGGTCATGCGCTGCTGTCGCGACCTCCCCGGCTGCACCGTCCTCATGGGCAACCACGAGGACCTCCTCCTCTCGTGCCTCGAGCAGCCCGACGACCCCATCCGCCAGTACAACTGGCAGACCAACGGCGCGGCGAGCACCCAGGCGGGCCTCGACGGGCTCGACGAGGCGTCGCGCACCGAGCTCCTCGGCTGGGTGGAGCAGCTTCCCGTCTGCGCCATCACCCAGGTGGGCGAGAGGCCCTACATCCTGGTGCACGCGGGCATCCGCGCCGACGGGCTCTCTCCCCGCGAGTCCTGGGACGCCCAGGCGCTGCTCGACCTCCTGGACCGGCAGCTCGTGGACGACCTTCTCTGGATCCGCGAGGACTTCTGGGGGCGGCCCACGAACCTCCTCGACGAGGCGGGGCGCGGTCCCATCGTGATCGCGGGCCACACGCCGACGGCGTACCTGGACGGCATGGCGGACCTGCCCGAGCGGCCCTCGAGGGCGGATGACGGGCTCTGCCAGATGGTCAGGGTCGGGGCCTGCGAGGCCACGGGCGGCGTCTCGGACCGCTGGGACATCGACTGCGGCGCCGCGGGCGGCGCGGGCTTCGGGAAGGTCTGCATGCTGCGTCTGGATGATGGCATGGAGTTCTACGAGCCCGTCCGCGAGGGAGAGTAGCGTGCCCTCCGGCCGTGACGCCGGGAGGGGCGCGACCCGGCCGCTGAGGCACGTCGAGTCCCCGCTTCCCGCCGTCTTCGACGCGGACTCCAGGGTGCTCGTCCTGGGGAGCCTCCCCAGCCCGCTCTCGCGCGAGAGGGGCTACCACTACGGGAACCCCCAGAACCGCTTCTGGCGCGTGCTCTCCGCCCTCTGGGATGAGGAGCCTCCCAACAGCGTCGAGGGTCGCCGGGACCTCCTGCGCCGCCATCGTCTTGCCCTGCATGACGTGCTGGCGAGCTGCGACATCGCGGGGGCATCAGACTCGTCCATCGCGAATCCCGTCCCCAACGACCTCGGGCCCATCCTCAGGGCAGCCCCCATCTGCCGCGTGTTCTGCACGGGCTCGACTGCGGCGCGGCTCTACCGCCGTCACGTCGAGCCCGTCCTGGGCGTGCCCTGCGTGGCGCTGCCCTCGACGAGCCCCGCCAACGCCCGGTGGCGCCTCGACGACCTGGTCCGGGCCTACGCCGTGGTGCGCGAGGCCGCGGAGGGGAGCGACCCGCCCTGCCTGTCCCGGGACGCGGTGGGCGGGTAGCGGCCCCGCTACTGGCTTTTTTGCGCCAACCTTGCCTGACGTCGGCACGCTCTGAGAGAATGTCAGTGCCCAACGGCGATGACCGCAGCTCAAACGAGAGAGACGTCGATGAGGCTTCGTGACATGGACATGACGCCCGGATCGCAGCGGACGCTTGCCTCGGCGAGCGCGCGCGAGCTCCTGCATGGCGCCCTGAGGACGAGCGACGAGGGAGAGGGCTGGGTGCGGCCCTGGCGCTTCTCGCCCATCCAGATGCGCGCCCTGGGGAGCTGCCAGGCCTGGCACCCCGGCCTGTACCGCCAGATGGCCCGCACGACCGCCGGCGTGACGCTCGAGTTCACGACGGACTCGTCAGAGGTCGCCCTCGAACTCCTGCTCGACGACGAGCCCCGGGGCACCCGTGCGGTGCTCGATTACGTGGACCCTGAGGGGGAGGCGTTCCCTCACGACGGCGTTTCCTGCGAGGTGGACGGCAGGCACCTGGGCCTGCGACAGCCCTCCGGCGACGACGACTGCGTGGTCTTCTCGCTCGACGACCCCGACGCCGCCCCGGCCGATGGCGTCATGCAGCTCCCCGGCATGGGAGACACGCACCACGTGCGCATCTGGCTTCCCTGCCTGCGCGGATGCCGGCTTCGCGACGTCGTGGGCAACGGGAGCTTCGTGAGGGGGGTCGCCGCCCGTCGGGAGCTCCTCGTCCTGGGGGACTCAATCGCCCAGGGGTTCGTCTCGGACGACCCCTCCCAGGCCTGGCCCGCCCTCCTGGCGTCCCGCCTGGACCTGGACCTCGTGAACCAGGGCATAGGTGGGCAGGTGTTCCAGCCGGGGACGCTCCTGGGGCTCGCCCAGGCGGTCGACCCCGCCTGCATCGTCGTGGAGCTGGGGGCAAACTATCGCTACGAGCCCTGCCGCGAGCGCCTGGTGACGCGCGACGTCAGGAGCTACCTGCTCGAGCTCTCGCGCCTCTGGCCCAGGGTCCCCATCTGGGTCATGTCGCCCCTCTGGCACGACGAGGAGGCCTACCCCTCCCACTCCATGAGCTGCTGGCGGAGCGTGCCCCTCTTCCTGGCGGCCCACTGCGCCCCGCACGACCAGATGACCCTCCTGGACGGGGGGCGGCTGCTGGACCACAGGGCCTCGCTCATGGC
Source organism: Olsenella phocaeensis (assembly GCF_048189965.1). Lineage (NCBI taxonomy): Bacteria > Bacillati > Actinomycetota > Coriobacteriia > Coriobacteriales > Atopobiaceae > Olsenella > Olsenella phocaeensis. The sequence goes on along the minus strand of NZ_DBEZHV010000005.1, from coordinate 75,948 downwards.
GGACGGCTTCGAGCATCCCAACGCAGAGGGCTCGCGCCAGCTCGCACGCAGGCTCTGGGTTCGCATGATGATGCGGCGAGGCGACGTGGAGGAGCGCCGCACGCGGGCGCAAACCCTGCTCGAGGGCGCGCCGCGGCGCTGCTTCCCCCTGCAGGAGGAGCTGAGGAGGGGCATCGGAGAGGTGCTGTTCGCGGAGGAGGGCTGCGTGGCCCTCTCGCTGGTGCCCGGCCAGGTCACCATCTGGGGCCGCGACCGGGAGCTCGCGCACGACGTCCTGCTCATGCTGGACGACGTCGAGCTCGTGTACTGCCTCGAGCCGGCGCTCGTTCGCGACGTGTGCCTCACCCTGGGGCTCGAGTCCGTGAGCCCCGTGAGCATCTGCGTGTGTCAGGGGCGGCCCAAGCCAGCGGCGAAGGGGCACCGTCCCTCTCGTCCGCGCGAGGTCCGTCCCCTTGACGCCTCCTTCGCGAGTGTCGTGAGGGAGCGCTACTCCCACCCGGAGTACCTGCGCCAAGGGGAGCTCGAGGGGCTGCTCAAGCAGGGACTCCTGCTGGGGGGCTTCGAGGGCGGCGAGCTGGTGGGGTTCGTGGGCGAGCACCCCGGTGGCTCCATGGGCATGCTGGAGGTCTTCCCCGAGCACAGGGGCAGGGGCTGGGGAGAGGCGCTCGAGCGCGCCAAGATCGAGGACCAGCTGGCGCGTGGCCTCAGGCCCTGGTGCGAGGTGTGGCCGGAGAACAGGGACTCCCTCAGGCTGCAGCGACGCCTTGGTCTCAAGGTCCAGGCTGCCAACGAGAGCTGCTACATATCCCGCGCTCCCGAGGCGGGGGAGGTGGTCGCGCCTGAGGGGGCCGGCGACGGCTGGGCCCACGGTGCGGGCGAGGAGCCCGCGCAAGGTGGAGATACCGCGCAGACGGACGAGCCACCGGCATGTGCGGGGGACGGCCCCAGGCACTAGGTCCCAGGCTGCTCCTATACTGGGCGTCAGAAGACAGCTATCACATGGCTGACGTCGCCCAGGTGCAGCGCGCAGGCTCGCGTCCCTGACGGTCGAGGCCATGCCGGGAGGGACCATGCAGACCAACAGGCTGGCGCCGCTGCTCACGGGGCGCCTTTCCGACGAGGCGGCCGCGCGCGTGCGCGAGCAGCGTGCGTCGGGCACGCTCTCGCACTACGCGACCTCGGACCTCGCGGCGATCCGCCGCGACGACGAGCGCGACCAGGACAGCGCCCTGCGCCCCGCCTTCGTGCGCGACACGGAGAAGATCCTCCACATCCCCGCCTACAACAGGCTCAACGGAAAGACCCAGGTCTTCTCGTTCAGGCCCAACGACGACCTCTGCCGCCGCGGCCTCCACGAGCAGCTCGTGGGCAGGGTCGCGCGGGACATCGGCCGCGCCCTGGGGCTCAACCTGGACCTCATCGAGGCCATAGCCCTGGGCCACGACCTGGGGCACACGCCCTTCGGCCACGTGGGCGAGAAGTGCCTCAACGACGTCTTCCACGAGCGCACGGGGCACTGGTTCTTCCACAACGTGCAGAGCGTGCGCGTGCTCGACCGCCTCTACGGGCGCAACCTCTCGCTCCAGACCCTCGACGGCGTGATCTGCCACAACGGCGAGTTCGAGCAGCAGCGGCTCGAGACCAGCGGGCTCACCAACTTCGACACCTTCGACCGCGTGGTGGCGGGCTGCTGGGAGACGGGCGAGGATGCCATCGGGCGCCTGCGCCCCATGACCCTCGAGGGCTGCGTCGTCCGCGTGTCGGACATCATCGCCTACGTGGGCAAGGACCGGCAGGACGCCATCCGCGCCGGCATCTGCGACGAGGACAGCTTCGACGACGGCCTGGGAGGCGCCTACAATGCGTGGGCGCTCTCGGCCTTCGTGGCCGACGTGGTCGAGAACAGCCTGGGCAAGGACCGCATCGCCCTGAGCGTGGAGGGGTTCGCCGAGCTCAGGCGCGCGAAGCGCGAGAACTACCAGAAGATCTACCGCTCGGCGGAGGTCAACGGCGACTTCTCGCGCGAGGTGGGGGAGTACTTCCACCGCCTCTACGAGCACGAGCTGGATGCCCTGGCCGAGGGTGACGAGGGCAGCGCCGTGTTCCAGCACCACGTGCTCCCGCTCCAGCGGCACCTGGGCCACTACGGGCGCGAGTACGACTGGGAGACGGACCCCGACCAGACCGTCTGCGACTTCATCAGCGCCATGACCGACGACTACTTCGTGGCGATCTGCCAGGAGACCTTCCCCGAGGCTAGGTCGCTCTTCCCCAGGCGGCGCTACTTCGACGGCGTGCGGGCGTAGAGGGCCACATGGACACCCTCTTCTCAAGCGTCGAGCGCTACAAGCGCAAGGCCAACGCCCCTCTCGCCGTGCGAATGCGGCCCCAGACCCTCGACGAGTTCGTGGGCCAGGAGCAGGCTGTGGGGGAGGGGTCGTGGCTGAGGCGGGCCATAGAGCACGACACGCTCTCGTCCGTCCTCCTCTACGGTCCCGCCGGCACGGGCAAGACCACGCTCGCGCGGATCATCGCCAATGGCACCCATGCCGAGTTCGTCGAGGTCTCGGCCGTGACGGGCACGGTGAAGGACCTCCGTCGCGAGGTGGACGCGGCGGAGAGCCGCCTACTCGTCCAGGGAAGGCGCACCATCCTCTTCGTGGACGAGATCCACCGCTTCAACCGCTCGCAGCAGGACGCGCTGCTGCACGCCGTGGAGGACCGCGTGGTCGTCCTCGTGGGTGCCACGACCGAGAACCCCTACTTCGAGGTCAACTCAGCGCTCATCAGCCGCTCGCGGGTGGTCGAGCTCCAGCCCCTCGACGACGAGTCGCTGCGCACGCTGGTCCTGCGGGCGGTGGCGGACCCCCAGGGCCTGGCCGGCGCCTTCGCCCTCGAGGACGAGGCGCTGCGCGACATCGTGACCCTGGCCGGGGGAGATGGCCGCGCCGCCCTCACCTCGCTCGAGCTCGCGAGCCAGATGGCCCTTCCCACCGGAGACCCCGCCGAGGCCGACCCCTCCCACCCCCTTGCCATCACCTCCGAGCACGTGCGCGAGGCGAACCCCCGCCGCGGCCTCAGCTACGACAAGTCCGGCGACATGCACTACGACGTCATCTCCGCCTTCATCAAGTCGATGCGCGGGAGCGACCCCGACGCGGCCCTCTACTGGCTCGCCCGCATGATCGACGCGGGCGAGGACCCCAAGTTCATCGCGCGCCGCATCTTCATCCTCGCCTCCGAGGACATAGGCAACGCCGACCCCCAGGCCCTCCTCGTGGCCGAGGCCGCCTTCAGGGCGACCGAGGTCATCGGATACCCGGAGTGCCGCATCAACCTGGCGCAGGCGGCCACCTACATGGCGCTCGCCCCGAAGTCCAACACCGCCGAGGCGGGCGTCGACGCCGCCCTGCGCGAGGTGCGCGAGGGGCCACGCCGGGAGGTGCCTAGCCACCTGCGCGACCGCCATCGCCCGGGTTCCGAGGGCTATGGCGCCTACCTGTACCCCCACGACTTCCCGGCGGGTTGGGTGCCCCAGCAGTACCTTCCCGACGGGCTCTCGCGGGGCGACTTCTACCATCCGGGGCCGAGGGGCTGGGAGGCCTGGCGCGTGGAGGCTGCGGGAAGGGACCATCTTGACGCGCAGGACGGCCGTCCTGGCCAGGACGGCACGAACGGCTAGAATTGGACCCGACCACGTGGCCGCGCCGTGCGTTGCGGCCCACGCACTAGGGAAGGGCAGGTCATGGACCTCACACCTCTTGGCATCTTGATCCTGGCACTCGTGGCCGCGGCGATATGGGCGGTCGTCGAGCTGGCGCTCACCCTCAGGAAGGCCCGCTCCTCCGTCGAGGAGGTGACGAGGTCTGCGAACGAGACGATCGAGCAGGTGCAGCCCATCATCTCGAAGCTGGACGGCGTCATGGACGAGCTGCAGCCCGCGCTGAAGCAGGCCGACCCCATCGCGGCGAAGCTCGACGTCGCCGTGACGCAGGCAAACGTCAGCCTCGAGCGCGTGAACGGCATCCTGGGCGACGTCTCCACCGTGTCCGGCACCGCCGTCGGCGTGACCGACGCCGTGACCAAGGTCGCCAACAACGCGGCGAACTCGGTGAACGGAATCGTCTCACGCCTCGCCCACGTGCCTGGCGAGCGCGGCTCGGCCAAGCTCGCCCCTGCGGACGACGCCTCCCTCGCGGGTGGCCCGGCCTCCTCTCCGCATCACGCCAAGGAGCCCACGGGGTACGTGACCTACGGCAGTCCCAAGGGTGACGACCCCAAGGATGGCAGCCCCAAGGTGGAAGAGGGGGCGGGCGAGGGCGGCGACGCCACCACGAACGAGGACGACGTCGAGGAGTAGCATCGGCCTCCTTCCCAGCCGAGGATCGACCACACACCACGCGGGCGTCGCCTGACAGCGCCCCTGACAAGGAGAGAAATGACCGAGAACATGGTTCGCCTGAGCGTTCCCGCCGAGGCGAAGTACGCGCGCGCCGTGCGCATGACCGCGGCGAGCCTCGCCGTCGCCTGCGACATGAGCGTGGACGACGTGGAGGACGTCCGCATGGCCGCCGAGGAGGGCTTCGTCTACTGCTGCGCGACCCGTCCCGAGTCCTGCGACATCAGCTTCCGCCTGGGCGAGCGTGCCGTGCGCATGGACTTCGTGCTGGGCGAGGGCGAGCCCGACGAGTCGGAGGGGGGCGCAGGGGAGGATGGCCTCGAGATGGTGGGCCTGCTCCTCTCGGCCATCTGCGACGAGTTCGACATCACCGAGGAGGGCGTCCTGCACCTCGCGAAGGGCACGGTCGTTGCCCATGCCTAGCCTCGACGCAACGTCCGCCTCGGCCGAGCGCCGCCGTCGCAGGAGCTCCGCGCGCCTCACCCACGGCAAGCTCGCCTGGGACAAGGGGCGCACGCGCGAGCTCTTCCGCCGCTACAAGGAGGAGGGCGACGAGGAGGCCCGCGAGCAGCTCATCGAGAGCCACCTGAACCTGGTCCGCTTCCTCGCGTCCAAGTTCAAGAACCGCGGCGAGCCGCTGGACGACCTCATCCAGGTGGGCTCCATCGGCCTCATCAAGGCCATCGACCGCTTCGACCCCGAGCGCGGCCTCGAGTTCACGACCTTCGCCACGCCCACCATCACGGGAGAGATCAAGCGCCACTTCCGCGACAAGGGCTGGTCGGTGCGCGTGCCCCGTCGCCTGCAGGAGCTCTCGGCCAAGGTCAACCAGGTGACCGACGAGCTCACGAAGGAGCTGCAGCACAGCCCCTCGGTGGAGGAGATAGCCCGCGAGCTCGACTCCACGGTGGACGAGGTGCTCGAGGCGATGGAGTCCTCCAGCGCCTACAGCTCGGTCTCGCTCGAGGCGCCGAGCTCGGGTGGGGACGACGACAGCCCCTCGGTCCTGGACCACTACGCCAGCGAGGACGAGGAGCTCGCCTCCTCTGACGACCGCATGGTCATCGAGGACACCATCCGCGACTTCTCTCCGCGCGAGCAGGAGATCATACGCATGCGCTTCATCGACGGCCTCACCCAGGTCGAGATAGCGAAGAAGCTCGGCATCTCCCAGGTGCAGGTGTCGCGCCTCCTGAGGCGCACGCTCAAGAAGGTCCAGGAGAAGATTGACCCCGAGGGGCTCATGCGCTAGGCCGGAAGGGAGCCCTCATGCCCCAGACCGACGCCCACGACCGTGGCGCCAGCGACGAAAGGGCCCGCAGGGTCGCCCTGCGGGCCTGGGCGACCGTGGGCTGCCTGCTCGCCGTCTGGCTGGCCAGCCGCGCGCTCGTGATCGTGTGGCCCGCGGTGGAGCTCCTCATCGTGGGGGTGGTCGTCGGCTTCGTCTGCAGCCCCATCACCAACTGGCTCGAGGGGAGGGGAGTGGGCCGCGCGCTCGCCGCGCTCGCCTCCCTCCTGCTCGTGCTCCTCGTCGCGTCCCTCGTCTTCGTCCTGCTGGGACCGCCCTTCATGAGCCAGCTGCTCGAGGTCCTGCAGAGGACGCCCGTGTACGTCTCGCAGCTGCGCGCGACCATGGGCGGGTTCTGGGAGTCCTTTGGCAGCGACAAGACCGTAGAGGTCCAGCAGAGCCTCGACCAGTTCGTGACCGCCATATCCAACCTGGGCCTCAACACCTCCTCCGAGCTGGTGGAGCGGCTCTCCAGCGGCATCGTGCGCAACGCCGTCTCTGCCGTGGGAGGGCTTTTCACCCTCTTCCTCGGCCTCGTCCTGGGCTACTGGTTCGCGAAGGACTACCCAAGGATTGCGCGCGAGCTCATGGTCATCGCCGGCCCCGCGCACGGCAGGGACCTCTCGGTGCTCCTCGCCGTGATGAGCCGGTCCGTGGGCGGCTACATGAGGGGCGTCACCATCACCTCGCTCGTGGGCGGGCTCCTCGCCTTCGTGGGCTACGCGCTCATGGGACACCCCTACGCGGGGCTCATGGCCATCGCGATGGGCGTGTTCCACTTCGTGCCCGTGGTGGGGCCTTGGATCGCCTCCGCCCTCGCCGTGCTGCTCGCGCTCTCGGTGAGCCCCGTGCTCGCCCTCGAGGCCCTGCTCGTGTCGGTGGTGGTGCAGAACCTGACGGACAACGTGGTTTCTCCCCTGGTCATGCAGTCGTCGGTCAAGGTGCATCCGGCGCTCTCGCTTCTGGGCATCGTGATAGGCAACGCCTTGGGCGGCGTGCTGGGCATGGCGCTCGCCATTCCCCTCACGGCCGCCGCCCGCAGCGTCTTCGTCTACTTCTTCGAGTCCAAGAGCGGACGGCAGCTCGTCTCGTACGACGGGGCGCTGTTCAGGAGCACCCCCTTCCGCGACGAGGAGGGGCGCATCGAGCCCTCCTTCGACGCCCTGGACGACGACCGCTTCTTCGAGAGCACGCGGCTGGTGAGCCCCGAGGGCCTGCATGCGGTGCGGCCCGAGCCCCGGCCGGACGCGGCCGGGGTCGGCCTGGGGGCGCGGGTGCAAAACGTCGCGCGGCATGCCATGCGCGGCAGGTCTGGCGCAGACGATGAAGAGAAGTAGCTGAGTGGCAATTCCCAGCCGCGCTCGAAGGGCGCGCCACGTATGATATATGGGTTGGCTCGGCGCCACCGCCGCAAGTAAGACCACAAGGAGAAGCATGAGCAGCTCTGACTACAAGACCATGACCACCGCGCAGATTCGCAGCGACTTCCTGCGCTTCTTCGAGGAGAAGGGCTGCAAGCTCTATCCGTCCTCCTCGCTCGTCCCCGAGGACCCCTCGCTCCTCCTCGCCAACGCCGGCATGAACCAGTTCAAGGAGTACTACCAGGGCACCAAGACCATGAGGGAGATAGGTGCCACCTCCTGCCAGAAGTGCCTGCGCACGAACGACATCGACAACATCGGCGACTCCCGCCACCTCTCGTTCTTCGAGATGCTGGGCAACTTCTCGTTCGGCGGCTACACCAAGGCCGATGCCATCGCCTGGGCCTGGGAGTTCATCACCAGCCCCGAGCACCTCGGCCTTCCCGCGGACCGCCTCTACATGACCGTCTTCGAGGACGACGACGAGGCGATCGAGCTCTGGCACGCCCAGGGCGTCGCCTATGACCACATCTCGCGTCTGGGCGAGGAGGACAACTTCTGGGCCGCCGGCCCCACCGGTCCCTGCGGTCCCTGCTCCGAGATCTACTTCGACCAGGGCCCCGACTTCGAGGGAGAGGCGCCCGGCGACGACGGCGACCGCTACCTCGAGTTCTGGAACCTCGTCTTCACCCAGTACGACCGCCAGGAGGACGGCTCGATGCCTGAGCTGCCCCATCGCAACATCGACACCGGCATGGGCCTGGAGCGCATCGCCGCGATCATGCAGCACGAGGGCTCCAACTACGAGGGCGACGTGCTGCGCACGCTCATCGGCGTGGGCGAGCGGCTCGCAGGCGTGACCTATCACGAGTCCGGCTCCGTGGACAAGAGCCTGCGCATCGTCGCGGACCACAGCCGCGCCGTCTCGTTCATGATCGGCGACGGCATCCTGCCCTCCAACGAGGGACGCGGCTACGTCCTGCGCCGCCTGCTGCGCCGCGCCGTCTACCACGGACGCCTCCTGGGCATCCAGGGCCGCTTCCTCTCCAACTACGTCCACGAGGTCACGAGCCTCATGGCGGACGTGTACCCGCAGCTGGTGGAGAACGGCGCCCTCATCGACGGCATCGTGAACGCCGAGGAGGAGCGCTTCGGCGCAACCCTGGACGCCGGCGAGACCATGCTCAAGGCCGAGCTCGAGTCCCTGGGCGAGGGGGAGGACCTCTCGGGCGCCGTGGCCTTCAAGCTGCATGACACCTATGGCTTCCCCATCGACCTCACGCGCGAGATCTGCGCCAACTCCGGCCATGGCATCGACATGGGCGCCTTCGACAACGCCATGGAGGCCCAGCGCGAGCGCGCCCGCGCCACGGCCAACCGCGACGCCTGGGGCAAGGCCAACAACGTGTGGGTCTCCCTCTCCGACCGCATCGCCCAGACCGAGTTCGTGGGCTACGACAGCGACGAGCTCGAGGGCGCCCGGGTGCTGGCCCTCGTCCGCGACGGCGAGGAGGTCCCCTCCGCCACCCTGGGGCAGAGGGTCGAGGTCGTCCTCGACCGCACTCCCTTCTACGCCGAGATGGGCGGCCAGGTGGGCGACACCGGCAGGCTCCTGGCAAAGGGCCTGAGCCTGCAGGTCACTGACACACGCCACCACGAGGGTGGTCTTGTGGGGCATGTGGCGGAGGTCGTCGCGGGTGAGGTGGCCCAGGGCCGCGAGCTCCGTGCCGTGGTCGACCACGGCCGCCGCGAGCTCATCCGACGCAACCACACCGCGACCCACCTCCTGGACGCCGCGCTCAAGCAGGTCCTGGGCGAGCACGTGAGCCAGGCGGGCTCCCTCGTCGCCCCCGACCGCCTGCGCTTCGACTTCACGCACTTCGAGGCCATGACCAAGGACGAGGTCGAGCGCGTCGAGGGGCTGGTCAACGCGCAGATTTTCGCCGCCGAGCCCATCGTGACCAGGATCATGGGCATCGAGGAGGCCAAGGCGTCCGGTGCAGTCGCCCTCTTCGGCGAGAAGTACGGCGACGTCGTGCGCGTGGTCTCGACCGGCGAGTCCGAGAGGCCCTTCTCCCGCGAGCTCTGCGGCGGCACCCACGCCCGCAACACCGCCGACCTCGGCTTCTTCAAGATCGTGAGCGAGAGCTCCGTGGGGTCCAACGCCCGCAGGCTCGAGGCCGTGACCTCCGCCGGCGCCATAGAGTACGTGGACGAGCGCCTGCAGCTCCTGGAAGACGTCGCGGCGTCGCTCAAGTGCCGCCCGTCCGACCTCAAGGCGCGCGTCGAGGCCCTGGAGGCGGAGCTCCGCGAGGCGCGCAAGAGCCTGGACGCGGCCAAGGTGGGTGCCTCCAGCGACCAGCTGGCGCAGGCTATCTCCTCCGCGGTCGACCTGGGCGGCTACCGCTGCGCCATCGCCCGCGTCGAGGGCCTCTCGGGCAAGGAGCTCCGCAGCGCCTGGGACACCATCCGCGACGGCATGGGCGGGCAGAAGGCCGCCTGCGTCATCGCCTCCGCCACGCCAGACGGCAAGGTCGCCCTGCTCGCGGCAGCGACCGACGACGCCGTCGCCCTGGGCTTCTCCGCCGGTGCATTGGTCAAGGAGGCCTCGCAGCTGGTGGGTGGCCGCGGTGGCGGAAGGCCCAACATGGCCCAGGCAGGCGGCACCGACGCCTCCGGAATCGACGCGGCGCTGAGGGCCGTCCGAGAGATGCTGGGCGCCTAGCGGCATGCGGGTCCTCGCCCTCGACATAGGGGAGGTGCGCATCGGCGTCGCGGCGAGCGACGCGAGCGGAAGCATCGCCTCTCCCGTCAAGGTGCTCCCGGCCCAGGAGGTCCTCCAGAACGCGCGCAGCTTCAGGCGCATCCTGGAGGACTACGAGCCCGAGCTCCTGCTGTGCGGCCGCCCCCTCACCCTTGCGGGCGAGGAGGGTCCCCAGGCCGAGCGCGTCATGGAGCAGGCGAGGGGGGTCGCGGCTTCCTGCGGCCTTCCTCTGGAGTTTGCCGACGAGCGCCTCTCGTCCAGGGAGGCCAAGCGTATCCTTCGTGAGCAGGGGTACGACGAGCGCTCGATGCGCGGGCGCGTCGACATGGTGGCGGCGTCCCTGTTCCTGCAGGCCTGGCTAGACGCCCGAGTAGATTAGGTCCCTGATGTCTGACAACCCGACCCGCAACGGATCGCACTTCTCGCCCGAGCCCTCGAGTCGCGGCTCCCGGCCCGTCCGCGGCGGCGACACGCGTCGCTCGCGCGGGTCCTCCACGCCCGACCGCAGGGCGGGCTATGCGGGAGGGGTCTCGCAGCGGAGCGTCCGCGCGACCCGTCGAGCCGCCGGAAACGCCGGCTCGCATGCCCGTGGCGAGAGGCCCGGCGGCCCGCGCCGTCGCTGGCCCAAGGTCGCCTTCATGCTCCTGGTGGTCTGCGGCCTGCTCGTGGGCGCGGGCACCCTCGCCTGGTGCCACTTCTCGCCCTCGGGCAAGGCGGGCGGTTCCGTCGCCGCCGGGCAGAGGGTCACCGTGACCATCCCGGAGGGCTCGGGCGGCAGCCAGATAGCCCAGATCCTCCTCGACGCCGGCGTCATCAGCGACAGCGGGGAGTTCTTCAAGGCCGTCCAGGCCCAGGGCGCGGAGTCGAGCATGAAGAGCGGCTCCTACGACTTCTTCACCGGCGCCAACGTGTCCGAGGTCGTGAGGCAGCTCGTGAGCGGGCCCAACTCCGCGGCGGGCAAGCTGACCATAGCCGAGGGCCTCACCCTCCAGAAGACGGCGGAGGCCGTCGGCTCGAGCGGCATCGGCGTGTCGGCCGAGGACTTCCTCAACCAGGCAAAGGCCTCCAACTACGTCGCCGACTACCCCTTCCTCGCACGGGCCGCCAACGACTCGCTCGAGGGCTTCCTCTTCCCCAAGACCTACGACTTCGGCGGCACTCCTGCGACGGCGGACTCCGTCATCCGCGCCATGCTCGACCAATATGGGCAGGAGGTCGCGAGCCTCGACCTCGCCTCGGCGGAGGCGAGAATCAAGGAGACCTACGGCATCGACATGAGCGACTACGGCATCCTCACCCTCGCCTCCATCATCGAGAAGGAGGCCCTGAACGACGAGGACCGCAGCAACATCTCGTCCGTGATGTACAACCGCATGAGGGAGGGCATGGCCCTGCAGAGCGATGCCACGATGGGCTACGTGACGGGCGGTGCCGTGAGCGCCGACGACCTCAAGACCCAGAGCCCCTACAACACCTACCTCAACGCGGGACTGACCCCGACTCCCATCTGCTCGCCCAGCCTTGCCTCCATCCAGGCCGCGATGGACCCGCCCAGCACCAACTACCTCTACTTCTGGATCACCCAGAGCGAGCACGTCTTCTCCGAGACCTACGACCAGCACCTGCAGGCGATCTCCAATGCCTCGTAGTCCCTTCGAGGCAACGGCCTACGTCGCCTCCGTTGACCTCGTCGACGTCGGGCGCCTCGCCTCCGAGGGGGTGCGCTGCGTGCTCCTGGACCGTGACAACACCTGCGTGCCCCGCGACGCGAAGGTCGCGCCCCCGCAGGTCCTCGACTGGCTCGGGCGGGTGCGGGAGGCGGGAATGGCGACCTGCGTCGTCTCGAACAACTTCCATTCCGCCGAGGTCGAGCGCTCGGCCCGCGAGCTGGGCTGCGAGGTCGTGCATCACGCCATGAAGCCCCTGCCCTTCGCCGTCCATGCCGCGCTGCGCAAGGTGGGCGTCCCCGCCGAGCAGGCCGTGCTCGTGGGCGACCAGGTGTTCACCGACGTCGTGGCGGGGAACCTCGCGGGCGTGCGCACCGTGCTGGTCCGGCCCCAGTCCACCCAGGACCTCTGGTACACGCAGCTCCTGCGCGTCGCGGAGCGCGTCGTGCTGGGAGACCGCCGGTTCAGGGGGGAATAGCCCGGGACTCGGATGCTAGAATCGTCACGAAAGACATCTTTCCTCTCGAGAGGCTCTATGGCATCGGCTGGCGGGTACGTGGTCCACGAGGGCTGCGACCACATCTTCTTCGTGGGCTTTCACGGAGCGGGCAAGTCCACCTTGGCGCGCAACCTGGGTGGGCTCTTCCGTCGTGACTACGTGGACACCGACCGCATGGTCGAGCGCATGCGCGGCCTCAGCGTCTGCCAGATCTTTGAGCGGGAGGGCGAGGAGGCGTTTCGACGCGACGAGGCGAAGGTCCTCAGGGGCCTCCTCTCGCGCAAGTCCCTGCTCGTGAGCTGCGGGGGCGGCATCGTGGAGGGGCGGGAGAGCTGCGAGCTCATGCACCGCATGGGCACGGTGGTCTACCTCGACGGGGACGTCGAGGACTCCCTTCGCCAGCTCAGGCATCCCGAGCTCAGGCCCGACTTCGCCACGGTGGACTGCGCCAGGAGCCTCCACGTCCGGAGGCGGCCCCTCTACGAGGCGACCTCCGACTACACGATAGACATCAGGAACAGGACGTTCGAGCAGGTCTGTGCCGATGCGGCCCAGCTGCTCTGGGAGAAGGGTCTGCTATGAGCGAAGAGGTGCCCGAGCTGGTCAGACAGTGGGTCTCGGTGCCCGGGGGCTCCTGCGACGTGCGCGTGGGCCGCGACCTCGTCGAGGGGCTGGGGTCCGTCCTCAAGACGGTGGCCGGAAGGCCCGAGGTCTGCGCCATCGTGGTCCCGGCGGGCTCCGACGAGGGGCTGGTCGAGCGTCTGCGCAGGCAGGTCACCGACGCCGGATTCAGGGCCGCGCGCGTGGACGCCCCCTCGGGCGGGTCGGCCCGTGACGTCGGAGCCCTCTGCGAGCTCATGGCGGCGCTGGGCAGGGCGGGAGTCACCTCGGACGACCTCGTGCTCGCCCTGGGGGATGCCGACGAGCTCTCGCTCGCCCAGGCGGCCTGCTCGGTCTGGTGCGGCGGGGTCCCCCTGGCCGCCGTGGCGCTCGACCTCGCGGGCATGCTCCTGGTGCCTGCCTCGCCCCGCGCGCTCGACGTGGACGGCAGGGAGGAGGTCGCCAGCTTCAGGCTGGGCATCCGCTACCTCTTCTGCGATCCCCTCGTGATGGACCTCTCGCTCGACTCGGAGGCCACGCGCCTCTCGCTCGCGCTGATGGTCGCCACGGCCGTCGCGGACTCGAGGCCGACGCTCGAGCACCTCTGGGACGCCACGCCCCAGATCATGGAGGGCGACGAGGACGTCCTCCTCGACCAAGCCATGGCCCTGCTCAAGGCCCGCGGTAAGCTCGCCTCCTCGACGGCCGTCGCCGTGCGACAGTCGCTCTTCTATGGGCAGGACTTCGTGCGCGCCCTGCGCCCGCTGGTCCCCGCGGCATCCGAGGCGGAGCTCCTGGGGGAGGCCCTTCGCTTCTCCGCCCGCATCTCGGCCGGCGAGGGCAAGCTCGACGTGGACGACGTGCTGGTGCAGGACGAGCTGCTCGAGCGCCTGGGCGTCGAGCCCATAGAGTGCGAGCTCGAGCCGGGGGCCATGGTGGAGGCCCTGAGGAGGGAGCGCTTCGCGCGCAGCAACCGCTTCCTCCTGGCGCTGCCCCAGGCCGTGGGGCGCGTGAGGCTCTCCTCCGTCGACGAGGACCTGCTCGCCGAGCATGCCGCCGCCTGGTGCGACGCCCACCTGCCCGAGGAATAGAAGGATCGAACTGCCGACGCGGGGCAGGACCCCGCACCCACGCGGCAGAGGATGGCCAGAGAGGAACAGAACATGGCAGACGCAAAGGCCTGCGCGGGACGCGTCGAGCGCTTCCGCGCGCTCATGGGGGAGCGTGGCTACGACGCCGCGATCCTGAGGAACAACCCCGACCTGCGCTGGCTCACGGGTGCCGAGCGCACCTTCGACGGCGAGGTGGCGCACACGGCCGTCGTCACGGCCGACGGGCTCTGGCTCCATACCGACTCCCGCTACTTCAACACCTTCCAGGAGCGCCTGGGCGCCGACACACCCTGGCAGATCGACATGGAGCTCGTCGACCCCGCGGAGTGGGCGGCGCGCGTTGTCTCGATGGCGCACGCCCGCGTCGTGGCCATCGAGGACAGCTGCAGCCTCGCCTTCTTCGACGCCTTCAACGTTGCCTGCGCCAAGCAGTCGACCGCCTGCCTCGTCCCGCGCATGCACGGCGACATCGTCGGCCTGCGCATCGTGAAAGACGCCGAGGAGGTCGAGCTCATGCGCCACGCCCAGCGCATCACCGATGCGGCCTTCGAGCACATCTGCGGCTTCGTCAAGGCGGGCGTGACCGAGCAGGAGATCAAGGTCGAGCTCGAGAACTACATGCTCACGCATGGTGCGGACGCGCTCTCGTTTGACACCATCGTCGCCGCGGGGCCCAACGGCGCCAACCCGCACGCCCAGCCGGGCGAGTACGTGGTCCGGGAGGGCGACATGGTCGTCATGGACTACGGTGCCGGCTACCACGACTACCACTCCGACATGACGCGCACCGTGTGCGTGGGCGAACCGGGGGAGGAGCAGCGCCGGGTCTACGACGTGGTTCGTCTCGCCCACGAGACCTGCGCCCGCGAGGCAAGGCCCGGCTGCATCGGCAGCGACATCCACAACTTGGCCGTCGAGGTCATCACCGACGCCGGCTACGGCGACTACTTCAAGCATGGCCTGGGCCACGGCGTGGGGCTCGAGATCCACGAGCAGCCCAGCTTCGGCAGGCTCTACGACAAGCCCGTCCCCGTCGGCTCCGTGATAACCATCGAGCCGGGCATCTACCTGCCCGGTCGCTTCGGAGTGCGCCTCGAGGACTTCGGCATCATGGGGGAGGACGGCTACCATCCCTTCACCAAGTCCGGCCACGAGCTCCGCGTGGTGGGGTAGCGCACGACAGGGCAACCTGACGCGCGGCGGGTCGATCCGGCAGGGGAGGCCCCACCCGCTGCGTGCTATTCTTCTTTGCTAGCCGCGAGGGCATGGCCCCTCGCGCAGACCTGACCAGCCCGAAGGTCGCGCGCGCTCAAGACACGAGTGCCAACGCGTGCCCCGGGCCAGACGAGAGGAAGTACCTGTGGAAGAGATGCCCAAGACCTACGACCCCCAGGCCAGCGAGCCCGCTCTCATCGACCGCTGGGTCTCTGCAGGCTGCTACCAGCGCAGCAAGGGCGTGGGAGACTGCACCGTCGTGATCCCGCCCCCCAACGTCACGGGCATCCTGCACATGGGGCACGCCATGGACGACGCCATCCAGGACGCGTTCGTGCGCTACAACCGCATGAGGGGCCGCTCCACCCGCTGGATCCTGGGAACTGACCATGCCGGCATCGCCACGCAGACCAAGGTGGACAAGAAGCTCAAGTCCGAGGGCGTCTCTCGCCTCGAGATCGGACGCGAGAGGTTCCTCGACGCCTGCTGGGACTGGACGCACGAGTACGGCGGGACCATCGTGAGCCAGATTCGCCGCATGGGCTGCTCGATCGACTTCGACGACGAGAAGTTCACCATGAGTCCCGAGTTCTCGAAGGCCGTGCGCAAGGTCTTCGTCGACTGGTACCACGACGGGCTGATCTACCGCGGCAAGCGCATCGTCAACTGGTGCCCCAGCTGCCGCACCGCGATCTCGGACGACGAGGCGGAGTACCAGGACGAGAAGGGTCACCTCTGGTACCTGCGCTACCCCCTGGCGGAGCCCGTGGACGGCGTCGAGTACGTGACCGTGGCCACCACCCGTCCCGAGACCATGCTGGGCGACACCGGCATCGCCGTGAGCCCATCCGACCCCAAGAAGGCGGGGCTCGTGGGCAAGACGGTCATCCTGCCCATCATGGACCGCGAGATCCCCATCTTCTCGGACTGGCACGTCGACGCCGGCTTCGGCACCGGATTTGTCAAGGTGACCCCCGCGCATGACCCCAACGACTACGCCATGGGCCAGGCCCACGGCCTCGAGCAGATCAACATCTTCGACGAGACCGCGCACGTGGTGGAGGGCTACGGCGAGTTCAGCGGCATGGACCGCGACGAGTGCCGCAAGGCCATCGTGGCCTGGTTCGAGGAGCATGGGCTGCTCGACCACGTCGAGGAGCTGGACCACTCCGTCATGCACTGCTACCGCTGCGGCACCGCCCTCGAGCCTTGGCTCAGCGAGCAGTGGTTCGTGGCCGTGGACAAGCTCAAGGAGCGTGCCTGCGAGGTCGTGAGGGACGGCGAGGTCACGTTCCACCCTGACCGCTGGACCCAGACCTACCTCACCTGGATGGAGAACCTCAAGGACTGGTGCATCAGCCGCCAGCTCTGGTGGGGCCACCGCATCCCCGTCTTCTACTGCGACGACTGCGGCTGGCAGGACGCCCTCATGGAGGACGTGGACGTGTGCCCCCACTGCGGCGGCCACCACGTGCACCAGGACGAGGACGTGCTCGACACCTGGTTCAGCTCGCAGCTCTGGACCTTCGCCACGCAGGGCTGGCCCGACCACCCGGAGCAGATGGAGGGGCACCACCCCACCAAGGTGCTGGTCACCGCGCGTGACATCATCGCCCTCTGGGTGGCGCGCATGGTCATGAGCTCCCTCTACTTCACGGGAGAGGTGCCCTTCCACGACGTGTACATCTACGCGACGATCCTGGCCAAGGACGGCAGCCGCATGTCCAAGTCCAAGGGCAACGGCGTCAACCCCATGGAGCTCATGGAGAAGTACGGCGCCGACGCCATGCGCTTCAACCTGCTGACGCTCATCACCAACAACCAGGACGTCAAGTTCGACGCGAACATCGACAAGAAGACTAAGGCGCTCATAGACAGCCCCCGGACCGAGCAGGCGCGCGGGTTCGTGACCAAGATCTGGAATGCGAGCCGCTTCGTCCAGATGAACCTCGACGGCTACGAGCCGGGCCCCGCGCTCGCGCAGACCCCCGAGGACGCCTGGATGCTCAGCCGCCTCGCTCGCGCCGTGCGCACGGCGACCTCGCAGCTCGAGGCCTACGAGTTCGGCGACTACGCCCGTGACATCCAGTCCTTCTTCTGGAACGAGGTCTGCGACTGGTACATCGAGCTCTGCAAGGGCCGCCTCCTGGACGGTGTCGCCGCGGAGCGCCTGCAGGTCCAGCGCAACCTGGTCTTCGTCCTCGACGTGAGCATGCGCCTGCTCCACCCGGTGATGCCCTTCGTGACCGAGAGCGTGTGGGACATGCTTCCCGCCTCCGCCCTGGACGACCATTCGAGCGAGTTCCTCATGACGGCCGCCTGGCCCGAGCCCGAGGCCTTCGAGGGCTTCGTCAACGAGCGCGCCGAGGGCGACTTCGAGCTCGCCAAGCGCCTCATCTCCGTCGTGCGCTCTACCCGGGCCCGCTACCGCCTCTCGCCCAAGGCCGAGCTTGCCGTGGCGGTGCGCGCCAGCGAACCAGAGCTCGCGGTCCTCTCCTCGCAGGAGGGCTTCATCCGCAAGGTGGGCCGCGTGAGCGAGCTCATGCTCGACGCCGGGCAGGAGCGCCCGGTGGGCTCCGTCTCGGTTGCCGACGGCGGCCTCGAGGCCTTCGTCGTGGTGGGCGAGCTCGTGGACCTCGCCGCAGAGTCCAGGCGCCTCCAGAAGGAGCTTGCCAAGGCGGAGAAAGACCTCGCGTCCGTCGTTCGCACCCTCTCAAACGAGGGCTTCGTGGCCAAGGCGGCACCCGAGGTCATCGAGAAGAAACGCCAGCAGCAGGAGGAGCTCGACCTGGCGGTTGAGCAGCTCAGGAGCCAGATTGCCGACTTCGCATAGGCCTGCCGCCCGCGGCCCCCGCCCGCCACAGACGGATTCGAGTGCCCTGACGCCCTGCGGTGGCAGGGCACTCTGCTACGGGTGTAGAATTCAACGGTTCGTCAAAAAACGAGATGGGCACGCGCCCTGGAAGAGGGGCCTATGAGCCGCGTGAGTCGCAAGGAAGCCGTCTTCTACGACCACTTCAGGGCGTCGTCGAAGATGATCGTCGAAGCCGCGGAGCTCTTCGTGAGGATCGTGGGGGAGTGGCCGAGCTCCAAGCCCCTCATCCCCCTGATGAAGGAGTTCGAGAGCAGGCACGACGAGCTCACCGGACAGGCGATGGACGAGCTCAACCGCTCCTTCATCACGCCCTTCGACCGCGACGACGTATTCCAGCTCATCACCCTCCTGGACGACATCGTGGACGGCATGGAGGGGGTCTCGGCGCGCTTCTCGATCTACGACGTAAACGTGATGATCGCCCCCGCCAAGGACATGGCGGACCTCACCCTCGCATCCGCCCGCGAGCTCCAGACGCTCTTCGACCACTTCGACAAGTTCAAGAGGGACCCCGTGGTGGCCCAGCAGATGCGCCGCATCAACGAGCTCGAGGACCAGGGCGACGTCGTCTACCGCGAGGCGCTCGGCGCCGTGTTCGCCGCCCACGACGACCCGATTCACACTCTCAAGTGGAAGAGCCTGCTCGACAAGATGGAGGATGCGCTCGACAACTGCAAGCACGTCTCCAACGTCGCCCATAGCGTGGTAATGAAGAATGCCTAGCCCGCTGCTCGTCGCCGTGCTCGTCATAGCGTTCGCCTTCGAGTTCATCAACGGCTTCCATGACACCGCGAACGCCATCGCGACCACGGTCTACACCCGTGCCCTCTCGCCGCGCGTCGCCATCCTGAGCTCGGCCGCGATGAACTTCGTGGGGGCGCTCACGAGCGAGAAGGTCGCCATGACCATAGCCACGGGCCTGGTGAGCGTGCAGCTCGGCCTCCACGTCATCCTCGCCGCCCTGCTGGGCGCCGTGGCCTGGGACCTCTTCACCTGGTGGTTCTCGATCCCCTCGAGTTCGAGCCACGCCCTCATAGGCAGCCTCATCGGTGCGACCATGGTCTTCACGGGGGGACCCCAGGACGTCATCTGGGAGGGGGTGCTCGACAAGGTCGTGATCCCGCTCTTCACCTCCCCGCTCATTGGCCTCGCCCTGGGCTTCGTGTTCATGAACCTCGCCTTCGAGGCCTTTGCCGACGTCACGGCCCATAACGCGAACTCCTTCTTCCACAAGGCCCAGGTCGCCTCGTCGATGTTCATGGCCTACAGCCACGGCAACAACGACGCGCAGAAGACCATGGGCATCATCACCATCGCCCTTGTCTCGGCGGGGATGCTCGATGCCGGGGCCGGCGTGCCCCTCTGGGTGAAGGTGCTCTGCGCGGCGATGATGGCCCTGGGGACCGCCATCGGCGGGCAGCGCATCATGAAGACGGTGGGCCAGGGCGTCACTAAGCTCGAGCCCGCCATCGGCTTCGTCTGCCAGACGGCGTCCGCCATCGCCATCGAGGCGATGACCGCCCTGGGCGCACCCGTCTCCACCACGCAGGTGCTCACCACCTCGATCATGGGTGCGGGCAGTGCCAAGGGCATCAAGAACGTGCGCTGGGGGGTCGCCGGCAGCATCGTGACCGCCTGGGTCGTGACCCTTCCGGCTACCATGTGCCTGGGCGCCCTCTTCGCCCTCGTGGCGGAGCGCTTCTAGGGCTCTCGGGCGAATTGCACGGCATCCCGAGCCTTCCCATAAATAACTTAATACGCAGGAAACCATCGGCGCCCGCCCAACTGATATAACCAACAGCATCGAGACGCCTGCCGCATCCTGCGGTGCATTCAGAGAGGGGATTGCCATGAACAGCCTCAGCAGAAGGTCCTTTCTCGCCGTGGCACTGGGAGGATGCTCCTCCTTTGCACTTGCTGCCTGCGGAAACGTCGGCACGGGCTCCAAGGGGGGCTACAAGATCGGCGTGCTGCAGCTCACCGAGCACGCCGCCCTCGACGCCGCGAACGCCGGCTTCGTCCGCGCGCTCGACGAGTCCGGACTGAGCTACACGATCGACCAGCAGAACGCCCAGAACGACCAGTCGGCCTGCCAGACCATCGCCTCCAAGCTGGTCAACGACGGGGACGACCTCATCCTCGCCATCGGCACGCCGGCCGCGCAGGCGGTCGCAGGCGCCACCGACCAGATTCCCGTCATCGGTACGGCCATCACTGACTTCGCGGCCTCCGGTCTCGTCGCCTCCAACGACGCCCCGGGCGGCAACGTAACGGGCAGCTCCGACCTCACGCCGGTCGAGGACCAGTTCGACCTTCTGGTCAGGCTCATCCCCTCCGCGAAGAAGGTCGGCCTGCTCTACTGCACCGCCGAGTCGAACTCCGACGTCCAGGTCGCGCTCGCCGAGGCTGCCGCCTCCGCCCGTGGCCTAGAGGCCGTCCGCTTCTCGGTCTCGAGCTCCAACGAGATCCAGCAGGTCGTCGAGTCGATGGTGGGCAAGGTGGACGTCGCCTACGCGCCGACCGACAACACGATCGCCGCAGGCATGTCCACGGTCTCGATGGTGGCGATCGAGCACAAGCTCCCGGTCATCGTGGGCGAGCAGGGCATGGTCGACAACGGCGGCCTTGCCACCTATGGCATCAACTACGACCAGCTGGGCTACAAGGCTGGCCAGATGGCCGTCAAGGTCCTGAAGGGCGAGGCCAAGCCTGCCGAGATGCCCATCGAGTACCTCGCTGCGGAGGACTGCACCCTTGCGACCAACCAGGCCACGGCCGACGCCATCGGGGTCGACCTCTCCGTGCTGGGCGCCTAGGCGCGGGTCGCGTCTCGTCCCGGGATGGGACGACAGTTTCTGACGTTCGTCGTGTGCCCCGGGGCGACCCGGGGCACATCGCAGGTTTGGGGGTAGCATGCTGCCAGCTCTAACGGGTGCCGTCTCTCAGGGAATCCTCTGGGGCGTCATGGTGCTCGGACTCTTCGTCACCTACAAGATGCTCGACATCGCCGACCTGACGGTCGACGGCAGCTTCGCCCTGGGCGGCTGCGTCGCGGCGGTCGCCTCCGTCTCGCTGGGGCTCGACCCGCTGGTCGCAATCCTACTGGGCATGCTTGCCGGCGTGGTCGCGGGCCTGGTGACGGGGCTTCTCCACACTGTGTTCGACATCCCCGCCATCCTGGCCGGGATCCTGACCCAGATCGCCCTCTGGTCGGTCAACCTGCGCGTCATGGGCAAGTCGAACACCCCGCTCCTCAACGTGGACACCGTCTTCACGCGCATCTCCGCGCTGACGGGCCTCAACCAGGCCACCTCGGCCATGGTCGTGGGGCTCGTGGTGGCAGCGGCTCTGGTGGCGGCCATGTACTGGTTCTTCGGCACCGAGATTGGCTCCGCCCTGCGCGCCACGGGCAACAACGAGGACATGTGCCGCGCCCTGGGCATCGACGTGCGCGTCACCAAGCTCATAGCGCTTGCCCTCTCCAACGGCCTGGTGGGCCTCTCGGGCGCCCTCATCTGCCAGAGCCAGAAGTACGCTGACATCGGCATGGGCACGGGCGCCATCGTGATCGGACTCGCCGCCATCGTCATCGGCGAGGTCCTGGGCCGGCTCACCCCCGGCAAGCTCCAGGCCTTCGGCAGCCGCCTCACCTCGGCGGTCGTGGGCTCCGTCGTCTACTTCCTCATCAGGGCCATCGTGCTCCAGATGGGCCTCGACGCCAACGACATGAAGCTCCTCTCGGCCGTGATCGTCGCCCTTGCCCTGGTGGTACCCACCGTCGTCGAGCGCCAGCGGCAGAGGCGCTCCTACTCGAAGGGAGGCGAGCGCTGATGCTGCGCCTCACCAACGTCAGCAAGACCTTCAACAAGGGCACCGTCAACGAGAAGCCCGCCCTCGTCGGCGTGGATCTCCACCTCGAGCCCGGCGACTTCGTCACCGTGATCGGCGGAAACGGGGCGGGCAAGTCGACCCTGCTCAACGCCATAGCCGGCGTCTTCCCGCCCGACTCGGGCGTCATACAGATCGACGGGGCCGACGTGAGCCTGCTCTCCGAGCACCAGCGCGCCCGCTACCTGGGGCGCGTCTTCCAGGACCCCATGCGCGGCACCGCGGCCGACATGCAGATCGACGAGAACCTGGCTCTGGCCCGCCGCCGCGGCGAGGGCAGGGGACTGTCCTGGGGCATCGGGAAGGCCGAGCGCGCTGAGTACGCGGAGCGACTGGCCTCGCTCGACCTGGGCCTCGAGGACCGCCTGAGCTCCAAGGTCGGCCTGCTCTCGGGCGGGCAGCGCCAGGCGCTCACCTTGCTCATGGCCACGCTCAAGAAGCCCAAGCTCCTGCTTTTGGACGAGCACACGGCGGCACTGGACCCCAAGACCGCCAAGAAGGTCCTTGAGCTCACGGCCCAGGTCGTCGAGAGGGACTCCCTCACCACCCTCATGATCACGCACAACATGAACGACGCCATCCGCCTGGGCAGCCGCCTGATCATGATGCACGAGGGCCACGTGATCTACGACGTGAGCGGCGAGGAGAAGCGCGCGCTCAAGGTCCACGACCTGCTCCTCAAGTTCGAGGAGGCAAGCGGCGGCGAGCTCGCCAACGACCGCATGCTCCTGAGCTAGCCGCGCGCCGGCGGACGGGGGGTCTCATGAGGAAGATGGGCATCGTTCTGGCGACGGGCGAGGCGGGCATGCGCCACTTCACGGACGTGCTCGGGGAGGAGCTGGGCGAGACCGCCGTGCAGGTCGAGCGCTCGTCCGTGGATGCCGCTCTGACGAACGCCCTCGCCGGCGAGGGCGACAGGGAGGGCCTGGTCGCGCTCCTCGCCCCTGCGGTCGAGTCGCTCGAGCGTCGTGGCTGCGAGCTCGTCGCGATCGTGGGGACCGACGCGCACCTCGTCCTCCGCGAGTTGCGGGGTACGACCAGCGTGCGGCTGCTGAGCGTGGTCGAGGCCAGCTGGAGGAGAATCGTCGCAGCGCGGTATGTGCGCGTACTTCTCCTTGGCACGTCCACCACCATGCGCGAGAAGTTCTTCAAGTCGCCCATCGCGGCGAGCCACGTTCCGGTGTTTACGCCCAACGACGAGGACAAGGAGTGGGTCGACGCCGTGATCGGGCGCGTGTCCGGGGGAGAGGAACCCTCAGCGGACGACCTGGCACGTTTTGACGAGCTCGTGGGCGAGGCGGTCGAGCATGGCGCCCAGGCCATCGTGATGGCCGCGCCGGAGCTCCTCGCGCTCACGCGGGGTCGAGAGCTTGCGCTCCCGGTGGCCGACGCCCTGGGGGCTCAGGCCCAGGAGCTCGTGGACGAGGCTAGAGCCAGGTAGCGCGTGCGCCGCGAGGCTAATCCAGGAACTTGTCCAGCTCCCTGTCGAGCAGGGCGTTGCGTCTGACGTGGGGGTGCCGTACGAGGATGCCGCGTGCCATGACCATGTCGACCTCGCGAAGCGCCTTGAGGTCCTCGAGGGGGTTCCGCGCACAGACGACGAGGTCGGCGTCCTTTCCCTCCTCGACGGAGCCCGTCACCCTGTCGATGCCCGCGAGCCGGGCGTTGCCGAGGGTTGCGGTATGCAGGGCGAGCGCATTGCTTGCGCCCACGTACTTGTGGAAGTAGACGAGTTCGCGCCAGAAGTCGTACTGGGCGATCCAGGGGCAGCCCACGTCGTTGCCGAGCGCCACGGGCACCCCGGCGGCAAGTGCCGCCTTCGAGCACTCCCTGATGCCGTCGAAGACGACCTTGCCGTTGAACTGGGCCATCTCGGAGGCGCCTGAGACGCTTCTGTCGAAGAGCGCATAGGGGAGGGCGGGGGAGAGCGTGGTCACCAGGAAGGAACCCCTCTCGGCGAAGAGGGCCATGGTGTCCTCGTCCGGCCTGGCGCCGTGCTCGATCGAGTCGACGCCGCCCTCGAGTGCGGCGCGGACGCCCTCGAGAGACTCCACGTGCGCCGCCACGATGCGACCGCGCGCGTGCGCCCGGTCGCAGCAGGCACGCACCATCTCTGGAGGCATCTTCATCTCGCCGGGCTCTCCCTTGGCCCGTGCGTCCATGACCCCGCCGGTAATCATGAGCTTGACGAGGTCCGCGTTCTGGTCGCAGGCGGCATCGACCGCGGCCAGGGCCTCTTCGACGGTCGTCGCCGCGACGGCGACCGATCCGGCCATGTGCCCTCCCGGCACCGAGACCGCCTCGTTGGCGGCGAGGATGCGCGGTCCGATCCTCCTACCTGCGGCGATCTCGTCCCTCACGCGCGTGTCGAGGTCGCGCAGGCCACCAACGGTGCGCACGGTGGTCACGCCGCCCATGAGTGCGGCCTTGGCGAACCCGGCCACCATGAGGTGGGCGACGGCCGCGCCGACAGGAGTGGCAAAGATGGCGTCCACCGTCTTCTTGGGGTCCTTGCCACCCGACTTCGGGCTGCCGTTGCCCGCGAGGTGGACGTGCATGTTTATCAGGCCGGGCAGCAGGAATCTGCCCCCGAGGTCGACCACGCGGTATCCGGAGGGGGCCGTGCCCGCATCGACGGACTCGATGCGTCCGTCCGCGACGAGTACGCAGCGTCCCTCCTGGGGTTGAGCCTCGAGCGTTCCGTCGATCACGGTGGCATTGGCAAATGCGTATCTCATGGCCCCTCCTCGAAGTCAGCGCTGCCATCGTAGACCTTCCGAGTTTCGATGGGCTAGGAGGCGGGGTTCTTGTGCCAGACACTTTTCCCTTTGCCTGCATTGCAGCAGGATGGCGCGCCTCCTTCCCTGTGACGCATGCTTCGGGGTGGAGTAAGCTCTCCTCGATGTGAATTGGGTCCTGGGGGAGGCACATGGAGGACAAGGAAGTCATCGCGCGCAAGAAGGAGCTTCGCAAGCGGCTCAGGCAGGCGCGCAAGGACCTTGGCTCCGAGGCGCGAGAGCGTGCCGATGCCGGCATCGCCTCCCGCGTCCTCTCTCTGTCCGAGTGGCAACGCTCCCAGATCGTCCTCGCCTACCTTTCGGTAGGCGAGGGGGTGGACACACGCGGGCTCGTACGTCAGGCGTGGTTGGCTGGCAAGGTCGTTGCCATCCCCCGCGTGGTGCCCCACACTCGTCTCATGGAGTGGTATCGCATCGACGACTTCGACCGCCTCGAGCGCAGCTCCTTTGGCGTGGAGGAGCCCCTTGCGGAGCCAGATCGCCTTCTGGACGTCGCGCGCGAGGCAGAGGCGGGCGGGAGCATCCTCGCCGTCGTGCCTGGCCTGACCTTCGACGGCCATGGCTTCCGCATGGGGTACGGGGGCGGCTTCTATGACACGCTGCTTGCCGATTTTCCTGGCACTTCCGTCGGCATATGTCGCGAGGCGCAGCTTACCGATAACCTGGCAGCCATGGGCGTGGTGGGGGAGCATGACCTGGGCGTCGACGTGGTAGTGACGGAGCGGCGCACCATCGAAACGTCCGAGAGCCCCTGGTCCAATTGGGTGCGAGAGAAGGAGGGCCAGGCATGACCATGGAGAAGACAACGGCGGCACATGGTGGCGCGCGGCGGGCCGAGGGCGCAACGCTGCGGCCCATCCTCATAGTGGAAGATGACAGCGCCCTCGCGGGCCAGGTAGCAGACCTGCTGGGGCGGTATCGCTACCAGTGCCGCGTGGCGGACTCGTTCGATGACATAGACGCCCAGGCCCGTGCCCTCGACCCCTCCCTCGTCCTGCTCGACGTGAGCCTGCCCCGCTACGACGGATTCTTCTGGTGTCGTCGCATCCGCGAGACATCGCACGTCCCCATCGTCATGGTTTCGGCTCGTGATGCCGCGTCCGACCAGGTGCGTGGCATGGAGGCGGGAGCTGACGACTACGTGACGAAGCCCTTCGACCTCGACGTGCTGCTCGCCAAGGTGCAGGCGCAGATCGCCGCAACTATGGGGAGCTCGCACCTGCCACAACGGAGCTCGAGTCCCTCGCTTGCGACGGGCTCGTCTTTTTCCCGGGACTCCTCAGGGCGGAGTACCAGGGCTCAACGATCGAGCTCACCGCCACGGAGGCAAGTCTCCTTGGATGCCTGATGAGGGCATATCCAAAGACGGCTGCGCGTGGAGACCTGTACATGGCCGCGTGGGACGGGGAGGGCTTCGTGGAGCCCAACACCCTGAATGTCAACATCCGCCGGCTTCGCGATCGCTTCTCCAGTGCGGGCATTCTCGCCCAGATCAAGGTGGTGCGCACCGTTGGCTATCGTCTCTACATGGACGGAAGGCCATGAGGCTCTTCCTCAGGGATCATCTGGACGTCATGGCCCTCTTCCTCCTCGAGTCCGTTGCCATAGCCCTTGCCTTTCACTTTGGCCGAGGCTTCGATACGGCCGCAGGCATCGCCTACTTCCTCTTCGTGGCGGCATTCGTGCTGGCGGTGTTCCTTGTCGTGCGATTCGCGCGCAAGCGGGCGTTCTACGAAAGCCTGGAAGAGGACGTCGAGACCATGGAACAGCTGGTGGGGCGCCATAGCGGCGACCCCGTCACCGAAGCGTACGTCACACGCAGGCGTGATGCCTACCGCAGCTACCAGCGCCAGCTGAACGAGCGAGACGACGAGATGCTGCGCTGGCGGACGCATGTCATGCAGTGGGTGCACCAGATGAAGACGCCCGTGAGCGTCCTGCGCCTCATGGTTCAGAAGGACCCCGGGCACATGGACTCGTTCGGTGCGCTCTGCGAGCTCGATCGCATGCAGGGGCAGCTCGACCTCATCCTGAGTCTCGTGCGCATGGAGCGCATGCAGGCCGACCTCACCATCGAGGACCTGTCCCTCAAAGAGGTGGTAGAGGCCGTTATTGACAAAGAGAGGCGCCTCTTTGCGCAGAGGGAGGTCTTCCCCACTGTAGGCATCGACGCAAGCCTGCGCGTGCGCACCGACAGGAAATGGCTCGCGTTCGTCATCGAGCAGATACTGCATAACGCCGTGAAGTATTCGGACGCGGGGTCGTCGATCGAGGTCGGCGCGGGGGAGTCGGACGGAAGCGTGGAGCTCAGCTTTGTCGATCACGGCATTGGCATCCGCCCGCGCGACCTGCCGCGCATCTTTGACCTCTACTTCACGGGGAGCAACGGACGCGATCACGACCAGTCGTCAGGCGTCGGACTGTACGTGGTGAAGCGCGCGCTCGACGAGCTTGGGCACGAAATAGAGGTGAGGTCTGAGGTTGGGCATGGAACCCGAGTGGACATAGTTTTCTAGCGTCGCCCCCGACTCGCGCCCATCATCCCCCTTGTGCAAAAGTGACAGGGGCTGTCATCTTTCGTCACTCCACTCGATAGCGCCCCTCACGTGCCGTTTCGTATTCTGCTTGCAGCGAATCGGAAAGGAGAACCTCATGGCGATTCTCACCATCGAGCACGCGAGCAAGATATACGGAACCGGAGTTCAGGTGCGTGCCGTGAACGACCTGTCCATGAAGATGGAGGAGGGCGAGTTCGTAGCGATCATGGGGGCGTCGGGATCGGGAAAGTCCACGCTCCTCAACCTCATCTCGGGCATCCTCCCGCTCAGCTCGGGAGAAATTCGCATCGACGGGCGCGACATCTCCCACCTGGGCGAGCCCGAGGCGGCCGAGTTCCGCCGCAACGAGCTCGGCTTCGTCTTCCAGGACTTCAACCTGGTGGACACGCTCACCATCCGCGAGAACATCATGCTCCCACTCATGTTGCGCCACGTCCCGCCTGCACGCATGAACGCTGCAGCCGAGAGCATTGCCGCGAGCCTTGGCATCGGCAAGATCCTCGACAAACGGACGCATGAGGTGTCGGGAGGTCAGGCGCAGCGTGCCGCCATCGCCCGCGCCATCATCCACAGCCCACGCCTCCTTCTTGCCGACGAGCCCACGGGCAACCTCGACTCGGCGGCAGCCGAGGGCGTCATGCGCATCTTTGCCGACCTCAATGCGCGTCGGGGCACCTCCACCATCATCGTCACGCATGACGCCAAGACCGCAAGCTTCTGCACGCGCGCCATCTTCATCAAGGACGGTTGCATCCTGGAGGAGCTGTACCGCGAGGGAGACGGGCTGGCGTTCTACGACGAGATCCTGAACGTGCTCAAGTTCATGGGGGCGAAGTAGGATGAGCTTCTTCAGGTTTGCCCTCAACAACGTCATGCGCGACAAGGAGAGCTACGTCGCGTTCTGGCTGAGCAGCGTGTTCTCGATCGTGGTCTTCTTCGTCTTCTCCGCCAACATGAACCATCCGCAGCTTGCGCAGAGCGAGAGCGTGCAGGGCATCATGCGCCTCGCCATCGCCTTCATCGCCGTGTACTCCCTGGGGTTCCTGGGGCTTTCGCTCAGCGCCTTCCTGAAGCGCAAGCGGCGCCTGTACGGGGCCCTCCTCACCATGGGCATGACGAGGCGCCAGGTCGCCCTCTCGATCGTGCTCGAAAGCCTCCTGATTGGCGTGAGCGCCATCGCCGCAGGACTCGTCATCGGGCTTGTCTTCGGGCATCTCATGGTCATGCTCATGGCCCGCATCATCCATGTCGCCGACATCGCATACCAGTTCCCGTCCGCGTCCATCGTGCAGACCGTCGTCACGTTCTCCGTCATATTCCTGGTGGCGAGCGCAGCGCAGGCGCGCGGGATATGCAGGCGTCCCATCGTCGACCTGCTTGCCGCCAAGGTCGACGAGAGCCGCGAGATGCGCTTCTCGAAGCCCCTGGCCGTCCTGGGCATCGTCCTGCTCGCCTGCGGCTGCGGCACCTGCCTGTTCGGCGTCATCCCGTCCGTGCGAACGTTCGTGGAGTCCCACGACGCGCTCGTCGACGTCATACCCTGGCTCATCATCGCGTCCACGCTCGCCGGACTCTTCCTCGCGTACCGCCAGTTCTCGTTCCTCGTGATCTCGCGCGTCGCGCGGTCGCGCTATTACCTGAGGGAGGGAAACGCCATCTGGGTCTCCGGGCTCAGGGACCGCCTCAAGGGGTCGGTCACGACGATGTTCGTGTCGACCCTCATGCTCACGATGTCGTTCAGCGCCATCGTCGTGTCCCTCGCCCTCGTCACGACGGTCCGCGCCGACATCACCAGGGACATCCCCTTCGGAATCGGGTACTTCTCGTATGGCGACAACGCGCGGGAGTCGTCAGACGTCAGCGAGATCGAGGCCGAGCTCGCCAGCCATGGCGTGGCGTACGCGAAGGACTCCTACGGCATGCTGCAGACCGAGAAGACCATCTTCGGGAACAAGTTCGTTGCCCAGAGCTCATACGAGAGGCAGTCGGGTAGGACGCTCTCGATCGAAGACGGACAGGCGGTTGACGTCTCCGGCGCGGCCGAGCCAGAAAGCTCGGTGGAGGTGCCAGGCGGCCGGGTGCTGGAGGTCGTCGGCACGTCCACACCCATACTGGACACCGCCAAGCGCAGCGGCAGTTACGTGGTGAGCGATGCGGACTGGCAGATGCTGCAGGACACGGGCAGCCTTGTGGACGTGAGGGTCTTCACGTTTGACGTGGATGACGATGCCCAAGCCCAGGAGGTGCGTACCGCCTGCGAGCGCATACGCAGCACGATAGGCGTGGGCCTCGGGGACGGGAACGACTTCCTCTTCATTCCTCGCATAGAGACCATCTTCCTGCAGGAGTACTCGTACGAGATGTACGCCTACATCTCGCTCATGCTGGCCGTCATCTTCATAGTGGCTTCCATCAGCCTCGTCTACTTCCGGCTGCTCTCCGACGTGCGCGAGAGCCTGCCCGTCATGCGCAACCTGAACCGCATGGGGCTGTCCCTGGCACAGGTGCTGCGCATCCAGAGGCGCCAGCTGCAGCTGCTCTTCTCCCTGCCCATTGGGTTCGCAGTCGTGCTGACGGGCTTTGCGATGGCGTTCCTCATCAGCATGGACGTAGCGAGCGCACATGTCTACGTGCGCATGGCTGTGACCATGGTTCCCCTGCTCGCGCTGGAGACCCTGCTCTTTGCAGCGCTGGACACCCGCTTCAGCGGACAGGTGAAGGCCTTCGTCCGTCCGCGGGACTAGTTGACTCAACCTTCGAAAAGGTCAACTCGCGCTCGCTTGAGCGGTAGGCACCAGCGCCAGAGAATGGACCCGCACGGAAGAGGGGAGCCATCCTGAAGAGGGGAGCCATCATGCAGAACACAAGCGCGACCAACATCGGGGCCACCATCGCGCGGGCACGCCATGCCGAGGGGCTCACGCAGGAGCAGCTCGCGGACCTCCTTGGCGTGACGAAGGCTGCCGTAAGCAAGTGGGAGCTTGGGCTCAGCCTGCCCGACGTGGCGCTGCTGCCGAGCATAGCGGCACAGTTTGGCATGTCGCTTGACGAGCTGTTCGATTGGGACTCCCAGCTGGACGAAGGCCAGGTCAGGGAGACGGCGGCGAGAATTGCCCTGCGCGCCAACGACGACCCCGAGGGTGCCTACGCAGAGATCAGGTCGGTGACGGCAGAGCACCCCTTCTGCCTGCCTTGGCTACTCCAGGCAGCAATGTTTTACCTTGGTCGGAGCGCGGCGGATCCCACGCGAGCCGACGAGCTGAGGGGCAGCGCCTTCGACTGCCTCGACCGTGTCGAGGCTCGCTCCGAGGACGCGAGGCAACTCGCCCTGGCGCGCTTCATCAGGGCGGGGTTCCTCCGCAGGCAAGATGACAGGTTGGGGGAGGCGATCGCCCTGCTTGAAGGCATCGTTGGGGCAACGCCCATAGGAACCTCCTCGGTGCTCGCCTCTCTGTACGAGCAGTGCGGGCGAGCGGAGGACGCCGCATCTCTTCGTGAACGCGAGCTGTTCTCGAGCCTCGGTGGGGTCATGGGGGGCATCTGCGCCCAGCTGCTGGCCCATCCATCCAAGGCGCAGGCGGATGCGCTGCTCAAGGCTGGGAACGCCCTCGTGTCGGGCTTTGAGCTGGAGGAGCACCTGCCCGAGACCGCCCTTACCTTCTGGGCCGGGGCAGCGGCGGCTTCGGCCCAGCTTGAGGAGGCGACGGAGGCAGCATCCTATCTCGCCAGGTTCGCAGGCCTGGCGGAGAAGGTCATCTGCGCGGCGGAGCAAGGTGAGAGGTTCCCTGCCGGTCCCCTCTTCGAGCACGTCTTCGCCCCCGGCAACGCGGCAGACATGGTGCGACCCCCGGCATCAATGGTGAGGAAGGGCCTTCTTTCCATGGTCGAGGGCCGCGGCGAATGGAGCTTGGTCGCACAGGATTCCAAGGTCGCGAGAGCCCTTGCCCGCATAAGGCAACTCTAGCAAGCGCGACGGGCGCCGCACGCACAGAGCACTCGTACGCGCGGCCTGCTCCACCCAGGGCGCCCTGTTATCCTTGCGGGCAGCCGCCCGGGGGCATTGCCATCGGCGAAGCCCAATGCGTGCCGGAACACGCCATCGTATGGGTGATTCTGCCTATTGCCCCCACGCGCCGAAGCTTGGGTGTGTGGCTCGGGCATTCCGTTCAATATGATTGTCATTGTCGTACCACCTGCGGGCGGCTGGTTTCATCGGCGCAAAATGACCAACCCTGGCGCAGGAGTTCTTGCCAAAATGGCGTGGGGAGCCGGGGCACGTTCCCTAGCATGTGTCCCGTGAGTCCAAAGGCGAGCGTTGCGTCCGGAGAAGGGGAGTAAGCGATGGCAAAGTCAGACATCGAGATCGCACAGGAGGCCGAGATTCGGCCCATTGGCGAGATTGCCGAGAAGCTGGGCCTCACCGACGACGAGCTCATCCCCTACGGCCACCACATGGCCAAGGTGGACGTCACCAAGATGGCCGACAAGCCCAAGAAGGCCAAGCTCGTCCTCGTGACCGCCATCAATCCCACGCCCGCCGGCGAGGGCAAGACCACCACCTCCGTCGGACTGGCCGACGCCATGAACGCCCTCGGTCACAAGACGGTGCTCGCTCTGCGCGAGCCCTCTCTGGGGCCGGTTTTCGGTGTCAAGGGTGGTGCGGCAGGTGGCGGATACGCCCAGGTCATTCCCATGGAGAACATCAACCTCCACTTCACCGGCGACTTCCATGCCATCGAGAACGCCAACAACCTGCTGGCCGCCATGCTCGACAACCACATCAAGCAGGGCAACGAGCTGGGCATCGACCCGCGCCGCATCGTGTGGAAGCGCGCGATGGACATGAACGACCGCCAGCTGCGCAAGATCGTGGACGGCCTGGGCGGCGTGGCCAACGGCATGCCGCGCGAGGACGGCTTCGACATCACCGTGGCCTCCGAGGTCATGGCCATCTTCTGCCTGGCCACCGACCTCATGGACCTCAAGGCGCGCCTGGGGCGCGTCGTGGTGGCCTACACCTTTGACCGCAAGCCCGTCACCGCACACGACCTCAAGGCGGAAGGCGCCATGACGGCGCTGCTCAAGGATGCCATCTCGCCCAACCTGGTGCAGACCCTCGAGCACAATCCCGCGTTCGTGCACGGTGGCCCGTTCGCCAACATCGCCCACGGCTGCAACTCCGTCTCTGCCACCACCACGGCCATGAGGCTCGGCGACTACGTGGTGACCGAGGCTGGTTTCGGGGCCGACCTGGGCGCCGAGAAGTTCTGTGACATCAAGTGCCGCCTCGCGGGCCTCACGCCCGACGCCTGCGTGGTGGTCGCCACGGTCCGCGCGCTCAAGCACCACGGCGGCGTGGCCAAGGCCGACCTCAACGACGAGGACCTCGAGGCCCTCGAGGCGGGCCTGCCCAACCTCCTGCAGCACGTCGACAACATGAAGAACGTCTACGGCCTGCCCGTCGTGGTGGCCATCAACGCGTTCCCCACCGACACCAAGGCCGAGCTCGACCTCGTCGAGGCCAAGTGCAGGGAGCTGGGCGTGAACGTGGCCCTTTCTGAGGTGTGGGCCAAGGGCGGCGAGGGCGGGCGTGCCCTGGCCGAGGAGGTCGTGCGCCTCTGCGACGAGCCCTCGGACTTCCATTTCTCCTACGAGCTCGGCGGCATCAAGGAGTCCATCGAGGCCATCGCCAAGCGCGTGTACCGCGCCGACGGGGTCGACTTCACCACCTCTGCCGAGAAGCAGATAAAGCAGCTCGAGGACCAGGGCTTCACCAACATGCCGGTGTGCATGGCCAAGACCCAGTACTCCTTCTCCGACGACGCGGCAAAGCTCGGTGCGCCCAAGGACTTCCGTATCACGGTGCGCAACGTGAAGGTCTCCGCGGGCGCCGGCTTCGTCGTCGCGCTCACTGGCGACATCATGACCATGCCCGGCCTGCCCAAGCGGCCCGCGGCGGAGGGAATCGACGTCACCGAGGACGGCCGCATCGTGGGCCTCTTCTAGAGCGTCGCCTTCGCCGTCCGCGCGGAGCGCGCGCTGTGGGAACATCGACGGGGTCAAGCAAAAGCATCCTGGGTGCCGGGAGCCCCTGCCCTGGTGCCCAGGCGTCGTTTGGAGCAAACATGGAAGACCGCCTAGCGCAGAGGAGCTGCGAGGACTTCTCGCACGACCTCGCGTCCAGGGTGTCGAGTCCCGCAGGCGGCGCGGCCGTCGCCTACGTCGCCTCCCTGGGTGCCGCCCTGGGCTCCATGGCAGCAGAGTTCACCCTGGGCAAGTCTCGCTACGCCGATGTGGAGGGGGAGGTCAGGGAGGCCCTGGACGAGCTCGGGCGGATCCGTCTGAGGCTCGTCGAGCTCGTGGACGAGGACGCCCGCTCGCTCGAGCCTCTGACCCGAGCCTACGCCCTACCCGCGGGCGACCCCCGAAGGCCCGCCGCCCTCGAGGCGGCAGGCCGAGGCGCCTGCGAGGTCCCCCTCGAGCTCATGGGACTCGTCGCCCGGGCGATCCCGCAGCTGGAGCTCCTGGGCGAGAAGGGCTCGCGGCTGCTCGTCTCGGACGTGGGCTGCGCCGCGGCGCTCTGCGGGGCGTCGCTCTCGGCGGCGAGCCTGAACGTCTACGTGAACACGCGCTCGCTCGTGCGGCGCGACGTGGCGGATGGGCTCGACGCCCGCTGCGATGCGCTCCTGGCGCAGTGGGAGCCAAGGGCCGAGGCGCTGCTGCGCGCGGTCACGCGCGCCTTGAGGGAGAGGGGCTAGCATGTCCAGGGAACTGAGGGGTGCCCCCGTCGCCGCAGCCATCGCCGAGGGGCTGCGCCGGCGCGTGGATGCCCTCGCCGAAGCCGGGAGGCCACCCGTGCTGGCGGTCCTTCGCGTGGGGGAGAGGCCCGACGACCTCAGCTACGAGCGCGGCCTCCAGAAGAGGGCGGACGCGCTCGGCATCGGCCTGAGGAGGGTCCTGCCGCCCGAGGGCTGCGGCCAGGGGGAGCTGGAGGCGGCCATTCGCTCCGTCAACGAGGACGACGAGGTCTCCGGCTGCCTCATGTTCCGTCCGCTTCCCGCGGGGCTCGACGGGGAGGCTGCCTGCACCCTGCTCGCTCCTGGGAAAGACGTGGACGGCGTCACGCCTCTCTCGCTTGCCAAGGTCTTCTCGGGCAGGGGACGTGGCTTCGCGCCCTGCACGGCGGAGGCGGCCCTGCGCCTCCTCGACCACTACGGCATCGGGCTCTCGGGCAGGCGCGTGACCGTCGTGGGGCGCTCGCTGATCGTGGGACGTCCGCTGGCGCTGCTGCTGCAGGCGCGTGACGCTACCGTGACGCTCTGCCACAGCAGGACCCGTGACCTCGCCGCCGCATGCCGCGGGGCCGAGGTCCTCGTCGTCGCCACGGGCAGGCCTCGCATGGTCGGCGCGGACTTCGTCACTCCCGGCCAGGTGGTGGTGGACGTGGGCATAAACTGGGACGGCGAGGCGGGCAGGCTTGTGGGCGACGTCGACTTCGACGCGGTGGCGCCCCTCGTCTCTGCCATCACGCCGGTCCCGGGCGGGATCGGCTCCATAACGACGGCCGTGCTCATGGAGCACGTGGTGAGTGCGGCCGAGCTGCGGCACTGATTCAGACGTTGACGGTGCATGGCGCCGCGCCCGCGCGCGGCCGGAGGGAAGGCAGGTGCATGGAACGGGACGAGGCCCAGGTGGCGCATGGGATAGACAGGCCGCGCGTGGAGGCGGCGATGAGGGAGTTCCTTCTCGCCATAGGGGAGGACCCCGACCGCGAGGGGCTCAGGGGCACCCCCGACCGCGTGGCGCGCGCCTGCGAGGAGCTCCTGGGGGGATACGCCGAGGACCCGTCCTCCCACCTGCTCAGACAGTTCCAGGAGGGCCACAACCAGGAGCTCGTCATAGTGAGGGACATCCCCTTCGCCTCCCTGTGCGAGCACCACGTCCTCCCCTTCGTGGGCAAGGCGCATGTCGCCTACATCCCCCGCGACGGTCGCATCACGGGACTCTCGAAGATAGGCCGCTGCGTGAGCGGCTATGCCCGCAGGCTCCAGGTCCAGGAGCGCCTCACCGCACAGATCGCCGACGCCATGGTCGACGCGCTCGACCCCCTGGGCGTCCTCGTCGTCCTGCAGGCGGAGCACAGCTGCATGACCATGCGTGGCATCAGGAGCGCCGGCTCGCAGACGGTCACCTCCGCGGTGCGCGGCGCGCTCAAGAACGACGCGCGCACGCGCGAGGAGGCACTGAGGCTCCTCGGGCTCTAGGGGGCGAGCCTCCGCCCGTGGTGGGGCATGCGGGCCCTCTCACCCCGGGCCTCCCGGTCTCCGTCCGCCAAACGTCGCCGCATGCGTCCATGTCGCGAACACGAAGGAAGGCAAGACATGTACCGACTCCCGTTTCCCGTTCCCGAGCTGAGCTACGACGACGCGCTCGGCGTCCTCCGCTCGACGCTCAGGCTGGGCATCAGCCCCATGCTCGAGAGCGTGGAGGACATGCTCGCGGAGCTCGGCAACCCCGACCTGAGCTTCCGCAGCCTGCAGGTCGCGGGCACGAACGGCAAGACGTCCACCTCCCGCTACGCGGCGGCGATCCTGCGCGGGGAGGGCCTCAGGGTGGGCCTCTACACCTCGCCCGAGCTCGTGAGCTACACCGAGCGCTTGGAGCTGGATGGCTCTCCCGTCGCCGAGGCGGACTTCGCCCGCGGGGTCGCAGCGGCCGCCGAGGCGGGCCAGCGCGTCAACGCCCACCGCGCCGACCTGGGCCAGAGGCCCTATGACATCACCGAGTTCGACCTGCTCACCGTGGGTGCCTGCGTCGCCTTCGCGCTTCTGGGGGCGGAGGTCGTGGTGCTCGAGTGCGGTATGGGCGGCCGCTGGGACGCCACCACGGCTGTGGGTTCCATCGAATCCGTCGCCGTGACGGGGGTGGGCCTCGACCACACCCGCATCCTGGGTGACACCCTCGAGAAGATCGCGGGCGAGAAGGCCGCCATCATCCGCTCCGGAAGGAGCTGCGTCTTGGGCGTGGGCACCGCCACCCCGGCGAGCGTCGAGGACGTCTTCCTCCGGCGCTGCGCCGACGAGGGTGTGGTGCCGACGCTCCTCAGGCCGCGGAGGCTCGAGGACGCGGTGGGGGAGCTCCATCCCGGACTGCCGCGCGAGCACGAGGGCGCCCCGCACGCGAGCTACGAGGTCCTGCGTCGCCCGGGACGCATCGGCGGCTCGCTCGTCTTCGACGTCACGACGCCGCACGGCAGCTATCGGGAGCTCTCGGCACTCAAGCCCGTCTACCAGGCCGCCAACGTGGCCTGTGCCGTGGTGCTCTGCGAGGACTTTCTGGGACGCGGGCTCGATCCCGAGGCGCTCTTCGAGTCCGTGGTCTGCTGCCCCAC
Source organism: Olsenella phocaeensis (assembly GCF_048189965.1). Lineage (NCBI taxonomy): Bacteria > Bacillati > Actinomycetota > Coriobacteriia > Coriobacteriales > Atopobiaceae > Olsenella > Olsenella phocaeensis. The sequence goes on along the minus strand of NZ_DBEZHV010000005.1, from coordinate 39,533 downwards.
GCCCGGCCGCTTTGACGTGGTGCGCGCCGACCCCGTGGGACTCATCGACGCCTGCCACAACCCGCAGTCCGTGGGGGTGTTCCTCTCGGCCGTGAGGGAGGTGGCTCCCGAGGTGGCGACGAGGCCCACCCTGCTCTGCGCCGTCCTGGCGGACAAGGACGTGGACGGGATCGTCGGTCTGCTTGCCCCGGAGTTCCCCCGCGTGGTCGTCACGCAGACGCGCTCGCCGCGCGCCCTGGCGGCGCACGAGCTTGCCGAGCGCTTCCGCGCCCATGCCGCAGAGCCGGTGGGGGAGTATGCGAGCTGCGGAGAGGCGCTGGCCGCCCTGGTGGGAGAGGCCTTCGTCGCCTGTGGTTCCATCACGCTTGCGGGAGAGGTCGCGGCCGCCCTGCGCTAGCCATCTGCTACAATTGCCCGAGCTACCCAAATGGGTCATGGCGCGAGCATGTCCGTCCGCGTGGCGCCGTCCTATGACAGCAAAGGAGCACAGCCTTAATGTCAGACCTACTTGACCAGCTCATCACCCCTGAGGTGCGCATGGTGCTCTACCTCATGGTCGCCTGCGTCGTCATGCTCTATATCCTCTCCATCGTCTACGTCATCCGCGACGCCCAGCGGCGCGGTGCCGAGCCCTGGTGGCTCTGGGCGATCATCTCGGTGATCCCCATCGTGGGCCTTCTCGCCTACGTGATCCTGCGCCCCAGCAGCTACCTGGTCGACCGCGAGGAGCAGGACCTGGACATCGCCCTGCGCGAGCACCAGCTCTCGCACTACGGCATCTGCCCCAAGTGCGGAGCTCCCATCGACCGCGACTTCGTGGTCTGCCCCATCTGCAACACGCAGGTGCGCAACGTCTGCCCCACCTGCCACCGCCCGCTCAATGCGGACTGGAAGGTCTGCCCCTACTGCCGTACCCGCATCCAGTAGCCCTAAGGCCAACGTAGTTCCGACGCCAGGCGCCTCCGTCACCGCGACGGGGGCGCCTGACTTGTGCGTGACGGACCGACGGCGTCGTGCGGCCCGCTTCGTTACGCATGCGTTTCGATGGGCGGGAAGGTACGTGACGTCGTTCTCGCGCGCCCCACCCCGGGGAATAAGGTTCCGAGAAAAGCCGCCGTTCCGATGCGGCGCAGAAAGGAAGCGCATGTACCTAGAGAACATCCATTCGCCCCAGGACGTGAAGGCCCTCGCGAGCGACCAGCTGCCGGTCCTCGCACAGGAGATCAGGGACGCGCTACTGAGGCGCGCCGCGGCGCACGGTGGGCACTTCGGCCCCAACTTCGGCTTCGTCGAGGCGACGATCGCCTTGCACTACGTGTTCGACTCGCCTCGCGACCACTTCGTCTTCGACGTCTCGCACCAGACCTACCCGCACAAGATGCTCACAGGGCGCGTCGACGCCTACCTCGACACCGCGCGCTACGACGAGGTCAGCGGCTACAGCAACCCCGCCGAGTCGGACCACGACCTCTTCGAGGTCGGCCACACCTCGACCTCCATCAGCCTGGCACTGGGCCTGGCCAAGGCCCGCGACCTCGCCGGGAGGCACGAGAACGCCGTCGCGGTCATAGGCGACGGGTCCCTCAGCGGGGGAGAGGCCCTCGAGGGCCTGGACGTCGCCGGCGAGCTGGGCAGCAACTTCGTCATCGTCTTCAACGACAACCAGATGTCCATCGCCGAGAACCACGGCGGCATGTACGCGCGCCTCGCCCGCCTGCGCGAGACGGGGGGGCAAGGCGGAGGACAACCTCTTCCGGGCCATGGGCCTCGACTACCGCTACGTGGCGGACGGCAACGACTGCGCGGCCCTCGTCGCCGCCTTCGAGGAGGTCCGCGACATCGACCATCCCGTGGTGGTCCACGTCAACACCCTGAAGGGCAAGGGCTACGCCCCCGCCCAGCAGGATCCCGAGCCCTGGCACTACAACGCCCCCTTCGACCTCGCCATGGGGCGTCCCCTCCGCCAGGGCTCCGGCGAGGGCTACGGCTCCATCACGGCGCGCTATCTGCTCGAGCGCGCCAAGTCGGACCGCGACCTCCTCGTGCTTGCAGCCGGCGTGCCCGGGACCCTGGGCCTCGGCCCCGACCAGCGCCGCGAGCTCGGCTCGCACTACCTGGACGTGGGCATCGCGGAGGAGACCGCCGTCGCCCTGGCCTCCGGCGCCGCCAAGGCGGGCGCCCACGTCGTCTTCGGGACGCAGGCCACCTTCCTGCAGCGCGTCTATGACCAGCTCTCGCAGGACCTCTCCATCAACCACAACCCCGCGACCATCGTGGGGGCGAACGCCTCCGTGTGGGGTATGAGCGACGTCACGCACGCCGCGTTCTACTCCATCCCCATGGTCGCCAACATCCCCGGCATCACCTACCTTGCGCCGACCAACGTGGAGGAGTACCTCTCCATGCTCGACTGGTCGCTCGACCAGAAGGAGGGGCCGGTCTACATCGCGGTCCCTGCCGGTCCCGTACGGCATGCCCCCGAGGGCGCGACGCAGCGCGGCGACTACTCCCAGACCCGCTGGGGGCACGCGCGCGAGGGCAAGAGGGTCGCGATCCTCGCGTTGGGGGACTTCTTCGGCCTGGGAGAGCGGGCGGCGGACCTCCTCGCCGAGCACGGGGTGGAGGCCACGCTGGTCAACCCCCTCTTCGTCTCCGGTCTCGACGAGGGCGCCCTGGACGAGCTCGCCCGCACGCACGAGCTCGTCGTGACCCTCGAGGACGGTTCGGTCGACGGGGGCTTCGGCCAGCGCGTGGCAGGCCATCTCGCGGCCGACGCCTCCACGAGGGTGCTGGTCCGCGGCTTCGCCAAGGCGTTCTACGACCGCTACGACGCGGACGAGCTCCTGCGCGAGGCGCGGCTCGCCCCCGAGCAGGTCTGCGAGGACGTTCTGGCCCAGCTGGGGGCATAGCCACCGCGCGGGGCGGGCGAGAGGGGCGTGCGTGCGCGGTCGCGGATGGCTCCTCTCGCCCGCGTCGTCCATGTGGCCTCCTTGGGGCGATGGGTTCCAAGTGCGCTGTCTGGGCTGACCGGAGGCCCAGGATGTGGTAAACCTTTGCCCTGTAGCCAAACGGAGGTTTCCCAGCATGCTCTCTTGCGACAGGCCAGCGTCTGCCAGCTCCACCCGAACTCCGACTATCTAGGCGTCTGTCCCTTCACGGCAGCGAGCTGCCTGCGGCAGGCGCCTCAACCGCTCGGCCCCAGAGGGAGGTCGGGCGTTTTTTCTTGTACCGACGAGCATGGCAAGCGACCAGCTGCAAGGAAAGGTTTTACAACTATGAAGGCACTCTTCAACGACGGCCGCGTGGACGAGGTCCCCGAGGACGAGGAGCTCCACGTCATCCGCCACTCCGCCGCGCACATCATGGCCCAGGCTATCAAGCGCCTGTACCCCGAGGCGGACTTCGCTTACGGCCCCGCGACCGAGAACGGCTTCTACTACGACATCGACCTGCCCGAGGGCCAGAAGATCAGCGACGAGGACCTCCCCGCCATCGAGGCCGAGATGCGCAAGGTCGCCAAGGAGAACCTCAAGTTCGAGACCTACGAGCTCCCGCGCGCCGAGGCCATCGAGCACATGAGGGAGAGGGGGGAGAAGTACAAGGTCGAGCACATCGGCGACCTCCCCGAGGACGCGCGCATCACCTTCTACAGGCAGGGCGAGTACGTAGACATGTGCGTGGGGCCCCACCTCACCTACACCAAGGCCCTCAAGGCCTTCAAGCTCACCGGTGTCTCGGGCGCCTACTGGAAGGGCGACAGCTCCAACAAGATGCTCACCCGCGTGAGCGGAACCGCCTTCCGCAGCAAGGACGAGCTGGCGGCCTGGGAGCACATGCTCGAGGAGGCCGAGAAGCGCGACCACCGCAAGATAGGCCGCGAGATGGACCTCTTCATGATGAGCGACGCCGGTCCAGGCTTCCCCTTCTGGCTCCCCAACGGCATGCGCGTCAAGAACGCGCTCATGCAGTACTGGCAGGAGATGCAGGACGCCTACGGATACGAGCAGGTGCAGACGCCCATCATCCTCTCGCGCAAGCTTTGGGAGACCTCGGGCCACTGGGACCACTACAAGGAGAACATGTACACCACCCTCATCGACGATGAGGACTACGCGGTGAAGCCCATGAACTGCCCCGGCGCCTGCCTGATCTACAAGAGCCGCCCGCGCTCCTACCGTGACCTGCCCCTGAAGCTCGCCGAGGCCGGACTCGACCACCGCCACGAGCTCAAGGGCGCCCTGCACGGCCTCTTCCGCGTGCGCGAGTTCACCCAGGACGATGCCCACCTCTTCATCCGCCCGGACCAGATCACCGAGCAGGTGACCGACACCGCACACCTGATCACCACCTACTACGCGCAGTTCGGCTTCCCCTACCGCGTCGAGCTTTCCACCCGCCCCGAGGACTCCATGGGCTCCGACGAGGACTGGGAGCAGGCGGAGGCGGGCCTCAAGGAGGCGCTCGACTCCATGGGCGTCGAGTACACGCTCAACGAGGGCGACGGCGCCTTCTATGGCCCCAAGATTGACTTCCACCTGCAGGACTGCCTGGGCCGCACCTGGCAGTGCGGGACCATCCAGCTCGACTTCCAGCTCCCCCAGAACTTCGAGCTCGAGTACACTGCCCCCGACGGCAGCAAGCAGCGCCCCATCATGATCCACCGCGCCGGCTTCGGATCCTTCGAGCGCTTCACCGGCATGCTCATCGAGCAGTACGCCGGAAAGTTCCCCACCTGGCTGAGCCCCTGCCAGGTCAAGGTCCTTCCCGTGTCCGAGAAGGCCCGCGACTACGCCAAGGAGGTCGGCGAGAGGCTGCGCGCCGCCGGCATCCGCGTCAAGGTGGACGAGCGCGACGAGAAGATCGGCTACAAGATTCGTGAGGCGCGCTCCATCGACCGCGTGCCCTACATGCTCATCCTGGGCGAGAAGGAAGCTGAGGCGGGCAACATCAGCGTCCGCGACCGCTCCAACGAGACCCACCAGACGAGCCTCGAGGAGTTCGTTGCCAGCGTGACGGCAGAGATCGCCGAACGTCGCGGCTAGGCGTGGGGGGCCGTCCTCAGAGCGAGGTCGAGAGGGGCTTCTCCCAGAGGGTCGGGGCACGGCGCACGCGCGTCGTGCGCGCCGGCTCCCGGGAGGGGCTCCTCTCGCGTCTGTGCCTGCCCGGGGACGCCCTCGTGGTGCCGACCCTCGGAGGCATGCCCGTGGGGGTGCCGGACCTGCGCGTCCTCGCTCCCGAGGCGCGGGGGCAGGGCAGGGCGGTCGTGGCCGACAACACGCTCGCGAGCTCCTTTGGCGCGGCGCCGCTCAGGCGTGGTGCGCACCTGGCGGTGGAGCTCCTCGACCCCGTCCTGGGAGAGGGCGCGGGTCTGGCCGCGGTGAGCCTCTCGCGCGACTCGCGGCGCGTCGCGGGACTGGACGAGGCTGTGGACGCGCTCGACGGCGCGAGTGCGGGGGAGCTCGAGGCGCTCGTGGCGGCGCTTCCTGCTTTCGACCTGCGCCGACGTGCCGCGAACGACGAGGCGATGGTCGTCGCCTGCTATCTGCGCTGCCATCCCGCCGTCTCGGGGCTGCGCTATCCCGGGCTTCCCGATGACCCAGACCACGAGGCTGCGGCGGCATTGCTCTTCGACGGATTCGGGCCCCTCGTGGACTTCCGGCTGGCGGGGGAGGCCTCCTGGCGTCGCGTCGCCTGCGGCGGGGGAGACGCACGGGGGCTCGTGGCACGGCTGGAGGCACGGCTGTGCCGTCAAGGCTGCTGACCCCGGGCGTTCCCTCTGCCCTTTTGTGCGCCTCGCTGCCCGAAATGGGGTCGCGGGCCTGGCAGCGGGCGCCAGCGGGGTATGGGGCACTTCTAGCATCTTGCCCTTTCGTCCACGAAGCCTCCCCATGCGTTCTTCCTTCCGTACGTTCTTCTTGCCCCCGATGTTCTCTATGCACATCTCTGAAATCGTTTCGGTCCCAACTGGGGTTTTGTAAGCGAGAAGTAAGAGACTTGCATAGAGAACGCCCGCAGGGGCGTGGCGGCTTGCATAGAGAACGCCTGCAGGGCCGCGACGGCATAGAGAACGCCCGCAGGGGCGCAGTTGCTTGCATAGAGAACGCTCCGGGCGAGAGGGACGCGCGCTCCGTCGCCGCATGGCGTCAGTGGCCTCGTTGCCTTGCGGCCCAATTGCGCCACTGGGCGCCAATTAGGGCCCACTTGTACATCGTTTGATAGACAACCGCAGGTAAAGGTGCAAATCTGAAGCGCTTAGGCCTGTCTTTGCACATATCCCCGCAAGGCTTTTTCGCTATGATTAGGACCGTACGTAGAGCCCTACGTAGACGGCATCACCGACTGCGGTGCCCTACCTCACGCGAAAGGGGAAGCATGGCAAAGGCCGAGAAAGTCATCGACAGCGTCGATGCCCTGGCAGAGCGTATCGCGCAGATGCGCGTGGCCCAGGCCGAGTTCGCAACGTTCACCCAGGAGCAGGTCGACAGGATCTTCTACGAGGCGGCCATGGCCGCCGACAAGGCCCGCATCCCGCTGGCCAAGCTCGCGGTGGAAGAGACCCACATGGGCCTCGTCGAGGACAAGGTCATCAAGAACCACTATGCGGCCGAGTACATCTACAACAAGTACCGCAACACCAAGACCTGCGGCGTAATCTTCGAGGACAAGGCCTACGGCTTCAAGAAGATCGCGGAGCCCATCGGCATCATCGCCGCCGTCATCCCCACCACCAACCCCACCTCGACGGCCATCTTCAAGACGCTGGTCTGCCTCAAGACCCGCAACGCCATCATCATCAGCCCGCACCCCCGCGCCAAGCAGTGCACCATCGAGGCCGCGCGCGTGGTACGCGACGCCGCCGAGGCGGCAGGCCTGCCCAAGGGCATCATCTCGTGGATCGACGAGCCCTCGCTCGCCCTCACCAACGAGCTGATGCACTCCTGCGACACCATCCTGGCAACGGGTGGCCCCGGCATGGTCAACGCCGCCTACAGCTCGGGCAAGCCCGCCCTGGGTGTCGGCCCCGGCAACAACCCCGCCATCATCGACGACTCCGCCGACGTCGAGCTCTCGGTCAACTCGATCATCCATTCCAAGACCTTCGACTACGGCATGATCTGCGCCACCGAGCAGAACGTGATCGTCCTCGACGGCGTCTACGACGCGGTGAAGGCCGAGTTCGAGAAGCGCGGCTGCTACATCCTGAAGGGCGACGAGGCAGACAAGGTCGTCAACCTGGTCATCAAGGACGGCGGCGCGGTCAACGCCGCCATGGTGGGCCAGTCTGCCTACCACATCGCCTGCGAGGCGGGCGTGGACGTCCCCAGGTCCACCAAGGTCCTGATTGGCGAGACCGAGTCCGTCGAGCCCTCCAACCGCTGGGCGCACGAGAAGCTCACCACCATCCTGGGCATGTACCGCGCCAAGGACTTCGACGACGCCATCGCGAAGGCATCGCGCCTGGTCGCCGACGGCGGCTACGGCCACACGAGCTCCCTCTTCTGTGACGTGCGCGAGACCGAGAAGCTCGAGAAGCACCAGAATGCCATGAAGACCTGCCGCATCCTGGTCAACACCCCCGCTGCCCAGGGCGGCATCGGTGACATCTACAACTTCATGATGACCCCGTCGCTCACCCTCGGCTGCGGAACCTGGGGAGGCAACTCCGTCTGCGGAAACGTCGGCGTCGCCAACCTGCTCAATGTCAAGGACGTGGCAGAGAGGCGTGAGAACATGCTGTGGCTCCGTACCCCCGAGAAGGTCTACTTCAAGAAGGGCTGCATGCCCGTCGCCCTGGACGAGCTGGGCACGGTCATGGGCAAGAAGCGCTGCTTCATCGTCACCGACCAGTTCCTCTACAAGAACGGCTTCACCAAGCCCATCGAGGACAAGCTCGACCAGATGGGCATCGTGCACTCCAGCTTCTGGAACGTCGAGCCCGACCCCTCGCTGCAGTCCGCGCTCGAGGGCCTGCAGCAGATGAAGGCCTTCGAGCCCGACGTGATCATCGCCATGGGCGGCGGCTCGGCCATGGACTGCGGCAAGATCATGTGGTCGATGTACGAGAACCCGGACGAGAAGTTCGAGGACATGTCCGCCGACTTCATGGACATCCGCAAGCGCGTCTACACCTTCCCCAAGATGGGCAAGAAGGCCTACTTCGTGGCCATCCCCACCTCCTCGGGCACCGGCTCCGAGGTCACGCCCTTCGCCATCATCACCGACAAGACGACCGGCGTTAAGTGGCCCATCACCGACTACGAGCTCATGCCCAACATGGCCATCGTGGACACGGACAACATGATGACCCAGCCGCGTGGCCTCACCTCGTCCTCTGGCGTCGACGTCCTGACCCACTGCCTCGAGGCCTACGTGTCGGTCATGGCGTCCGACTACACCGACCCCCTGGCACTCCAGGGCATGAAGCTGGTCTTCGACTACCTGCCCCGCGCCTACGACAACCCGACCGACGTCGAGGCCCGCGACCACATGGCGAACGCCTCCTGCCTGGGTGGCCTCGCCTTCGCCAACGCGTTCCTCGGCATCAACCACTCCATGGCGCACAAGCTGGGCGCCTTCCACCACATCCCGCACGGCTGGGCCAACGCGGTGATCCTCACGCGCGTCATGCGCTACAACGCGGCCGAGCGCCCCACCCGCATGGGCACCTTCCCGCAGTATGACCATCCCAAGACCCTGCACCGCTACGCCGAGGCCGCCCGCTACTGTGGCGTCACCGGCAAGGACGACCAGGAGGTCTTCGAGAAGTTCGTCGCCAAGATCCAGGAGCTCTTCGACTACGTGGGCGTCCATCGCACCATCGCCGAGTACGGCGTGGACGAGAAGAACTTCCTCGACAACCTCGACGCCATGGTGGAGCAGGCCTTCAACGACCAGTGCACCGGCGCGAACCCCCGCTATCCCCTGATGAGCGAGATCAAGGAGCTCTACCTCGATGCCTACTACGGCCGCGAGCCTAGCTCCTACGAGGACTAGCGCTGCGGGAGGTCGAAGGAAGCAACGATTCGTGACCCACGAGGAGGATCGCAATGAAGCTGTCTGACGGCAAGGTCGAATTGGTGCGTCGTGGCAACAAGGTCGTCTACCACGATGGTGACAGGCTCGTTAAGGTGTTCAACAGCGAGAAGCCCGCGGCCGACGTGTTCAACGAGGCCCTCAACCTCGCGCGCGTCCAGGGCGTGGGCATCCGCGTCCCCGAGGTGCTCGAGGTCTCCCGCGTGGAGGAGGGCGAGCACAAGGGCTCCTGGGCCCTTGCCACCCGCTACGTCCACGGCGTGACGCTGCTCGAGGTCGCCCAGGGCGATCCCGAGGGGAGGGGGCGCTACCTGGAGCAGCTGGTGGACCTCCAGGCGGAGGTCCACTCCTTCGAGGCACCCCTGCTCAACCGCCAGAAGGACAAGCTGGCACGCATGATAGCCAGCTGCAAGGGCATCGACCCCTCCGTGCGCTACGACCTCGAGATGCGCGTCGACGGGATGAAGCCCGGCATGAGGGTGTGCCACGGCGACTTCGTCCCCTCCAACGTGATCGTGAGCGAGGACGGCAACGAGCTCTACGTCTGCGACTGGGCGCACGTCACCGCCGGCCTGCCCGAGCTTGACGCCGCCATGACCTACCTGCTCTTCAGCCTCGAGGACCCCGAGCTTGCCGAGGAGTACCTGGTCATCTACTCGCGGCGTACCGACACGCCCAAGCAGGTCGTGCACTACTGGCTGCCCGTCGTCGCCGCCGCGGAGCTCTCGCGTAACCGCAAGGTCAACGAGGAGAAGCTCGCCGGTATGGTCAACGTGGGCGACTACGAGTAGGCAACGGGGCATGGCCCGCCACGTGAGTTAGGGATGCAGGGGACCCGGAGAGCCTTTCGGGTCCCCTGCGCATGACGCCCCAGCAAGGACAAGGCCCGAAGGAAGGGGAGAGATGCGCGCAAAGACCACTCGAAGGGGACTTGCCAGGCTTGCCTGCCTGGCCTTCGCCCTGGTGCTTGCCGTGGGTGCGGGGCTCTCGCTCGCTGGATGCAAGCAGGCGGAGGAGCAGCTCATACGGGCTGGCCTCACGCAAAGCCTGGACGCGCTCAAGAACCCGAGCAGGGAGTCGCTGGAGCCTTACGTGTCGCAGCTGGGGCAGGACGGCGTGAGCAGGCTCGAAGGCTGTGGGATCGACGTGTACGACCTTGCCGCGCACGTACTCAAAGGCTTCGACTACCAGCTGGGGGACGTGAGCGTGGATGGTGACACGGCGACCGCCGCCGTGCACGTCAAGGGGCGCGACCTCGCCCCGGCGCTCGAGGCGACCTGGTCGGGCTTTTCCTCCGGCGAGGGGATGGCCGAGCTCGTCTCGACCTACCAGGACGGCGGGGAGGCCGCCGTGGCGCAGAAGCTCCTCTCCCGCTTCTACGAGAACCTGGACGCAAGTGACGCCCAGGTCGAGGGTGACGTTACGCTCGACCTGGTGAAGGGCGAGGATGGCTGGCAGCCCACGAAGGATGACGCCCAGAGGATGGCGGACGTCCTGTTCGGCAACATCGACCTCTCGTCCCTGGAGTCCCTCGTCTAGCCCTGGCGTCTGAGCAGCGAGAGACGGGGCGCGGGCCGAAGACGGTCTGCGCCCCGCATCGTTCGCAACCCGCGCTGTTGGCCAGTGCTGTCTACTCGTCCTCCGCCAGGCCCCGTGGCTCAAGCTGACGGTAGGTCAGGTACTCGAAGGGCACGCCCCCCGCCGTGACGCCACCCTCCTCGCGCGACTCGATCCTCCAGCCAGGAAGGTCGTCGAGCCGGGGAAACCAGGCGTCGGCCTCCGCCTCGACGTAGTTCATCGTCACGTAGGCGCGCTCGCACCAGGGTAGGAGCTCCTGGTAGACGCTCTGTCCTCCTATGAGCCAAACCTCGTCGGGAGTCGTGTCCGCGACGAGGCCCAGCGCCTCCTCGATGCCGCTCGCGACCTCCACGCCCTCGGGCAGGCCCCCTGCCCCGCGCGTGAGTACGACGTTGCGGCGTCCCCTGAGGGGGCCACCGGGGAAGCTCTGGAGGGTCTTGCGCCCCATGACGACGGTGCCGCCCATGGTGAGCTCAACGAAGCGGCGCATGTCGGCGCGGTTGCGCACGAGGAGGGACCCGTCGAGGCCGATGCCCCAGCTGGGGGTGACGGAGACTATCGCGTTCATCATGGCTCCCCTAGACCGCGATGGGGATGTTCTTGACTTGCGGACCGTGCTCGTAGTCCTCCACGACGAGGTCGTCGGTGGTGAAGTCGTAGAAGTCGTGCACCTCGGGGTTCAGGCTCACCTTGGGCGCAGGGTGGGTCGGGCGCGAGATGAGCTCCCGCACGATGTCCACGTGGCGGTCGTAGATGTGGGCGTCGGCGATCATGTGCACGAGCTCGCCGGCCACCATGTCGTTGGCCTGGGCGACCATCATGAGCAGGAGCGCGTACTGGCAGACGTTCCAGTTGTTCGCGGCGAGCACGTCCTGGCTGCGCTGGACGAGCAGCATGTTGAGGGTCGGCCTCTCGTCACCCTCCGCATGGGTCACGTTGTAGATGGCGTTGAAGGCGCAGGGATAGAGGTTCATCTCGCTGAGGTCGCCGAAGGTGTACAGGTTGGTCATGATGCGGCGGGAGTAGGGGTTGTTCTTGAGGTCATAGAGGACGCGGTCCATCTGGTCGAAGTCGCCTTCGGGGTAATGGCTCCTCTGCGCGACCTGATAGCCGTAGGCCTTGCCTATGCTGCCGTCCTCGTCGGCCCACTCGTCCCAGATGTGGGAGTGGAGGTCGTTGATGTTGTTGGACTTGCGCTGGTAGATCCAGAGGACCTCGTCCATGGCGCTCTTGAGGGCGGTCCTCCTCAGGGTGAGGGCGGGAAACTCCTCCCGCAGGTCGTAGCGGTTGCACACGCCGAAGCTCTTGATGGTGTAGGCGGGACTGCCGTCCTCCCAGCGGGGCCGGACCTTCTGGCCCTCGGTGGTGCTGCCGTGCTCGATGATCTGCCTGCACATGCCAATGAAGATGTCGTCGGCCTTGCTCATGCGCGCTCCTCTCGCCTTGCGCCCTGGATCTTGGTTGTGGCGGCACGTCGCCGCCCTCGTTGGTCTAGCCTCGCTGGATGGAGGATGACCCGAGGTCCTGGTCGTCGCGGAGGAGCTCCTCAAGCTCCCGGACGAGCTCCTCGTCGTCTTCGTCGGTCTCCCAGGCATTCCCTCCCGAGCCCTTCATCTGGTCGAAGGCCCTGAATTCCCTGTCGAGGACGTCACCCACGACCTGGGCGGCGCAGCCACCCAGGTAGGAGAAGACGAGGATGGCCAGCAGGAGGCCCAGGCCGGCTATGACGAGGGGCTTGGCCCCCGAGTTCGCGTTGTCAGGCGAGGTGGTGCCCGAGGCGGTCTCTATGACCTGTGGCCCGCTTTCGGTGACCTGAGCCTGCTCCTCCATGCACACCTCCTCTGTGGGCTGGCTTCCCATGATACCCGAGGCAAGGCGTCACGTCGCATTTCCTCGGGGTGCCTGTAGCCTAGAGATGGCTGGACTCGAAGACGGAGTCCCACATCACGCCCAGCGTCATGATCAGCCCGTGGTCCGCGGGAAGCCAGTCGACGTCGGTGAGCTCGTCCCGGCCCAGCCAGCGGAGCTCGCGGTGCTCGCGAAGGACGGGCTCCTCATCCTCGGCGAGGCTGCACACGAAGCAGTCCATGTCCAGGTGGAAGCCGGGATACTCGTAGTCGACGCTGTCGAGGTACCAGATGGTGGAGAGCTCGCACCCCAGCTCCTCCCGCACCTCGCGCCTGAGGGCCTCCTCGCGCGACTCGCCCTCCTCCACCTTGCCGCCGGGGAACTCCCATCCCTCCATGCCATGTCCGCGCCGTGCCGCCAGGACCTTCCCGCCGCGTTGGACGATGGCACAGACGACCTTGGTTTTTTCCATTCACGCACCTCCGGGCCCTCGCGATGGGTATCAGTGGTTGGTATGCGGAGCCCATTCGATTCTATAGCGCGGAGGTATCGCGACATGTCAGGGGAGCAGGTCGACTCGGAGGGGGGCCAGGAGCTGAGGACGCTCTTGGAAAGGGACGAGGGCGAGAGGGACCGGACCATCGTTCGCGCGAGCGAGCTGGCCATCGCCGGCAACGTCGTGCTCGCGGCCTTCAAGGCGGTCGTGGGCGCCCTCACGGGCTCCATCGCGATCGCGCTCGACGCGGTGAACAACCTCTCGGACGCCCTGTCCTCGCTCATCACCATCATCGGGACGCGACTTGCCTCCCGTCCGGCCGACAGGCGGCATCCCTTTGGCTACGGCCGCGTGGAGTACCTCTCCGCCATCGTGATCGCGGCAATAGTGCTTGCGGCGGGCGCAAGCTCCCTCAAGGAGTCTGTCGCGTCCATCCTGGACCCCGCGACGCCAGACTACTCTGCGGCGTCCCTCGCCATCGTCGCGGCGGCGGTCGTCGCCAAGCTCCTTATGGGAAGACACGCGAGGTCGGTGGGCAGACGCGTCTCTTCCGACGCTCTCGTCGCCTCCGGCACCGACGCATCCATGGACGCGGCCATCTCTGCGACGACCCTTGCGGCCGCCCTCGTCCATCTCGCCACCGGAGCGCGCCTCGAGGGATGGCTTGGCGCGCTCATCTCGGTCATCATCCTCAAGAGCGGCGTCTCCATGCTTCGAGAGACCCTCTCCAAGGTGCTGGGCGAGCGCGTCGACGCCGGCGTCTCGCGTCGCGTCAAGGAGGCGGTCGAGTCCGTCGATGGGGTGCGTGGCGCCTATGACCTCCTGCTGAGCGACTACGGGCCCCAGCGCCTTCAGGGAAGCGTGCATGTGGAGGTGGATGACCGCCTCGCCGCCCCCCCAGATTGACGTGCTCTCCCGCGCCATCCAGTCACGGGCGTTCGAGCGATGCGGGGTCATCCTGACCACGGTCGGGATTTATGCGACGAACGATTCGGGGTCGGAGGTCCTGAGGGACCTGCGCGAGGGGGTGGAGCGCATCGTGTGGTCCCACGAGCACGTGGCGCAGATGCACGGGTTCTACGCAAACGAAGAGAGGCACACGGCGCTCTTCGACGTGATCGTCGACTTCGACGACCCTGACAGGATGGGGACCTACGAGGCGATCCGTGCAGAATGCTCCGAGGCATATCCCGACTGGAGCTTCACCGTGGGGCTCGACTCGGACGTTTCGGACTAGGATGGGGGAGTCGTCGCCCGGGGATGGCGACCCAGATGGCGAGGTGCCGCATGTACAGCTTCGATGGCAGGGTGCGTTACAGCGAGTGCGACGAGGACGGGAGGCTGTCGCTCCTGGGCCTTGTCAACTACCTGCAGGACTGCTCGACCTTCCAGTCGCAGAGCCTGGGCATCGGCCTTGACTTCATGGCCGCGCACCACTTCGCGTGGTTCATCTCCGCCTGGCAGATCGAGATTGACGAGCTCCCGCGCTTCTTCGACCCCATCGTGGTCTCCACCTGGGCGTACAGCATGAGGCGCACCCAGGCGGGTCGCTGCTTCACCATCTCCTCGCTCGAGGGGAGGACCTACGTCCAGGCGGACTCGCTCTGGTTCGTGTATGACACCGAGGCAAAGTCACCCGTGCGCATACCGGAGTCCCAGCTGGCATATGCCGAGGACACGCCCCGGCTCGACTTGCCACCCACCAAGAGGAAGCTCGAGGTCGAGGGACCGTACCGAGAGACGCGTCCCGTGACCATCGCCGAGCAGCACCTCGACACGAACCGCCACGTCAACAACGCCCAGTACATCCAGCTTGCCTGCGACGCGCTGGAGGAGCTGGGCGAGGCCTTCGAGCCACGGCGGATCTGCGTGCAGTACCGCCAGATGGCACTTCTGGGGGACCTCGTGGCGCCCCGGGTCCACCGGTGGCAGGACGGCGCCTGCGTTGACCTCTCGGACGGCGGCGAGAGGAGCTACGCCGTGGTCCGGCTCTCTCGCTAGGGGCGCACCGGTGCCCGCTCGCCCTGTGGCCTGTAGCGGCTGAGGCCGTCCACCACCAGCTTGCAGCAGGAGGGGAGGGCCCGCGCCTCGTATTCGGTGACCCCCTCCGTGACCAGCTCGCCGTCGATCTGCATGGGCATGGGCTCGCTCGAGCGGACGTGGACCCTCTCGCCTGAGAAGTGCTCGAGGTATGGCCTGCCCAGGTGGCTTCCCGCAGGGTCGACGAGGCTTGCGAACATGGGCCTGAGCAGGTGGACGGCGTCTTCGGTCTCGAGCACGATCACGTCGAGACGCCCGTCGTCCATGCTGCTGTCGGGGACGATCTCCACCTCACCCTGGATCATGGCGCAGTTGGCGACCATGCAGGCGATGCCGTCACGCTCGTGACGCTCGCCATCCACCTCTATGGAGAAGTGTGATACCTGCGGTCGGATGTTCTTCAGCGCCGCCGCGAAGTAGGCCGCCTCCCCCATGCTCTGCTTGTTGGGAACGGCGGCCTGCATGAGGCGGGCGTCGTAGCCTGTCCCGGACATGACGCCGAATCCACACACGTGTGCGCCGGAGGGGTCCTCCCAGCTCAGCTCGCCGAGGTCGGTGCGCGCCCAGAGGCCGCGCCTGCAGGCCCGGGCGATCGCCGCGGGCTCGGCGGCCGATCCCAGGTTGGCGTGCAGGAGGTTGGCCGTGCCCGAGGGGAACACGCAGCTGAGGACGTCGCGGCCCCTGAGCTCCCAGAGGAGGCCGGACACCGTGCCGTCCCCGCCCGAGAGCACGACGAGGTCGAAGTCCTCCGCGTCCGCGAGGCACTCGCGCCCTCCTCCCGAGCCGGGCAGCACGCGCATCACGCACTCGTCGCCCTGTTCGAGCAGGGCGCGCTCGAACTCGAAGACCGCGTCCGACCCGAAGCCGGAAGCGTTGTTGTGGACTATGAGGCTGCGCATGCTGACCTCCGACGGCCTTGAGTATGATGGTGGGGCCGGCGAGGGGCCGGCCGACGGATACAAATGTATCCGTTTTTGGCGACAAGACATGAATCGAGCGTGCGTGTACATATCTGACGCGGAGGGGCTCGCGCGTTTCTGCGAGCGCGCCTCGGACTCCAAGGTGCTGGCGGTGGACACCGAGTTCCTGCGCGAGAGGACCTACTTTCCCCGGCTCTGCCTGATCCAGGTCGCGACCGCCGACGAGTCGTGTGCCGTCGACCCCATCCTCATCGAGGACCTCACGCCCCTCAGGAGGCTCCTCGAGGACCGCTCCGTCACCAAGGTCTTCCATGCGTGCACGCAGGACCTCGAGGTCATCCTGGACGGCATGGGCTGCGTGCCCGCGCCGGTCTTCGACACCCAGCTCGCCGCTGCCTTCCTGGGGCATCGCCAGCAGATCGGCTACGGTGCCCTCGTCGAGGCCTGCTGTGGCGTGCGCCTGCCCAAGGCGGAGTCGCTCACCGACTGGTCCCGCCGCCCCCTCGACGCCGAGCAGCTGCGCTACGCGGAGGACGACGTGATCTACCTCCCGCGCATCTATGAGCAGATGGTGTCGGAGCTCGCCCGCCGCGACAGGCTGGCCTGGCTCGAGCCCGAGATGCGCTCCCTCACCGACCCCTCGCGCGTCGAGCGCGACCCCAGGGATGCCTACCTGCACCTCAAGCGCTCCAACTCCCTCACCCGCCGCCAGCTCTCCGTCGCGCGCGAGGTCTGTGCCTGGCGCGAGCGCGAGGCGGCCCGCAGGGACGTCCCCCGCAGGTGGGTCGTCTCCGACGAGGTGCTCGTCGAGCTCTGCAAGAGGGCGCCCAGGGGCGTGGACCGGCTCAGGCGCATCCGGGGCACCGAGCAGCTCCCCACGCGCGACGCCGAGGAGCTCGTCGCTGCCGTGGGGCGCGGTCTCGCCTGCGATCCCGACGAGATGCCCCTCCGCCCGCACCGCGAGCGCCCCTCGTCCGAGACGGAGAGCGTTCTGGACCTCATGTACTCCCTCCTCAGGCTGGTCTCGGAGCGCAGCGGCGTCGCCGCCCAGCTCATCGCCACGAGGGAGGACCTCCAGGACTACGTCTCTGACCCCGCCTCCTCCAAGCTCTCGCGCTCGTGGAGGGCGGAGCTCCTGGGAAGCCAGCTCTCCCGCCTCCTCTCGGGCGAGATGGGCCTCACCGTCAAGGACGGACACATCGAGCTTCTCTGAGCGACCTTGCCGATTGTGTCCCAGGACTGTCGTAGGATGGGCGCAAGACAGCGCGGGCGGATGGGGTACAAGTGCTCCATGTCACCGATCGGATGGGAGGCAGGTCGTATGCCAATGGGCATGTATTACGGTTACGGTGCGGACCTGGGCTACCTGGGCGTGGTCCTGGTCTCGCTCGTCCTGGGGCTCCTCACCCAGAGCTACATCCAGTCCACCTATAGGAAGTGGTCCAAGGTCCCGTCCACCCTGGGCGCCACCGGGGCTGAGGTCGCCCGCCGCATGCTCGACTCGGGCGGGGCGCATGGCGTGGGCATCACCAGGGTGGAGGGCCACCTCACGGACTACTTCGACCCGCGCGACAACCAGCTGCACCTCTCGGGCGAGAACTACGCGCAGGGCTCGGTCGCCTCGGTCGCCGTGGCCTGTCACGAGGCCGGGCATGCCGTGCAGACCGCCAGGGGCTATGCCTTCGGCAGGCTGCGCTCGGCGCTGGTGCCCGTCGTCAACGTCACCCAGCAGGCGTGGGCGGTCGTCTTCATGCTGGGCGTCTTCCTGAGCCTCTCCGGCCTCGTGCGCCTGGCCATCGCCCTCTTCGCCTTCTCGGTCGTCTTCCAGCTCGTCACCCTCCCCGTCGAGATCGACGCCTCGCGCCGCGCGGTCGCCTACCTCTCGGCGAACGGCCAGGGGCTCGACGGGCGCGGCGCCCGCCAGGTCCTCACCGCCGCGGCGCTCACCTACGTCTCGGCGGCGCTCGTCTCCATCCTGCAGCTCCTCTATCTCCTGGGACGCAGCGGTGACAGGCGCTAGGGAAGGGGCCCTGGAGAGTGGCTCCCAGCCCATCTCCGTGAGCCAGGCGGTGGGGCTTGCCGCCGCGGCGGCGGACGCCATGCCCACCCTGCTCGTCAACGGCGAGGTGACGGGGTTCCGAGGCCCCAACGCCCGCTCGGGCCACTGCTACTTCCAGGTGAAGGACGACTCCTCCGCGATGGACGTCATCGTCTGGCGCGGGAGCTACGCCAAGTCCGGCGTGCGGCTCAGGGACGGGCTCCAGCTCGAGATGCAGGGCAGGTTCAACGTGTACCGGGGGAGTGGCAGGCTCTCGTTCGTGGCGTCGCGCATCAGCGTGGCGGGCGAGGGGCTCCTGCGCCAGCAGGTGGCCCAGCTCGCCCGCAAGCTCGAGGCGGAGGGACTCATGGCCCCGGAGCGCAAGCGCCCCATACCGCGCTTCTGCCAGCGGGTGGCCGTGGTCACCTCCCTCTCGGGCTCGGTCATCGACGACGTGAAGCGCACCCTCGCCCGCAGGAACCCGCTCGTGCAGGTCCAGGTCGCCGGCTGCATGGTGCAGGGGCCTGGGGCCCCCGAGTCCATCATCCGTGCCCTGGGGGTCGCCGCCGCGGCCCGTCCCGACGCGATCCTCCTGGTGCGCGGTGGCGGCTCCTTCGAGGACCTCATGACCTTCAACGACGAGGCGCTCGCCCGCGCCGTCGCCGCCTGCCCCGTCCCCGTCATAACGGGCATCGGCCACGAGCCGGACACGTCCATCTGCGACATGGTGGGCGACCGACGCACCTCGACGCCCACGGCGGCTGCCGAGTCGGTCGCGCCGGGCATCGACGAGGTCGAGCTGCAGATCTCCGAGCGTGCGAAGCGCCTCGTCCGCAGCATGTCCTCGACGCTCGCCCTGAGCGGACAGGCGCTCGACGGGCTGGGGGCGCTCGCCTCGCGCTCTCTCGCCGCTCGCCTCGCCCAGCTCCGCTCGGGGGTCGAGGCCCTGGGCAGCAGACGCTGCCTGAGCGACCCTGCGGCGACGCTGCGCGACCGGGAGCTCCAGCTCGTGCAGACCGAGCAACGCCTGCACGACGCCGTCCCCCGCGGCCTCGCCATCGACGCCGAGCGCACACACAGGCTGGCAGACCGCCTGCGCGTGGGAGGGGAGGGCCTCCTCTCTCCCTTCGACCACCAGACCCTGCGCCTCGCGGCGACGCTCGAGGCGCTCTCGCCCCTCAAGGTCCTCACGCGCGGCTACGCCATAGCCCGCGACGCGCAGGGACATGTCGTGACCGACGCCGCGGGAGTGGGCGCCGGAGACGAGCTGCGCCTCCTGCTCGCGCACGGGAGCGTCGGCGCGCAGGTGACGGACGTAAGCCTTGACACGGCGAGGCAGCTCGCCTCGCGAAAGGAGTAGACCCATGGAAGAGAAGGCATCGTACGCCGACATCGAGCAGCTGAGCTTCAAGGAGGCGTCGATCGAGCTCGAGCAGATCGTGCGCTCCCTCGAGGCGGGTGACCTGGAGCTCGAGGAGTCCCTCAGCCGCTACGGTCGCGGCGTGGAGCTCCTGAAGAGCCTGCGCAAGCGCCTCGCGGAGGCCGAGCAGAAGGTCCAACTGCTCGTGGACTCGACCGAGCCCGCCGTCGTCGCCGACACCACCTCGGCCCCTTCGACGGCCTATCTGGACGAGTAGGAACGGTGTCGGGACGGACGCCCGCTTCCGGGACCCGGTGACAGTGACAGACAAGGGGAGAGGAACTGCCATGGCCATAAAGGACGACTGCATCTTCTGCAAGATCGCCAACCACCAGATCGAGTCCGACTACGTGTACGAGGACGAGCTGGTCTGCGCGTTCAGGGACATGAGCCCCCAGGCGCCGACGCACGTCCTGGTCGTCCCGAAGAGCCACCACGATGACATCCTCGACGGCGTCGACGAGGCGACCCTGGCCGCCCTCGCGCATGCCGTGGGCGAGGTCGCGCGCGCGGAGGGCATCGACAAGACGGGGTTTCGCGTCATCACCAACACGGGAGACGACGCCGGGCAGACGGTCCACCACCTGCACCTCCACGTCCTGGGCGGGGAGTCCCTGGGCGAGGGCCTGATCGCGAGGTCCTAGCGTGCCCTCGCATGAGGAGGCGGCCGCCGAGCGACACTCCCGCGGCTACAACTGCGCCCAGGCGGTGGCGTGCAGCTTCGCCGACGAGCTGGGCATGGACGAGGCCTCCCTCTTCAGGGCTGCCGAGGGACTGGGGCTTGGCATGGGCGGCATGCAGGCCACCTGTGGTGCCGTCGCGGGTGCGTGCATGGTTGCCGGTCTCCTCAACAGCACGGGCGATCTGGACCATCCCAACAGCAAGGCATCCACGTACCGTCTCTCGCGTCAGATTGTGGAGCGATTTGGCGAGGCAAACGGATCGACCACCTGTCGCGAGCTCAAGGGGGTGGGGACGGGAACGGTGCTCGCGCCCTGCACGAAGTGCGTCAGCGACGCGGTGAGAATCGCCGAGGACGTGCTCCGGGAGGCGCGCACGCGCCAGGCCTAGCCCGTGACGTCCTCCCATGGCTGGTGGAGGGCTATGATAGAGAGAGTTTGTGCCGATTGGGCACACCGCCTCGAGAGGAGATCCATGAACGTCCTAGTCATCAACGCCGGCAGCTCTTCGCTCAAGTACCAGCTGCTCGACACCAAGACCCGCCAGGTCTTTGCAAAGGGCAACTGCGAGCGCATCGGCATCGACGGCTCGTTCATCGGCCACCAGGAGAACGACGGCGAGAAGCAGAAGCTCGAGGTGGCCCTGCCGGACCACAAGACCGCCATCCAGCACGTATTCAAGATCCTGGACGAGGCCGGCTTCGACACCTCGAAGATCGAGGGCATCGGCCACCGCGTGGTCCAGGGTGGTTGGTACTTCCCCGAGTCCAAGGTCGTCACCGACGAGACCCTGGGCTGGGCCCGTGAGGTCGCTCCTCTCGCACCCCTGCACAACTACGCCGAGGCAGACGTCATCCAGATCTGCCGCGAGCTCTTCCCCAGCATCGGTAACGTGATCGTGGCGGACACCTCCTTCCACTACAACATGCCCGAGAAGGCCTGGCGCTACGCCCTGCCGCGCGACGTGGTCGACAAGCTGCACATCCGCAAGTACGGCGCGCACGGCACCTCGCACCGCTTCATCTGGAAGACCACCAACGAGTTCCTGGACGGCGACGTCCACAAGCTCGTCTCCTGCCATCTGGGCTCCGGCGCCTCCCTCGCCGCCATCCAGGACGGCCGCGTGATGGACACCACCATGGGCCTCACCCCGCTCGACGGCCTCATCATGGGCACCCGCTGCGGCAGCGTCGACCCCGCCACCGTGTTCTATCTGCAGCGTGTCGGCGGCTACACCGTCGACGAGGTCGACACCATGATGAACAAGCAGTCCGGCCTGGCGGCCCTCAGCGCCATCTCGAGCGACTCCCGCGACATCGAGGAGGGTGCCGAGAGGGGCGACGAGAACTGCAAGCTCGCGCTCGAGATGTTCTACTACCGCACCTCCCAGCTCGTCGCTGAGATGGCCCAGTCCATGCATGGCTTCGACACCATGGTCTTCACTGCGGGCATCGGCGAGAACTCCGACATCATGCGCCTTGGCGTCGCCAAGGAGCTCGAGTGGCTCGGCGTCAAGATCGACGAGGAGGCCAACAAGGTCCGCTCCGGCGAGCCCCGCGTCATCTCTGCGCCCGACTCTAGGGTCAAGGTCCTCGTGGTTCCCACCAACGAGGAGCTCATGATCGCCATGGACGTCGAGGAGCTCCTGGGCAAGTAGTCTCAAGCCAAAACGCTTTGCAGAGACGGCCCGGCGGGATTTCCCGTCGGGCCGTCTCTGCAATGCGGGCGCGTTTCCTTCGCCTGGCAGGGCCCATTCCTACCCTCGCTATGTCGAGTGCGCAAGCTGAAACCTTAAGGTTGCGCATTCGACGTCCCTCTCCCCAGTGTTTTCCCAGTTGAGAGGAAGCCAGCGTCTCTCGAGTGTGCAACCTTAACCCTTCAGCTTGCGCACTCGCGAGGCCTGGTCGGCCTGTATAGTCGAGAGTCTTGAGCTACTGCGCTGTCGAAAGTCTTGAGTTGCTGCGCTGCTGCGGGTGAGTTCCCTTCGCCTGGCAGGGCCCTGTCGTGGCTCCTCTTACTTGCCAAGCCCGCCCTTGCGCCAAGGAAGCCATCCCAGGATGCCCCGCGACTCTGGCTCGTGCGTGGGGGAGAGGTACTGGTAGGCGAGTCGTTCCTCTCCGTTGGAAAGGCAGATGACCCCGCAGCGCCTGAAGCCATGCCTCTCGAGCAGCCCCTGCATGGGCAGGTTGAGCTCGTGGGTGTCCATGCGCAGGCTGTCTGCCGTCTCGCAGAGCCAAGCCATCATGAAGGAGCCGACTCCGTTGCCCTGACGAAGCGTGGCAAAGCGGTGCACGACGAAGTAGGGGCCGTCGTCCAGCCAGTCTCCATCGTCGATTCGCAGGTAGCAGGGGTCTGGCCCCGGCGCGAGGACGAAGCATCCGACGACCCCCTCGCCCTCCTCCTCGCAGACCATGAGGGTGCCGCGCCTGAGCTCCGACGTCAGCTCCGCCCTCGTGGGGAAGGAGCGTTCCCATTGTGGGTTGCCCCGTGCGCGCATGAAGGAGCGCGACGACTCGAGCGCGTGCATGACGTCGTCGAGCTCGCGATTCCTTGCCGTCCTGATGCGTCGTTCCGACATGACGTCCCTAGAAGGGGGTGACGACGAAGGAGAGGCGGTCTGTCTGTCCGGGCGAGAGGAGCCTCATGCCCCGCTTGTGCTCGAACACGTCGTCCTCGTCCTCCGCCGTGGCGCAGCCCGTCCAGGGCTCGAGCGCGACGAAGGGCGCGTCCCCGGCGGCAGACCAGACGCCGAGGTAGTCGAATCCCGCGAAGTCGACCCTGATGCCGTGTCCCTCCGGCCCCACGAGACGAACCTGCCTCTGCGGGACGTCCTCGAGGACCAGGGTGTCGACGTCGAAGGTCCTGTGGGTCAGCGGCAGGACGGAGCAGCCGTCCAGGAGGGGGAGGCGGTCCTGGAAGTCGAGGAGGCCGGTTGAGACGTCGATCCGCGGAGCGGCGTAGGTCCAAGG
This sequence comes from Olsenella phocaeensis, assembly GCF_048189965.1. Classification (NCBI taxonomy): domain Bacteria; kingdom Bacillati; phylum Actinomycetota; class Coriobacteriia; order Coriobacteriales; family Atopobiaceae; genus Olsenella; species Olsenella phocaeensis. The sequence goes on along the minus strand of NZ_DBEZHV010000005.1, from coordinate 16,511 downwards.
CTCGGCGAACTCGAGGCGGTAGGCATCGAAGCCATCGGAGGCTCCCACAGCCGGGACGTTGAAGGCGGGATGGCCCCCCAGCACATAGGGAAGGTCGTGCGAGCCGGTGTTGGTGACCTCGAAGCCCTGCACGAGCGAGCTCTCGTCGATGGCGTACGAGAGGCGCAGCCTGAAGTCGTAGGGGAAGGACCGGCGCGTTCCCTCGTTCGACTCGAGCTCCAGGAGGACGCGGTTCCCCTCCCGCTCCACCAACGAGAACTCCTCGTTGCGGGCGAGGCCGTGCCTGCCGAGGCGTATCTCTCCCCGAGCGCTGGTGGCGTGGTCTCCCCTGAGGTTGCCCACGATGGGGAAGAGGACGGGCGCCCGGCGGGGCCACCAACGGGGGTCTCCCTGCCACAGGCACTCCGTACCGCCCGCCTTGAGGCTCATGAGCTGAGCCCCAAGCCTGCTGACCTCGGCCTCGATTTGACCAGAGGAGATGCGTGCCGTGTCCTCCATGCCGTCCTCCCGCCCCGAACGCTTGAGTTGGATGCAGTAATATGTGCAATGTGTGAGCACATAGATAGTACATCCCCCAGGCAAAGGAAGGCTCAGGCATGCACAAGAGGAAGCTGTTCCCGCTCGCGTCGTTCGTGGTGGTCCTCCTCGCCCTCGCCCTTGTCGGCTGCGCTGGCGCGCCGTGGCAGGGGCAGAATGCGACGGGGTCCCAGGGAGTGACCGAGGTGCGCGTCGGCTCCCTCAAGGGTCCCACCTCCATCGGCCTCGCGTCCTTCATGGACCGGGCGGCTGGTGGCGGCACCGCGAACGCCTACAGCTTCACCATCGCCTCCTCCGCCGACGAGATCGTCCCCTCCGTCGTGAGCGGTGACCTCGACGTTGCCTTGGTTCCCGCCAACGTCGCCTCCGTCCTCTACAACAAGACCAAGGGGGCCGTCTCGGTCATCGACGTCAACACGCTGGGCGTACTCTCCGTCGTGACGGGCGACGAGGGCGTGTCGAGCCTCGCCGACCTCGCCGGCAGGACGGTCTACATGACCGGCAAGGGCACGACGCCCGAGTTCGTCATGCAGTACCTGCTCCAGAAGTCGGAGCTTGCAGACAAGGTGACCCTCGAGTTCAAGAGCGCCCCCACCGAGGTCGTGGCCGCCCTCGTGGCAGACCCGTCTGCGGTCGGTGTGCTGCCCCAGCCCTACGTGACCGCGGCAACCTCGAAGAACCCCTCGCTGCGCGCTGCAATCGACCTCAACGATGCCTGGGCGGCGACGGGCGAGGGCGCCACTATGGTCACCGGCGTCACCGTCGTGCGCAACGACTTCCTGAGGGACCACCCGGCTGCCGTGGAGGAGTTCCTGAAGGAGCATGCGGCGTCGGTGGATGCCGCCAACTCCGACCCCGCTGGCGTCTCCCCGAAGGTGGTGGCCGCCGGGATCATGGACAACGAGAAGGTCGTCGAGAAGGCCATTCCCGCCTGCCACCTGGTCTGCCTGACCGGCAGCGAGATGGAAGGCGCGCTTTCGGGCTACCTCGGGGCGATCGCCTCCGTCGACGCCAGCTCCGTGGGCGGGAGCCTCCCTCCCAAGGACTTCTACTTCCAGGGCTAGCCCTTGAGGGGAAGCCGCTCCCATAGGTTTGCCTCGTGGCTCGCGGCCTGCCTGCTCTGGCTTGGCGCCTGGCAGGTCGCGAGCCTCCTCGTCTCGAGCGAGCTCCTGCTGCCTGGCCCCCTGGCCGTGCTCGGGAGCCTCGCGCGCCTCGCTGCCGCAGGGACGCTCGTCCGGGTGGGGTCGGCGACGCTCGCGCACGTCGCCCTGGGCTTTGCCGCCTCGCTCCTCTTGGCCCTCCCGCTGGGATGGACGCTCGACGCCTTCCCCGCCGTCCGACGCGTCGTCCTTCCCGGCGTGACGGTGCTCAAGAGCGCCCCCATCGTGTGCGTCATCGTCCTGCTCCTCCTGTGGTTCGGGGCGGCGCGCGTCGCCGAGGCGGCGGTGTTCCTCGCCTGCTTCCCGCCCCTGCTCTTTGCCGTCCTGGAGGGGCTGTCCGAGCTAGACCGAGGGATGTCGTCGCTCCTCTCCGTCATGAGGGTCCCCCTCTGGAGGAGTCTCCTCGCCAGCTTTTGGCCGCAGGTGCTCCCCTTCGTGGTCGCCGCCTCCCGGAGCGCCGTGGGGATGGCGTGGAAGGCCGCTGTGGCCGCCGAACTCGTCGGCTCATCCCTGGGCAGCGTGGGGGAGCGCGTCTTCCAGGCCAAGCTCCTGCTCGAGACCTCGGACGTCTTCGCCTGGACGGCGCTGGTCATCCTGGCGTCGAGGCTCAGCGAGGCGCTCGTCGTGGCGCTGCTGGAGGCCTCCGGCCCGCTCTGTCGCAGACTCTCCCTCATGGGCCTGGGACGAGGGGGCGGAGGAGAGGGGCGTGCCCTTCCGCCCCTGACGCCCATCGTGGCCAGGGGGCTTCGCTTCTCGTATGGTGGCCCTTCCGTCATCGAGGGACTCGACCTCGAGCTCGCGCCCGGCTCGCGCGCCTGCCTGAACGACGCCTCCGGCTCGGGGAAGACCACCTTCCTGCGCCTGCTCGACGGCGTCCTCGCTCCCACGGCGGGTGAGCTGCGCGGAGGCGCGCCTTTCTCCGTCCAGACCCAGGGAAGCCTCCTCGTCGACGAGATGGGGGCGCTCCAGAACGTCCTCCTCTGCGCGCGCGGCCGCGCGCGCGACGAGGTCGAGCGCACCCTGGCGGAGGCCCTTCCCGGCGTGGATCCCCTTCGACCCGTGGGCGAGCTCTCCGGTGGGCAGCGCAGGCGCGTCGAGCTCGTGCGCGCGCTCCTCTCGCCCTCGAACACCGTCCTTCTGGACGAGCCCTTCGCGGGACTCGACCCAGACGCGCGCGGGCGCTGCCGCTCCCTCGTGGACCGGCTCCTCGGCGGCCGGACCCTCGTCATGGCCTCCCACGACGGGGGGGACCTGCGCGCCCTGGGCGCGCGCCCCCTCTCCCTGCGACCCACGCGCTAGCGAGCGGGCGGACCTGGCGCCGGCCCGTCCCATGGCGCGTCCCTCGTTAAGCTTTGTTAATAAACTCCCGGCACCTCCGGCCTTCCCATATGCTGGATGGGTTGAACTCCCGCGGCGCCGTGTCCCAGCCCGTGCCCGCGGCCATGGAGAAGGAGGTGGGTCATGATTCAAGACCAGCTTGCTGCCTGCGGTCTTGTCAACTGCAGGGGTGCCATCCAGGTGGACGCGGCCCCGGCCGTCCTGGTGGAGAAGGCCCTGCTCGCCAACGAGGGTCGCCTGACCTCGCGCGGCGCCCTGTACGTGGAGACGGGCCGCTACACCGGTCGCTCCCCCGAGGACCGCTTCATCGTGGACACGCCCGACGTGCACGACGACATCGCCTGGGGCGCCGTCAACCGTCCCTTCGACGTCGAGGGCTACGAGAGGGTCAAGAAGGCCGTGGTCGACCATCTGAGCACGCGCGACCTCTATGTGGTCCACGCCATCGCCGGCGCCGATCGCCGCTGGTGCCGCAAGTTCCTCGTGGTCTGCGAGCGCGCGAGCCAGGCCCTCTTTGCCCGCCAGCTCCTGGTCAGGCCGTCTAAGCGCCAGCTGGCGGACTTCGAGCCCCAGGACTTCAGCGTCCTCGTCGCCCCCACGCTGCGGCTGGACCCCGCGACCTACGGGACCCACTCCGAGGCGGCCGTCCTCATCAACTTCCAGGAGCGCGAGGTCCTCATCGCGGGGACCATGTACTCGGGCGAGATCAAGAAGTCCATCTTCTCGGTCATGAACTACCTCATGCCCCTCGAGGAGGGCGTCCTGCCCATGCACTCCTCGGCCAACATGGACCCCGTCACGGGCGAGACGGCCGTCTTCTTCGGCCTCTCCGGCACGGGCAAGACCACGCTCTCGGCCGACCCGGACCGCATGCTCATCGGTGACGACGAGCACGGCTGGGCGGAGGGGAGCGTCTTCAACTTCGAGGGCGGCTGCTACGCCAAGGCCATCCGCATCTCGTCCGCGACCGAGCCCCAGATCTACAACGCCATCCGCTTCGGCAGCATCTGCGAGAACGTGATCGTGGACAACGCCACCCGCAAGCCCGACTACTTCGACGGCACCCTGACCGAGAACACGCGCGTGGCGTACCCCATCGACTTCATCGACAACGCCCAGGTCATGGGCCAGGGGCGCTATCCCAACGTGATCATCTTCCTGACCTGCGACTCCTTCGGCGTGCTCCCGCCCATCTCGCGCCTGGACAAGAACGGCGCCATGTACCACTTCCTGAGCGGCTTCACCAGCAAGGTCGCGGGCACCGAGCGCGGGGTGGACGAGCCCCAGCCCACCTTCTCGACCCTCTTCGGCGAGCCCTTCATGCCGCTCTCGCCCCTGCTCTATGCCGACATGTTCGGCAAGAAGATCGACAAGGCCGGCACCAGGGTCTACCTGATCAACACGGGCTGGACGGGAGGCCCCTACGGCGTGGGCATGCGCATGGACCTCGCTTCCACCCGTCTCATGGTCTCGGCGGCGCTCAACGGCTCGGTCGAGGAGGCGGAGTTCGTCCACGACCCCGTGTTCAACGTGGACGTGCCCCAGCACATCGAGGGCGTTGACAGCCGTGTCCTGAACCCGCGTGGAACCTGGGCGGACAAGGCCGCCTATGATGGCGTCGCCCGCCAGCTTGCGGGCATGTTCGTGGAGAACGCACGCGAGAAGTACCCCGACATGGACCCTGCCGTGAGGGCCGCGGGACCCAACCCCGCCTAGCGCCGTCGGCTCCCGGGGCCAGCGTGCGGCGTTGGCTCCCGGGGGCCGGCCCCCGTCGGAGCCTGTGCCACGTTCCGGTGCGACGTCGCCTCTGACCTCGGCCGCGCGCCCCTCTCGCCCGGCCACCCATCCCCGCTTTCCTTCCACTGGTTCCCTCGCAACGGCCCCCTCGGTCCCCAAACGACAGCCCTTGGCCCATCCTTAGCTATATACATTCAGGTGCGTGGCCAGGGGAGAGGAACGCGGCCACGCTCAGGCCGGGCGCGGGCGCGCCCCAGACCATAGGGGGGCAGATGGCTCGATTTCATCTGTTGGAACTGACTCCCGAGCAGAAGGTGATGGACGAGCTGCATGCCTCGGTGGGCAGGCGGCTCGAGGTGAGCTCCCTCGCCCCTTGCCCGGTCGAGTTCACGATGTCGTTCGTCAACATGTGCGCGACACAGAGCTGCGGCAAGTGCACGCCCTGCCGCGTGGGGCTCAGGGCGCTCAGGCACCTCCTGAGCGACGTGCTCACGGGCACGGCGACGATGGCGACGATCGACGAGATCGAGCGGCTCGCCCAGACGGCCTACCTCTCGAGCGACTGCGCCATAGGCTACGAGGCCGGCGCCATGGCCCTGAGGGCCGTGAGGGGCTTCAGGGACGACTTCGTGAGCCACGTGAGCCACAACTCCTGCGCGAGCGCCCTGGCTCCCAGCGTGCCCTGCGTGGCGGGGTGCCCCGCTGGCGTGGACGTGCCCGGCTACCTTGCGCTCGTCCGGGCGGGCAGGTGCGCGGACGCCGTCCGCCTCATCAGGAAGGATAACCCCTTTCCTCTGGTCTGCGGCCTGGTCTGCGAGCATCCCTGCGAGAGGAACTGTCGCCGCGGGATGGTGGACGACCCCATCAACATCCGCGCGCTCAAGCGCTTTGCCTGCGAGCACGAGGGGACTCCCGAGGAGCCCGCTCGTGCCGCTTCGACGGGCAAGAGGGTCTGTGTGGTGGGGGGCGGTCCCGCCGGCCTCAGCTGCGCTTACTACCTGACGCTGATGGGGCACGAGGTCACGGTCTTCGAGGCCCGGCACCATCTGGGCGGCATGCTGCGCTACGGCATCCCCGCCTACCGCCTCCCGCGCGAGCGGCTGGACCAGGAGATCGGCTGGATCGTGGGCCAGGGCGTCACGGTCCGCATGGACGAGAAGGTCGACGCGGTCGGCCTCGCGCGCCTGCGCGAGGGATACGATGCCGTCTACCTGGCCATCGGCGCCCATGGCGACAAGAAGCTGGACATAGCGGGGGAAGGGCTGCCGGGGGTCGAGAGCGCGGTGGACATGCTGCGCTCCATCGGCGACGGAGAGATGCCCGACTTCTCGGGACAGCACGTCTGCGTCGTGGGCGGCGGCAACGTTGCCATGGACGTCGCGCGCTCCAGCGTGCGCTGCGGCGCCGAGCGCGTCTACATCGTGTACCGCCGCCGTGCCTGCGACATGACGGCGCAGGACGAGGAGATCGAGGGCGCCCGGGCCGAGGGCTGCGAGATCCTGGAGCTCAACGCCCCTGTCCGCATAGAGGCCGATTCCGAGGGCAGGGTCGCGGGGCTCGTGGTCCAGCCCCAGCTCATCGGCGGGCACCGCGGGGGCAGGCCGACTCCCCGACCTGCCTCGGCGCCCGAGCGCACCATCGCCTGCGACCGCGTGGTCGTCGCCATCGGCCAGGCCATCGAGTCGGCACCCTTCGAGGGGTTGGGCATCCCCACCTCCTGGGGCCGCATCTCGACCCAGACCGACGCGAGCATCCCCGAGCTCGAGGGCGTCTTCTCGGGCGGGGACTGCCAGACGGGTCCCGCCACCGTCATCAAGGCAATAAACGCCGGCAAGGTGGCCGCGGGCAACATCGACAACTACTTGGGTTTCGACCACAGGATCGAGCTCGACGTCGACGTGCCCGCACCCCAGCTCGAGGACATGGGGCACTGCGCCCGCTGCGAGACCATCCTGCGGGAGGCGGGGGAGAGGAAGCGGGACTTCGAGGAGATAGAGCGCGGGCTCACGCCCGAGGAGGCGCTGCAGGAGTCCTCGCGCTGCCTGCGTTGCGACCACTTCGGCTTCGGAGCCTTCCGTGGGGGGAGGGAGATCCAGTGGTAGGACACGAGCACGAGCAAGGCGAGAGGGACGTCGCGACCAAGGCGGTGAGCCTCGTCGTGGACGGGACGCCCGTCACGGTCCCCGCAGGCACCAGCATCCTGGACGCCTGCCGCGCCGCGGGGTCCAAGGTCCCGACCCTCTGCTACCTGAGGGAGCTGAACGAGATCGGCTCCTGTCGTGTCTGCGTCGTGGAGGTCAAGGGCCGAGAGCGCCTCGTCGCCTCCTGCAACAACTGCGTCGAAGAGGGGATGGAAGTCCTCACCAACAGCCCCAAGGTGAGGTGCGCCCGCCGCGAGAACGTGCTCCTGCTCCTCTCGCAGCATGACGCGACCTGCACGACCTGCGTGCGCTCGGGCAACTGCTCGCTGCAGGAGGTGTCAAACGACCTTGGCCTCGTGGGCATGCCATATCCCACCATCCTTCCCCATGGCTCCTGGCCGCAGGGCTTCCCCCTCATACGCAACAACGACAAGTGCATCCGCTGCATGCGCTGCATCCAGGTCTGCGACAAGGTCCAGGCCTCGCACGTCTGGGGGATCACCAACCGCGCGACCCACACCACGGTGGACGTGGCCGACGGGGCCAGCATCCTCAACGTGGACTGCACGCTCTGCGGCCAGTGCATCACCCACTGCCCGGTGGGTGCGCTGCGCGAACGCGACGACGTGTCCCGCGTCTACGACGCGCTCCAGGACTCCGAGGTGACGACCGTCGTCCAGATAGCCCCCTCCGTGCGCACCTCCTGGGGCGACCATTGGGGCCTGGGGGAGACGGCGGGCATGGGGCGCCTCGTCTCCGCCCTCCGTCACATGGGCTTCGACTACGTGGTCAACACCGACGTGGCGGCCGACCTCACCATCATGGAGGAGGGCACCGAGCTCCTCCGCCACCTGGGCGAGGGCCGTCCCTACCCGCTCATGACCTCCTGCTGCCCCGCTTGGGTCCGCTTCGTGAAGGCGCACCACCCCGAGCTGGTGGACGACGTGTCCACCAGCAAGAGCCCCCAGCAGATGTTCGGCGCCGTGGTGAAGAGCTACTACGCCCAGCTGCTGGGGCTCGACCCCCACAAGGTCTTCTCGCTCTCGATCATGCCCTGCGTGGCGAAGAAGGCGGAGTGCGCCTATCCCAACATGAACGACGCCTGCGGGGACCCCGATGTCGACTGCGCGCTCACGGTGCGCGAGCTCGAACGGCTCCTGAGGGCGGACCACGTGGACGTGGCGAGCCTCGGGGAGGAGCCCTTCGACGAGCCGTTGGGCGTGGGGACAGGCGCGGGCATCATCTTCGGGGCCACGGGCGGCGTCATGGAGGCCGCGCTCAGGACCGCGCACTACCTGGTGAGCGGGAGGCCGCCCAAGGACGACATGTTCGGCGACGTGAGGGGCCTCGAGGGATGGAAGGAGGCCAGCTTCGACCTGGCGGGGACCACGCTCAGGGTGGCCGTCGCTCACGGGCTGGCCAATGCCGACGCCCTCTGCAAGGCGCTGGTCTCGGGAGAGGCCCAATACGACTTCGTCGAGGTCATGGCCTGCCCCGGCGGCTGCGTGGGCGGCGGCGGGCAGCCCATCCACGAGGGGCAGGAGCTTGCCGGCGTGCGCGGGCAGGCGCTCTACGGCTTCGACAGGCGCTCGGAGTGGCGCAACTCCTACGAGAGCCCCGCCGTCAGGCGCTGCTACGAGGAGTTCTTCGGAGAGCCCAACTCCGAGCTCGCCGAGGAGCTGCTGCACACCGACCTCCGGGCTTGGAAGATGCCCGCGGAGTGGATACGCGAGGCGGAGTCCGCCCCGGACGCGGCGCTGGCGAGACGCTAGGCTTCCAGGCACGGGGTTCGCCAGAAAAGGAGGTGGCCCCTCTCGCCCATGTGGGCGAGAGGGGCCACCGTTCGTCCTGGGGCCTGTGCCGGAGGGGCTACTCGGCCATCTGGGCCTGGACGGCGGTGATGGCGACGACGCCCACGATGTCGTCGGCGGAGCAGCCGCGCGACAGGTCGTTGACGGGCTTGGCGATGCCCTGGAGCACCGGGCCGTAGGCCTCGGCGCCGGCGAAGCGCTGGACCAGCTTGTAGCCGATGTTGCCCGCCTCGAGGTCGGGGAAGACCAGGATGTTGGCGTTGCCGGCGACCTTTGACTCGGGGGCCTTGAGGGCGGCGACGCTCTTCACGAGGGCGGCATCGAGCTGGAGGTCGCCGTCGAGGGCGAGCTCGGGGGCCTTCTCGTTGGCGAGGCGGGTGGCCTCCTGGACCTTCTCGGGGACCTCTCCCTTGGCGGAGCCCTTGGTGGAGAAGGAGAGCATGGCGACCTTGGGCTCGTCGCTCATGAACTGCTTCCAGGTGTTGGCCGAGGCGATGGCGATCTCGGACAGCTCTTCGGCGGTGGGGTCGATGTTCAGACCGCAGTCGGCGAAGAGCAGCGTGCCGTCCTGGCCGTACTCCGCCTTGTCGGTGCACATGATGAAGAAGGCTGAGACGAGCTTGGTGCCAGGGGCGGTCTTCAGGATCTGCAGCGCGGGACGCAGGGTGTTGGCGGTGGAGTGGCAGGCGCCCGAGACCAGGCCGTCCGCGTCGCCCATCTTCACCATCATGGTGCCGAAGTAGGTGGCGTCGTCCATCTGCTCGCGGGCCTGCTCGATGGTCACGCCCTTCTTCGCGCGCAGCTCGGCGAACTTCTGGGCGTATGCCTCGTGCCGCTCGCTGGTCCTGGGGTCGATGACCTCTGCGCCCTCGACGTCGATCTGGGAGGGGTCACCCAGGATGACGAGCTTCGCCAGGCCCTCGGCGACGATCTTCCTGGCCGCCTCGATGGTGCGGGGGTCCTCGCCCTCGGGCAGGACGACGGTCTTGACGTCGGCCTTGGCTGCGTCCTTCATGCGCTGCAGAAACTCGCTCATCGACTCTCCTTCTGGTTGTTGTTCCCTGCCCAAGAAGGCCGCTCGGCCCCAATCTATGGGGCCTGGGCCTGGCTTTTGGGTGCAATCCTCCCCATTATAGGGCGGCGTGATAGAATCGACCAAGGAATCGAGCCGCGGGCAGGGGCCTGCAACTCGATTTATTTGTGCGCAGCGCCCGCGTCACGTGCGGGCCGCCCATCGAAGGGAAACGACCATGAACCTCAACGCAGGCCTTCCGGACGACTTCAACCCCTCCTCCTTCGACGCCATCGTCGTGGGGGCCGGATACGCCGGTGCCGTCTGCGCGCGCCGTCTGGCCGAGGCCTGCGGCTTCAAGGTCTGCATCCTCGAGCGCCGCGGCCATGTGGCGGGCAACGCCTACGACTACGAGGACGAGGCCGGCGTGCTGGTGCACAAGTACGGCCCGCACATCTTCCACACCTCCGACGAGCGCGCCCACCAGTTCCTCTCGCGCTTCACCGACTGGACGGAGTACCAGCACAAAGTCCTCGCCGACGTGCATGGCACCCTCATGCCCGTCCCCTTTAACCACACGTCCCTCAAGCTCGCCTTCGGCGAGGAGAGGGGAGAGCGGCTCTTCCAGAAGCTCGTCGCGACCTTCGGCATGGACAAGAAGGTCCCCATCATGGAGCTGCGCGAGAAGAACGACCCCGACCTCTCCGAGGTGGCGGACTACGTCTACGAGAACGTCTTCCTGCACTACACGATGAAGCAGTGGGGCAAGACGCCCGACCAGATCGACCCCTCCGTCATGGGCCGCGTTCCCGTCTTCGTGGGCGACGACGACCGCTACTTCCCCCTGGCGCCCAACCAGGGCATGCCCGCCGACGGCTATACCGCCATGTTCGAGCGCATGCTCGACCACGACCTGATCAAGGTCTACGTGGGCGTCGATGCCCGGGACCTCCTCAGCACGGCGGACGGCGTGGTCAACGTCTGCGGCAGGCCCTTTGGCGGCGAGGTCATCTACACCGGTCCCCTGGACGAGCTCTACGGCTTCGACCTCGGCGCACTGCCGTACCGCACGCTCGACATGGTCTTCGAGACCCTGGACATGGACCAGTTCCAGCCCGTGGGCACCGTCAACTACACCGTGAGCGAGAACTTCACCCGCATCACGGAGTTCAAGCACCTCACCGGCCAGGTCCTTCCGGGCAAGACGACCATCATGCGCGAGTACTCCCGCAGCTACATCCCCGGCGTGGGCGAGACCCCGTACTACATCATCAATGAGCCCGAGAACCTCGAGCTCTACCGTCGCTACCGCGACCGCACGAGCGGGCTTGTCAACTTCCACGTGGTGGGTCGTCTCGCCGAGTACCGCTACTACGACATGGACGGCGTCACCGCCTCCGCGCTCGAGCTCTCCGACGAGATCATCTCCAACCACTAGCCGAGGGTCCCGGTCGAGGTCCGATTGATGTCGCAGACGAGTCAGAAGAAGACGATCAGCTTTGGCGTGCCGTGCTACAACTCCGCCGAGTACATGGACCATTGCATCGGGTCCATTCTCGAGGGTTCGGGCCACGCCGAGGACGTCCAGATCGTCATCGTGGACGACGGGTCCACGAAGGACGACACGCTGGCCAAGGCCCGTGAGTGGGAGGGCCGCTTTCCTGGCTTGGTGAAGGTCGTGCACCAGGAGAACGGCGGGCACGGAATGGCGGTGCTCGCCGCCCTGGAGGCTGCGGACGGCACCTACTTCAAGATCGTCGACTCCGACGACTGGGTCGACGAGGAAGCCCTCCGGGCCCTGCTCAAGACCCTGCGCGAGTTCATTGCCTACGAGACGCGCGTCGACCTCGTGGTGACCAACTACGTGTACGAGCATGCGGAGGACGGCAAGCAGAACGTCGTCGACTACGGGTTCGCCCTTCCCAAGCGCAAGATCATCGGGTGGGACAGGATCGGCCACTTCAACATGGCCCAGAACATGTTGATGCACGCCCTCTGCTACCGCACCGACGTGCTGCGCGACGGCGGGGTGCCCATGCCGGCGCACACCTTCTACGTGGACAACATCTACGCCTACGTCCCCCTGCCGCGCTGCCGCACCCTCTACTACCTGGACGTGGACCTCTACCGCTACTTCATCGGGCGGGAGGACCAGTCGGTGAACGAGGACGTGATGGTATCGCGCATCGACCAGCAGCTTCGGGTCACCCGCGTGATGATGCGCGCCTACCATCTCTACGACGACATACCGAGCCGTCGCCTGCGGAGCTACATGGTGGGCCACTTCACCCTCATGATGGCCGCCTGCTCCATCTTCTCGAAGCTCTCTGACGATCCCTCCGCCATGGACGACCTCGACTCGCTCTGGAAGGAGCTCCGGCAGTTCGACGCGCGCATGTACTGGAGGGCGCGCAACGGGCTCGTGGGCATCGCCATGAACCTTCCCGGAGAGGGTGGCCGAAGGGCCACGGTCGGCATCTACCGCATCGCCCGGAGGCTGGTCAAGTTCAACTAGCCGTCCCTGGCGGACGCCCGCCTCATCGGGGCACCCAAGCGGAAAACTGCGCACGATAGCGTCGAATTGTGAAGACGCGTGACGTTTGCCCAGATGATTCTCGCTCTGGAAAGATACCGTGCGCAGTTTTCTAGCCTGTCGAGCCGTAAAAAGGCCCACCTGCGAAGCGGAGGGGCCTAGTCGCACGACGATCGGCCTGTCAACACCTCACTCGAGGTCGCTGACGGCAGGGAAGCCGTAGGCGCCCTCGGCGGAGCGGACGCCGTCCACGATGGCCTCCTCGAGCGCCCTCGTGGCGAGCATGCCCACCTCGTCGACCGTCACCTCGACCTCTCCGGTCGCCATCACGAAGATGGTGTCGCCGTCGTTGGTGGTGTGGGTGGGCTTGATGGCGTGCGCGTAGGCGTCGGCGGAGATCTGCGCCACCTTGGTGGCCTGGGCCTTCGTGAGGAAGGCGTTGGTCACCACGCAGGAGATGGTCGTGTTGGTCCTCAGGAAGGGCACATGGTCAGAGTGGGCCGCGAGTGACCCCGCGAGGTCGAGGGGACGGCCCTCGTTTGATAGGGTGCCCGCGACGGGGCTTCCGTCCTTTGGGTCGACCACGTTCCCGAAGGCGTTCACCGCGGCGATGGCGCAGCAGACGAGTTCGCCGGAACTTGCGGTCGCCCGTCCTAGGCCGCCCTTCATCGCGTGGGCGGGCCCGCGGAGCTTGCCCACGGTGCAGCCGCAGCCAGCGCCGTGGTTGCCCGCCTCGAGCTCACGGTCCCTCTCGTCAAGCGCACGGGCCACGGCGAGCGCGCCCTCCGCCGTCCCCGGACGGACGTCGGGGGAACCACAGGCGAGGTCGAAGACGCAGGCGGAGCTCACGATGGGGACGACGCCTACCCCGACGTCGAGGCCGATGCCCCTGCGCTCGAGCTTCTCGGCCGCTCCGCAGGCCGCCGCGAGCCCGTAGGCGCTGCCGCCCGACAGCACGACGCAGTGGAGCTTGCTCACGGTCTCCTCGGGCCTCAGGAGGTCCGTCTCCCTCGTGGCGGGGGCTCCCCCTCGCACGTCCACGGCCCCCGTCGCCCCCTCGGGGCAGACGATGGCCGTGCATCCCGTGCCCGCCTCGTGGTTCGACACGCTCGCCGCGAACACGCCCGCAATGGGGAAGGCGGCTCCGTCGATCCTGCTCACTGCGCTCCTCCTAGCACTTGGGCCGCGAGGTCCACCTCGTCGCCCAGCAGGTCCGAGAGCTCGCGGACGAGCCGGGAGACGGGAAGCCCCACGACGTTCTGGTAGTCACCGGCTATAGAGCGTACCAGGAAACGGCCGCGCCCCTGAATGCCATAGGCACCGGCCTTGTCGAGCGGCTCACCGCTCTGGGCATAGGCATCGATCTGGGTGCGCGTGAGCTCCCAGAAGGACACGGTCGTCGTCTCGACGAAGGAGGCCGGGCGGGGAGAGCCGTGCTCGGGCAGCGCTGCCAGGCAGACGCCGGTCGAGACCCGCGACTCCCGCCCTGACAGCTCCCTCAGCATGCGGGCCGCGTCATGCGTGTCCCTAGGCTTGCCCAGGACGTCCCGTCCGGGCATCCAGACGACGGTGTCCGCGGCGACCACGGCCTGGCAGCCGGAGCGCCCGGGTGCTTGGAGCTGGGGGAGGGCAAGGCAGGCCTGTGCCTTCATCCTCGCGAGGCGCTCGACGAGGGCGACGGGAGACTCTCCCTCCTGGCGCGTCTCGTCGACCTCAGGTGGGAGCACGAGGAGCTCGAACCCCGCCTCCTCCAGCAGCTGGCGGCGGCGGGGCGAAGAAGATCCCAGTGCGATGCGCATGCTGTTCCTCCAAGAAAAAGGGAGCCGCGTCAGCGGCTCCCGGGCGTCACGCTCGTTGGTAGCTGTGCTACTCGACGGTGATGGCGCTGACGGGGCAGTTGTCGGCGGCCTCCTGGGCGCTGTCCTCGTTCTCCTCGGGGACCTCGTCGACGATGACCTCGGCGACGCCCTCGTCACCGATGGCGAAGACCTCGGCGCAGGTGGACTCGCAGAGACCGCAGCCGATGCAATCCTCGTTCACAGTTGCCTTCATGGTGGTTTCCTCTCACTCTGAATCCGAACCCAGGCCCCTTACCCAAGTTCTCTAGACCCCTTTGTACTATTACTTCGCCCGGAGCGCTAGTGCCAATGTGGGTAGCGCGCGAGCCACTGGGGCTCGTCCGTCCAAAAGGGACGCCATACGCATGGGCCCACTTCGGGTTGGGCGTGGCGGCCGAAGGTCATCAGCGTCTCATGAATCCGCAACAGCCCAGCTCCGAAAGCGTACGGAACCCCATTGACCGATAAAAGGCCTTGGTCTTCTCGTTGTCGTCGGTCGCAAGCTCTATCTGGCGCACGTCGCCATAGCGGTCGAGCACGGCCTCGACTAGTGCCGTGCCGACTCCCTGCCGCTGCCTCTCGGGGTAGACCAGGACATCCTGGATGAACACAATGGTGAAGCCGTCGCCGACGGCCCTGATGACACCAAGCAGCTCGTCGCCTTCGTAAGCGGCCAAAACCAGCAGAGAATGCACGAAGCCGTTTCGCAGAGCTGCGGGGTCTCTCGTGTATGCCGTCCAGCCCACCGCATCATAGAGCGGCAGTATCTCGTCCTCGCGATAGTCCGTGTACTCCCTTATCTCCATCTGCCACCCCCAGATTCCGACTTCCCCTGCGGCGTCCGGCCCACAGCACGAGCCCCAAGGCACCATCCGGCCTCTTAGAGGCTCTCGGGCCTCAGCCCCGGGCCCTCGACAGCAATGTCACGCACTCGACGTGGAAGGTCTGGGGGAAGAGGTCCACGGGAGTGATGCGGACGGGGGAGAAGACCCCCCTCTCGCCGAAGCGCGCGAGGTCGCGCGCGAGCGTCGCCGGGTCGCACGAGACGTAGGCGATGGCGCGCGCCGGCTGCTCGCTGAGCCGTTCCACCACGTCCTCGGCAAGCCCTGCCCTCGGCGGGTCCACCACGATCACGTCCGCATCGGAGTCCGGGAACTCGCGCCCTGCGTCCCCACCCACGGCGTCGACGTTGTCGAGCCCCGCTCGCTCGAGGTTGCGCCTGAGGTCGCGGACGGCGGGTCCGTATGACTCGACGGCGTCCACCCATGAGACGCGTCGCGCCAGGGGCAGGGTGAAGGTGCCCGCCCCGCAGTAGAGGTCCATGGCGACGTCGCCCTCGTCTGGGTCGAGCCCCTCCATCACGAGTTCGACCAGTCGCTCGGCGCCCTTGGTGTTGACCTGGAAGAAGGAGGGGGCGGAGAGGAGCATTGTCCCACCCGCGACCTGCTCGCCCCAGCAGCCCGCGCCCGAGAGCCGCTCCACGCCCGTCACGCGCCGGGCCTTCTTGGGACCCTTGGTGAGCACGCGCACGACTGAGCTCGCCCTTGTCGCCTCCTGCAACACCTTCGCGACCTGCGCCCGGGGGAAGGGGCCGGGCTCGGTCCACAGGGCAATCTCGACCTCGCGCGTGCGACGGGAGGCCCTGATGCCCACGCGGTCGATGTCGAGCCCGTGGGAGTTGGAGAGGTAGCTCAGCGCGCCGGCGACGGACTTGGTGAGCTTGGAGTGGCGGGCGTCGAGGAGGGGGCAGGAGTCGACCTTGACCACGCCCGTCCCGGACCTGTCATGCATGCCGATCAGGCTGCGCCGTCCGTGACGCTCGAAGGCGAGCTCGACCTTGTTGCGGTACCCCCAGCGCTCGCCGGGGGACTCGCAGGGCGCGACCAGCGACTCAGCCCGAGCGGGGTCCATGTGGCCGATCCTCACCAGCGCGTCCACCGCGCTGGAGCGCTTCTGCTCCAGCTGGGCGCCCTCGGAGAGCCCCGCCCAGGGACAGCCGCCGCAGACCGGGACGAGGGGGCAGGCGGGGCGCACCCGCATCTCCGAAGGCTCGAGCACCTCGGTGACGACTGCGTGGGAGAGGCTCTTGCCGTCCTGGTCCACGCGTGCGCGCACCAGGTCCCCGGGAACGCCGCCGCTCACGAAGACCGCCTTCCCGTCGTCGCGATGGGCGACGGAGTCGGGCCCGTAGGCCATCCTCTCGACCCTGAGCGTGAGCTCCCCTCGCACCTCTTCTGCCACCGGTTTCCCTCCAAGGCTCGTGTCCCGGCCACTTCCGGGTCCCAGAAGATTCTAGCAACTGGCGACCGCCCGCCTCCCGCCCGGAGTGGCGTGATTCTCAGTGGTGAATGAAAATGAAAATCTATAGTATATGTATGGAAGGTTTATTAGATTGAGTCAAGGG